>JAPLPF010000016.1 GCA_026400325.1 Rhodobacterales bacterium
GGCACGCCGTAATGCTCCAGCTCGTAGACTGCCTTCGGGGCCTCGCGGGCGAGGTATTCCATCGCGTCGGTGTCGCCCAGCCAGTCCGATCCCTTCACGGTGTCGTACATGTGCCACTGCCAGCTGTCGGGGCCCATGTTGCCAAGGCTGGCCGCGATGCCGCCCTGTGCGGCGACCGTGTGGCTGCGGGTCGGGAACACCTTGGTCACGCAAGCCGTCCGCAACCCCTGTTCGGCCATGCCCAGCGTGGCGCGCAGACCCGCGCCGCCGGCCCCGACCACCACCACATCATAGTCATGCGTCTCATAAGCGTAGGCTTGCATCATCTGTCCTTCAAAGCGCGATACGGACCAGGGCGAACAGACCCGTCGCGGCAGTAACCGTGGCCAGCGATACCGCACCGATGATCAGCATCTTGCGCGTCGTGCCCTTGGCGTAATCCTCGATCATCATCGTCGCCCCCATCGCGAAGTGCCGCATGCCGACCACAAGGATCAGCGCCGTGACAATGGCCGGAAAGGGACGGGCGAAAGTCTCCAGCACCTCGGCCCGTGTGCCACCAAGGGCGCTGCCGAAGATGTAAAGCCACGATGGCAAAAGGAAAGCCAGCCCGACCGATGATACCGTCATCGCCCAGTGGTGTTCGGTGCCGGTTCCAGCCGAACCGCGACCCTCGGCACGTTTGCGGGCAGTCAGGTAGCGCATGTCAGCCTCACTGAACCAGAAGAATGGTGATCACGGTCAGGACGACCGACAGGGTGATGCAGGCCCAGCCCAGCTTTTCCGCCGTTGCCACTTCAAGCCCGTGACCGGCGTCAAAGTAGAGGTGCCGCAACCCTGCCAGGAAGTGGTACCAGATCGCCCAAAGCGCCAGGGTGAACACGAGGTCCCCGAACCAGCTGGTCAGCACGGCATCGGCCAGCGCGAAATCCGAGTCCGAGGCCGAAGCTGCCAAAAGCCACCACACTGCAAGCATGACCGCCACGATCACGCCATTGCCGGTGATACGTGTCAGAATCGAGGTGAACGAGGTCAACTGCGGCCGGTAAATCTGAAGGTGCGGCGACAAGGGGCGCTGCATCGCGGTCGGGGGGCGCTTGGCGTCTGCCATGGGTGGGTCCTCGCGTCTGGCTGCGCGGCCCAAATCTGGGCCAGCGTCAGGCTGTCGTTCCTGACCCCCTGCATAACGTGGATTTCGTCGATGTCACGCGCGACAATGCCGCATGACGACACTGTTTCCGCTATCGTCGCAAGTTTTCCGCTTTTGTGATCACGACTTTTCCAGCCGTGATCACAAGGTCCCGTTTGGTTCGATCAACCGCCAAGCAGCGTCGAATCCCAGGTCACGCTCAACCCGAGATAACTGCTCAGATACTCGGTTCCGTCATAATAGCGCAGGTCGATCCCGGTCTCGTCCCCAACATAATACGTTGCGCCAAAGTCCCATTCTGTTTCGTTGCTGGCCAGATCGACCTCATAGACGCCATAGTTCGCCGACAGTTCCAGGGCATCCGTCACGGTCCAGGCACCGGCCACATAGGCTGACCCAAGAGCAGAGACTCCCTCGAACTTCGGCGAATAGTAGAAATCGGCCGAAGCGGTGAAGCGATCACCCAGCGGCGCGTCGAACTCCAGAGAGAACTCACCGCCGCCATCGTTGCCGTCATTCGGATAATAGTATCGGGTGTAGTAGGCGGTATAGGCCAGGCCTGCCGCCGTCTCGTTGCGATAGCCCAGGTAAAGATCGACCTCGTTCAGAAGGTCATCATCCGCAAGTTGCGCCCAGACCCCGGTGTAGAACCCGGCCTTTTCAAGTTCGACATACCCCGAAAGGTAGCTGACAGTTCCGGTATCCGGCCCGAACTCTTCGTAGGTGAATTCAAGCTCGGCGCCGCCATAGACCAGAAAGTCCTGCGCCATGGCCGTGCCAGCGGAGAACGCCAATGCCATCAGTCCGGTCAAGATCCGCATGTCTGAGCCTCTTTCATCTTTGCCTGCAGGAAAGCGATGGTCCGACGATGGCACAGATGATCCATTGACCCAACAGTCAATCGTCATCAGGCCCAGTTTTCACCGTCACTGTGGCAAGAGCGCCCAGTAGTCGAGATCAAGCAGCACATCGGCCAGGTATTTTCCGTCCGATCCCCGCAAAGCTCCCGCCGCACCCTTCGTGGCGACCAGCCGAAGGCGCAGCGCACCAACCCCCGGCGCGCTGGTTTCGGCACGGTCCAGCACTTCGGTCCAGGCGCGAACGGTATCACCCGCAAAACAGGGATTGGCGTGGGCACCCGCATTCAGCCCGACCATGAACTGTGCATTGGCCAGCCCGTTGAAACTCAGCGCGCGGGCAAGGCTGATCACATGCCCACCGTAGATCAGCCGCCGCCCATCCTCGCGCTGGCCCACGTCGAAATGCACTTTCGAGGTGTTCTGCCACAGACGCGTGGCCAGCATGTGCTCGGCTTCTTCCACCGTGACCGCATCGACATGGTCGATCACCTCACCCACGGCATAGTCACCCCAGCGATGCCTCTCTCCTGCCAGGGCAAAGTCATAGCGGTCGAAGGTCAGACCCACCGGCACAACCAGGCGGTCCGGGGACACGACCGGGGCCAGGTCCGGCACATGTACCGGCACCACAACCTCGCGGCGGCGCTTGCGCACCATCACCCAGCGCACGAACTCCAGCACCACCTCGTCGCGCTGGTTCAGCCCCTTCGTGCGCACCCAGACGACCCCCGTCGCCCCTGATGACGTTTCCTTCAACCCGATCACCTCGGACGCCGACCTCAGCGTATCCCCCGGCCAGACCGATTTCAGCCAGCGCCCCTCGGCATAGCCTAGGTTCGCCACGGCGTTCAGGCTGATGTCCGGAACGGTCTTTCCGAAAACCGTGTGAAAGGCGATGAGATCGTCCAGCGGACTTGCCGCAAGCCCGACCGACCGGGCAAATTCATCGGACGAATGAACCGCCCCCCGCGCTGGATAAAGCGCATGGTAAACCGCGCGCTCCCCCGCGCCCAGGGTCCGCGGCACGGCGTGGGTGATCACTGCCCAGCCTGACCTCGGGGTCATAGTCGCCCGGCGCGTCCTTCACCACCGCCTGCCCACAGCGCATCACGCCGTTTGCGGCGTCAAAGGCATAGGCGGGTGACCCGTGAAGCTCCCACCCCTTGTTCAGGGCTGCCGTCACCTTATGGCAAAAGGCCGATGTGTCATCCGCACTGAGAAACCGATAAAGCTTCACGCTCTTCTCTCCACAGCTTTCATCTGTCCACAAGTATCCCACGGGGGTGCGGGGGTGTGAAACCCCCGCCCGACCTTAGCCAAAAGGCCAGACGCCCAGCCAGTTGTGTACCCAGCCGATCGCTCCGGTCACCACGACGGCCCCCACAACCGCACCGATTTCCCTGCCCATGGATGCGGGCTCTGGCAGCGGACCGCGCGGGTCGGCGCGATTGATCAGGATTACCTCGACCACGGCCCAGGCCAGAAGCCCGCCGAACAGGATGACTGACGCCAGATCGCCATTCACCACAAGATGCGCCACCGCCCAGGTCTTGACCGCCGTCAGTTGCGGGTGCCGGATGACCCGGGTGATCCGCGTCTTCATGCCTGACGCGGCGTAAAGATAGACCGCAAACAGCATCAGAAGGTTGTTCACATGGGTCAGAAAGGCCGGCGGATACCACAGGTCCGGCGCGGTGTTGCCGCGATAGCCGATGACCATCAGGACCACCCCGGCCAGCACCCCGACCGTCACCAGCCCCTTGCCTGCATCGCCCAACGCCGCCCGCCGCGCCGGGGCCAGCCGCTTGAAAAGATGCGCCGCCCACCACAACAGAAGTCCCAGAATGATCAGTGCCACGGCCGCCCTCCAGATGCATCGCGCGCCACCCTGCCCTCAATCGGCCAGCGCCGCAATCACCCTCGCTTTCGCGATCAGCGCCTCGGCGGCAGCCGCGTGCAGGTTCTCGACCATCCGCCCGTCTACCACGGCCACACCCTCGCCGCGGCCGCGCGCCGCAGCATAGGCTGCAATCTCGCGGCGGGCCAGGCGCAGGTCCTCTGCATCGGGGGCAAAGATCTTGTTCGCAAGGTCAATCTGCGCCGGATGCACCAGCGTCTTGCCGTCAAAGCCCATGTCCCGACCCTGCTCGCATTCGGCGCGCAGGCCCACTTCGTCGCGGAAGGCGTTGAAGACCCCGTCGACGATCGGCTTGCCCTCGGCCCGCGCCGCCAGAAGGCAGGCGCCAAGCGCCGCCAAAATCGGCATCCGGTCTGGCCGCGACCGCGCACCCAGGTCGCGGGTCAGGTCGTTCGTCCCCATCACCATGCCCTGCAGCCGGGGATGCGCCGCAATGGCCACGGCGTTCTGGCAGCCTTTCGCCGTTTCAAGCATCGCCCAAAGGGGCTTGGCCCCCCCATCTGCGACGGCATCAAGATCCTCTGGCCCGTTCACCTTTGGCACAAGCACGGCATCCACGCCGGGATGCCTGGCAAAGGCCAGCAGGTCCGCAGCACCCCAGGGAGTCCCGGGTCCGTTCACCCGCACCAGCCGCAGCCGGGGGCCGAAGTCGGCGGTCACAAGCTCCTGTGCCAGAAGGCCGCGCGCCCGGTCCTTCTCGTCCGGCGAGACTGCATCTTCCAGGTCAAAGATGATTGCATCGACGGGCAAGCCCCGCGCCTTCTCCAGCGCGCGCTCCTTCGAGGCGGGGATATACAGGACAGACCGGACCGGACGCAGCACGACTCACCTCCGCGCAATATTCTTGCGCTTGAAAGCACGGATGCGCCATAAACGGCAAGGTCTTTTTTCTGCGCTGCAGAAATTCCCGCTTCTTGCGTTGCGGCAACCGCGCGCCCGGTTAACCGCATTTCAGCCCGGCCCCAGCACCCTTCGCGGCATCCCGATGCCCGAAAGGCCAGCCATGACCCATCCAATCTTCGCCCTCTCGCTTGGCTTTGGCGGTGTGATCCTTGCCACCCAGATCGCGTTCTCCGCGCCGCAATGCGACACGCGCGAGGCGGTAACCGCGCTGCTTGCCGACCGCTTCGGCGAAACCCGCCGTGCCATCGGCCTTGCGGGTGATGCGGCGGTGATGGAGGTTTTCGCATCCGAGGTCACCGGCACCTGGTCGATCACCGTCACCCTGCCGGATGGTCGGATGTGTCTGATGGCATCCGGTTCAGGATATGAGGCGGTGACCGAAGGCCTGCCCGCCAAAGGCGAAAGGATCTGAGCCGTCCACCCCGGCACAGCGCCTGCAACGCAGGGCACCAGACGGCTGCGCCAGACCCTTCGGATCACACCCCGGGAAGCTGGCGGTCAACGCTGTTCTGCGGGGCAAGACCGTTCGCGCCCGCGCTGACGCGATCCCGGCCACCCGCCAGTGGCCGACTTCAGTCATGCGCCGTCATCGCTTTACCATCCAGGTCGCTGCTGGCAGTCACTGGGCTGGCCCAACGGTGCCACCGTTTCGCATACAATTGTATACAGCGCCTGATTCCAAGGCTGGACAGGGACCGGTTTATTGGCTACCCCTCGCCCCGATCCACCAACATGAGGAGGCTTCCATGGCCAGACCCAAGATCGCCCTGATCGGAGCCGGTCAGATCGGCGGCACGCTTGCCCATCTGATCGCGTTGAAGGAACTCGGCGACGTCATCCTCTTCGACATTGCCGAAGGCACGCCGCAGGGCAAGTCGCTGGATATCGCACAGTCCGGGCCGGTCGAAGGCTTCGATGCCGCCCTCACCGGCACCAACTCTTACGCCGACCTTGCTGGGGCCGATGTCTGCATCGTCACCGCCGGCGTGCCAAGGAAGCCGGGGATGAGCCGGGATGACCTTTTGGGCATCAACCTCAAGGTGATGAAATCGGTGGGTGAAGGCATCAAGGCCCATTGCCCGAACGCATTCGTGATCTGCATCACCAACCCGCTTGACGCCATGGTCTGGGCGCTGCGCGAATTCTCGGGCCTGCCGCACCACAAGGTTGTGGGCATGGCTGGCGTTCTTGACTCGGCCCGCTTCCGCCACTTCCTGGCGCTGGAGTTCAACGTCTCGATGAAGGACGTCACCGCCTTCGTCCTTGGTGGCCACGGCGACACGATGGTGCCCTCGGTCCGCTACTCCACCGTCGGCGGCATCCCCCTGCCCGACCTCGTGGCGATGGGCTGGACGACGCAGGAAAAGCTTGACGCCATCGTCCAGCGCACCCGCGACGGCGGGGCCGAGATCGTGGGCCTTCTGAAAACCGGCTCGGCCTTCTACGCCCCCGCCGCGTCGGCCGTGGAAATGGCCGAGGCTTTCCTGAAGGACCAGAAACGCCTCCTCCCCTGCGCCGCATTCGTGAAAGGCGCCTATGGCCTTGACGGCATCTATGTTGGCGTGCCGGTCATTCTTGGCGCGGGCGGGGTCGAGCGTGTGGTCGAGGTCAAGCTTGATGCCTCCGAGCAGGCAATGCTCGACAAGTCCATCGACGCCGTGAAGGGGCTGCTGACCGCCTGCAAGGGCATCGACCCGTCGCTTGGCTGACACCACGAACCTGGCGCAGGCCCCGTTGACCGGGGTCTGCGACGTGCCTTCCCCCTGATCGGCCGTTTACTTCGCCCGTGGCGCGCCTCAGGGTATGGAGGTGCAAGAGAGGGATCTGGCATGACCACAAAGGGCATGGTCTTTGACTGCGACGTGGTTGTCGTGGGCGCGGGTGCGGCCGGCCTTGCTGCAACCGGACTGCTTCGGGCGTCGGACTGCAACGTCCTTTGTGTCGAAGCTGCGGACCGCATCGGTGGCCGTGTCCACACCGACACCGCGATCTTTGGCGTGCCCTTCGACATGGGTGCGCATTGGCTCCACAATGAACACATCAACGCATTCAAGGCCCCGGGCCTTGCGCTTGGCCTTGACCTTTATCCCGCGCCCAAGGGCGGCGTGACCCACGGATTGGCGAATGATGCCACCCTTTGGGACGCGGTCGATGATCTTTACGCGGCAGGAATGCAGGCCGCGCAAGAGGATGCCGAAGCTGCCGCAAAATCCGGGCAGCCCACTGACCGCTCGCTTGCGGACATCCGGCTTGACCATGGCGACTGGTCCTTCACCGCCAGGATGATGTTCGCGCTTTCACTCGGGCGGGATCTGCCCGACATCTCGGTGCAAGACACCTCCAGCTGGGCGGGAGGAGACGACTGGTTCTGCCGCCAGGGATTTGGCCATCTTGTCGCGCGGCTGGCCGAGGGGCTGCCGGTCCGTCTCTCGACGCCGGTGACCGACATCCAGGTTCAGCCAGATGGCGTGAAGGTCAAGACCCGCGCGGGCGAGATCCGGGCGCGCGCAGTCATCGTCACCGCCTCGGTCGGTGTGCTGGCCGAAGATGTGATCCGCTTCGATCCGCCGCTGGACACCGACCGGCGCCGGGCGCTCGACTACATCACCATGGGCGACTACAACCACGCGGCACTGATGTTCAAGCCCGGCACCATCCCGACCGATCCGGACATCTGGCTGACCTACCAGCTTCACCCCAACAGCGCCGGGATCGCCCAAGGCGGCGGGTTTCTGTGCAACATCGCTGGCACCGGCCTGACCGCCTTCGAGACCTCTGGCAGCTTTTCGCGCGACCTGCAGGCCGCTGGCCCCAAAGCCGCCATCGAGCACGGGCTTGACACGCTGGCGGGGATCTTCGGGTCGGGCGTGAAGCAGGGGTTCCTGAAGGGCCACGCAACCGCCTGGCGGAACGAACCGTTCACGCGCGGCTCATACGCCGGGGCCAGACCGGGCGGCCACGGCTACCGAAAGGTCCTCGCCCGCGCCCATGCCGAACGGGTGCATTTTGCGGGAGAGGCCCTCAACATCGGTCAGCAATGCACGGTCAGCGGGGCGCATCTTGAAGGCCTGCGTGCCGCACACGAGGTGATGGCGGCGCTGAGATCGTCAGCCTTCTGACATCCGGGCCGGGCCTCCGCGCCCCTGCTGCTACCGCCATGGATTTGGCAGGGACGCTGTTGAATGACCAGGAACGCCTCCCCACCTGTGTGCCTGTCTGAAAGGCCCCTGCGGACCGGACGGCATCCATTTTGGCGTGCCGGTCATTCCTGGCGAGGACGGGGTTGAACGTGTGGGCGAGGTCAAGCTTGACGCCTCCGAGCAGGCGATGCTCGACCACGGCATCGACGCCGTGCGGGGCATTGTAGCCGCCTGCAAGGGCATCGACCCGTCGCTGGCGTGCCGCGTGGATCGGGCCTCGGCCCGACTCTCTCAGGGTGCGCCGCCAGGGCGCACCGCTACCCCTCTTCATCCCCAAACGCGAACCGCGCCAGACCGTCAGCATCCAGCAGCCCGATCCGGTTGTAGCGGCAGGCGATCCAGCCCGATTCCTCGAAAAGGGCCAACTTTCGGCCCACATGATGGCGCGACAGGTTCGCCATTTCCCCGAGTTGCTGGTGGGTAAGCCGGAACCCTTCCGGCTCGTCCGGCCGAACTTCTCCCGCCCCAAGCACCCGGTACAGGACCGAAGCAAGCCGCCGCCCCGCATCCGGCGTCTGCAGGTCCCGCACGCCCCATGACCCGAGGCGAGTCGCAAGCTCGGCCAGCTGGCCCACCCGCATGGCGACATCGGCATTCGTTTGCATCAGAGGGAAAATCTTCGACCGCGGGATGAGAAGCAACCTTGTCGGCTCCAGCGCCCGATAGGTCAGCTCGCGCGGGCCGCCCAGGAACGCCGCCTTGATTCCGAACCACTCCCCCGTCCGAAGGACGTGCATCAACAGCGGTGACTGCAACCGGTGCCCGCCTTCGATTCCGATCGCGCCCGAGAGGATGCCGTAAAGCCCGTTGGATTCATCTTCCCGGCGGAACACGCAGGTTCCGACCCGAATCTCGACGGGAACGCCCTCACCCACCAGCAGCGCCCGAAAGGCCGCCGGATGCTCGGCCAGCCAGCCCCGTGCCGCGAACACGGCCCCCGGGTCAGTCTGCACGAAG
The DNA here is from genome assembly GCA_026400325.1 of Rhodobacterales bacterium. GTDB lineage: Bacteria > Pseudomonadota > Alphaproteobacteria > Rhodobacterales > Rhodobacteraceae > Tabrizicola. The sequence continues at coordinate 8,989 of JAPLPF010000016.1, forward strand.
CGGCGCTTGTTCATGACGGACCTCTTGCTTCGATGGCAACCTCAACTCTGCAAAGAATGATACATCGCGCAACATCCGCCGGGCAAGCTTGGGTCAAAAATGCCCTGAGACGAAACGGAGGATCACCGATGAGACGCACCCCGACACTTGGAATGTGCGTGGTTCTGGCGCTGGCCATGGCCGCGCCCGTGGCCGAAGCCTGCTCACGCGCGGTCTATTTCGGCGAAGAGGGCCAGACGATCACCGGTCGCACGATGGACTGGGCAGTGTCCGACGTCGACACGAACCTGTGGCTTTATCCCCGTGGGCTGGAACGCAACAGCAATACCGCCACCCCGCTGGTCTGGACCTCGAGATACGGCAGCGTCGCCACCACGATCTACGAAGGCGCCGTCGCGGATGGGATGAACGAGGCGGGCCTTGCCGCCAACATGCTAGCTACGGAAGGCGACACCCGGCCCACGCTGCCAATCTCGGCCTGGGCGCAATATGTCCTGGACACCTACGCCACTACCGCCGAGGCGGTCGAGGGTTTGCGGCAACAGGCCTTCCGCGTCGTCCCGATCATCGCCCCCACGGGCGAGGCAGGGACCGTGCACCTGTCAATCTCCGACGCATCAGGCGACTCTGCAATTTTCGAATTCCTCGACGGCAAACTGGTGATCCACCATGGCCGCGAGTTTCAGATCATGACCAACTCGCCGACCTATGACCAACAGCTTGCTCTTGCCGCCTACTGGAAGAACATCGGCGGCTCGGTGATGCTGCCGGGCACCAATCGCGCGGCGGACCGCTTCGCCCGCATGTCCTACTACATCAACGAGTCCACACAGACCGCAGACGCGCGCCGTGCTGTCGCCACCGTGTTCAGCGTGATGCGCAACGTCAGCGTGCCGATCGGGATCAAGGTCCCCGGCCAGCCGAACATCGCCGACACGCTGTGGCTGACGGTCTCGGACCAGAAGAACAAGGTCTATTACTTCCAGGACACCAACAGCCCAAGCATCGTCTGGGTAAACCTGGCCGGGCTTGATTTCAGCGAAGGCTCCGGCGCGCGGCGGTTGCAGCTTGACGGAAACCCGGATCTGGCGGGCAACCAGACCGGGAATTTCCTGCCGGCCGAGTTGTTCAAGTTCATCTCGCCAGATGTCCCGCATTGACGTGGTTGCGTGACCGCACGTCCAAGGGCACGGCGATCCGGCGCCGTGCTGGCCCATCGGGCCCTTGGAGCGGCGGGTCAGGTCGTATCACCATTGGCACGCCCGCAATCGCGATGAACGACGCCCCATGAGGACGAAACCATGATCCCTTCTGCAAGACTAGGCATCGCGCTTGCCTCTTCCCTGCTTTTTCCCGTCACTGCCATGGCCGATGACCAGAAGGTTGACGACGGGACCGATCCAACGAGGCTCAGCACCAGTTTTTCCCTTTCGTATGAAGGGATAGACCTGCCGAACGGCGGCGATCTTCAGACCCTGTTTCTGAAATATGGCACGCCGATCAGCGCGGACAGCCGCACCGGGCTGAACCTGAAACTGCCGATTGCCTCGACCAGCTTTGGCGACAGCGGGTTTGGTCCGGGCGATTTTTCCGTAAAGCTGACCCGTGTTGCAGCGGTCACCCCGTCCTACGGCCTTGTCTTCAGCGCCGAGGCCGTGTTCGACACCGCCGATGCCCCGGACCGGGGGGCCGGGGTCGATGTGCTGAAGCTTGCCGGCATCTATGCGGCCTTTCTGCCGTCCGGGGCGATCTTTGCCCCATCGCTCCAGCATTCGGTGTCACTTGGCGATCCGGATGCCGGTCGGCTGGACGTGAACCTGACGACCCTTGACCTTTACTATGTGCCAAGACTTCCCAATCCGAAGGCCTACATGACACTCGACCCTGCGATCAACTATGACTGGGAGACGGACAGGCTTTTCGGTGCCCTCGCGGTGACCTACGGCCAATCGGTCGATCTGGGGATTGTCGGAAACGAAAGCTTTTTCATCAAGCCAAGCGCCGGGATCGGTGGCGACCGGGTCGGCGGATTTCGGCGTCGAGATCGGCTTCAAGGTGATCGGGTTCTAGGGCCCGAAATCGGGGCATGCTCTGCCCCGATTTCGCAGTCCTGGCGACAACGCGCCGCGTCCGGGCATGCGTGCCTTGCCGCCGGTCGCGCAAATTGATCTGACTGCCCTCGGTCGGGACGGCCCGGATCACATCCCAATGCTCGACACTCTTGCCGTCCTCGACCCGGAAGATGTCTTTGAACGCGTGCGGCCTGTCGCCCCTTTGGCCGTCGCTGACCGCAAGGACAAGACTGCCTTTGCCCAGAATCTTTGGATATCGGCACACTTGAACATGTTGTTCTGCGCAGTTAGGGCCTCGACCGCCTCGCCGATTGCGCCCGGCCAGACCTTGATCGTCGGGTTGTGCTGGGCATAGCTCTCTGCGCTGATGTCGTGGGTGACCCCGGCCCTGTCCGTATTCACGTCGCAATAGCGCGCCTGACCTCTGTCCTGGTAAAGGGGCAAGTGGCCGCGACCAACCCCTACCCCCTTGCCCCCGGCCCCCAAATCCGGCATCCCCTGACCTTTCCATGCACTGGAGACCCCCATGGACTACTCCAAATCCGGCGGCCCCAAGGGGGCCCGTCACAACCCCCGCGGCCCCGACCACGCCCAGAAGGGCGCGCCGAAGTCGGTCACCCCGCCGCGCGAGACCAAAGAGCAGCTTCTTGCCCGGATGAAGGCCGCAGCCTCGGCCCCGGTCGAGAAGGACCCGAAAAGCTGAGGCCCGACTCCCGCCCCGCCTCGCCCTACCTCGCCCCCGGCTTTTACGACAAGGCGATTGCAAAAGGCCGCCACCGCGACATCGTCGGTGGTCGCTGGGGGGAAACCGGACGGGTTCAGATGGCCGCCCTTGCGGCCGAAGGGATGACCCCCGACGATCACCTTCTCGACATCGGCTGCGGCGCGCTTCGCCTGGGGCACCTGGCAGTCCCCTATCTGCGGCCGGGCCACTACTGGGGCACAGACGCCTCGCTTGCCCTCATGCGCCACGGACGTGCGGTCGAACTGCCAGACCCGGACCGCTTGCCGCTGTCCCACCTGGTGGAGGACGCAGACTTTGCATTCCCCGGCGTGCCGGACAGCATCACCATGGCCATAGCCTGGGGCGTCTTTACCCATGTGCCGACCGGGGCAATGGAGTGCGCCCTCGACGCTGTCGCAACCCGGCTGCCACGGCTGAGGAGGTTTCTCTTCTCGGTCTTTCTGGCCCCGGACGCCTGCTTTGACGGGCCGTTCCGCCAGACCGATGGCGTGGTCACCCATCCCGACCGGGCACCACGGCATATCCGGCAGGCCGAACTCTTGCTTCTGTGTGACAAGGCCGGGCTAAAGGTGCGGCAAAGCCCCGGCCGCCTGCCCCGAGGTCAGACGCTTTGGGTCGCCTCGCCGCCCCAGATGCCGTAGGTTTCCCGCATGTAGTCAACGCAGGCAAGGTTCGCCTGCTGGCGATCCGCGCCGTCAAGCACGGCCTTGAACAGGGGGTATTGCTGGCGAAGCTCGGCATAGACCCGCGAACGGTTCAGGCTTTTGTCCGCCCAGATCGGGATTCCGCAGCGTGTCAGGTGGCCGGAAATCCAGATGTCATCCACCGCCCACAGCACTGGCGGGATGTTGAAGACTGCGTCGTCCAGATACTCCGGTCGAATGGCAACCCCGGCATAGCCTTCCGCGACATCAAGATAGCCGGATTTGTCCAGAATTCGATACCAGTGCCGGAACTCGGGCTTTCCCGGCTCTGACCTCCGTGCATTGGCCAGCATGCGCCAGAAATGGTATCCGAACTGCTGGGACGCAGCCGGGGCAGCCACCGCCCGCGGCAAAGGTCCGGCAGCAGTCCAGGGTCGGCCAATCCTTTGCACCGTCAGCCCTTTTGCACAAAGCGCCGTCTTCGGATGCTTCTGGCGCAGCGTCAGAACGCGCGCGGCCCAATCGGGGGCATAGTAATTGTCGTCATCGACGTAAAGCAGCTCGATGTCCTGCCCGCGATAGGCCCGCACCGCCGGCAAGACCTTGGTCGCCGGTCCAAGATCATCGTCGATGCGGACAATGCTGACTCCCTCGGGCACCTCGGGCAGGCCACCACCCCATTGCGGAAAGCGCCGGTAGCTGCGGGGGATGTAAAGTTGGACCGCTTCCGGCCTCGACTTCTGCGCCAGCAAGGATCGAAGCGTGTGTCCAATGTCGCCAAAACGCGGGGGTATGGTCGAAAGGGTGATGAGATGTCGCATGTCGCGGTGATACCCGCGCCCGTCGTTGGCGTAAAGCAGGTGCCGAGATTCCCGACTTGCCACGGTTCCGGCTCTTGCCCATCCTGCAGGCCTTGCCACAGGAGCTTGCCATGATGCGCGCACCGTCCCTTGTTTTCCTGTTCGGTCTTGCCGCCTGCCCCGCACTTTGCGAAACCCTGTCCGCAGAAATCGGCCGCAGCGGCATCGGCGCGACCGAGGCGCGGCTTTCCGCCCTGCCCGCGCCCACGAACGAAGATCTCTTCGCCCTGGCCGGTCTTGAGTTTCTGGGCGGGGTCGAGGCCGCATTGCAGCTGCGCTGGCAGACCGGCATCCGTGCCGACTGGTCGGAACTGCCAATCCTGCGCCTGCCGATCCCGGAAAACCCGGATGCACGACCTTTCGCCCCAGCGGACTTCACCACCCTTGTCACCGGTCTGGACGCCGACATGGACGCGGCACGCGCCGCCCTGACCCAACTTGGCGACAAGCCCTTTGCGCTGGAAATCCGCCTGGCTGACCTCTGGTTCGACATCAACATGAACGGCACGCGCGATGACGCCGAGGATATCGCCTCGGTAACCGGGCTGACCCTGGGCGGCGGGCGTCTGGTCGCCGCTCCTGTTGCCGATCCGGTGATCCGGTTCGACACCGCCGATGCTGCCTGGCTTTCCGCCTATACCCATTTCCTGTCCGGCTTTGCCGCGACGGCACTGGCCTATGATCCCGAACCTGCGATCCAGCGGGTGATGGACAGTTCGGCGGCGATCTATGCGCTTTGGGGCGACACCCCGCCGCCGAATGCGATGGACATGATGTTCGGCCGCCAGGTTGATCGGGTGGCGATGGTCCTGTTCGCGCTGTCAAAAACCCCCGACAAGGCCCTTGCCATGGACGCCTACGGCCATTTCCTGTCGATGATCGAAGAAAACCGCCGCTTCTGGACCCTCGCCGCGCTCGAGGACGACAATGACCGCGAATGGGTTCCGAACGACCGGCAATCCTCGGGGCTTGGCATCCTGATGCCACCCGGGACCGGTGAACGCTGGCAGGCCGTGCTGGCCGACGCCGAGGCGGTGCTGAAAGGCGACATGCTGATCCCGCATTGGCGTTTCGGTGCAGAAGCCGGGATCAATCTGAAGAAGGCATTCGAGAACCCGCCCGCCGTGGACCTTGTCACCTGGATTCAGGGCGAGGGGTTGCTGCCCTATGCCGAAAAGGGCCCCCGAATGACGATGACATCATGGAACGACTTCGAGCGCCTGGTCTCGGGCGATGCGATCCTGTTTGCGGTGTTCCTGAACTGACCGCTCATCGGGCCCAAGCGGGCTCGATGAGCGTCAGCTGGATGGGCGAAGGCCGGTGATCACCGTTTCCAGCGTTGCCACGAGCTTGTCCGCGATCTCGTCCAGTTCGGCGTCGGTCGCGTTGAACGGTGGGGCCAAAATCACCGTATCCCCTGCTGCACCGTCGACATGCCCGCCCGATGGGTAGCAGATCAGACCGCGCCGCAGCCCTTCGGCGCGGATGCGGCCGTTGACGCCAAGGCCTGCATCGAAGGGGGCCTTCGTCTCGGGGTCGGCCACAACCTCGACCCCGATGAAATAGCCCCGCCCCCGCACGTCGCCGATCTGGGGGATATGAGCCATCCGGGCGCGCAGATCGGTCTGCCAGCGCGGCCCCTTGTCCCGGATGCGGGCCAGCAGTCCTTCTTCGGAAATGATCTTCTGAACCGCGACCCCGGCGGCAAGACAGGCCGTATGACCGGTATAGGTATGCCCGGTCAGGGGTCCGCCGTGGCCCGCCGCCATCACCTCGGCAATCTCTTTCGTGTAGACCGCCGCGCCCAGGGGCAGGTAGCCGCCCGACAGCGACTTTGCGACCGTGATGATGTCGGCCTCGATCCCATCTTCTGCGCTGGCCCGCCAGACGCCGGTGCGGCCCGACCCGCACATCACCTCGTCGCAGATCACCAGCACGCCGTGGCGGCGGCAGACCTCGGCCATGGCGCGACCGTAGCCTTCGGGAGCGGGCAAGGCGCCGCCCGCGGCCCCGACGACCGGCTCGAACAGGAACGCGGCCACCGTTTCCGGCCCGAGGCGAATTATCTCTGCCTCTAGCTCGGCCGCCAGATGCGCGACAAGCCCCCCGCTGGTCACACCCTCGGGCAGCCGATAAGCGTTCGCCGCACTCACCCGGCCAACCGAAGGCAACGCCCCCGCAAAAGCGCGCTGGCGGTCTTCGAACCCTGACAGCGCCGTCGCCATGATGGTGTTGCCATGCCAGGACCGCTTGCGCGCGATGAACTTTACCCGCGCCGGATCGCCCCGGTCGAAATGGTATTGCAGCGCGATCTTCACCGCGCTTTCCACCGCTTCCGACCCCGAGGTCGTATAGACCATGTCGGCAAGGCCCGTGGCTTTGCTGATGATCTCGCTCATCTCTTCCAGCGGGTCGCTCGAGAACAGATAGCGATAGCCGTAAGCCACCTTCTCCATCTGCGCCGCAACCGCCGCATTCACCCGAGCATCACCGTGGCCGACCGAAAACACCGCCGGCCCGCCCGACCCGTCGATATACTGCCGCCCGTCCGTGTCCCAAAGGTAGACGCCACGGCCATGGCTGATCCGGGGAAGCTGGGCTTGCGTGATGTCATTGGCGCTTGGGCGCGGCATGTCGACCTCCATCCTGATCGGACAGGCTTCGCAAGCGGGCTGTCCCTTGTCAATCTGGGCCCCCGCCACGGATGATTCGCCCACGCCCGCCTGCATCGCGGTTACCGCGTGATCACAGATTTCCAACTAGTGATCACACTTTTCAGTCCTGTGATCACAATACTGCTTTTCCGGCCTTCCCTTGGACTTGCCCGCCATTTGGCGTTTGGATCAGACGCCCGACCGTGACAGAACCCGGTCAGACGGTTTTTCGACCGCAGGCAGCTTACGGGGACGGGTCGCATGAACATCCACGAATACCAGGCCAAGGCGCTTCTGCGCAGCTACGGCATCCCGGTCAGTGACGGCCGCGTCGTCCTCAAGGCCGAAGACGCCAAGACTGCGGCGGGGGAGCTTGACGGCCCGCTCTGGGTGGTCAAATCCCAGATCCACGCCGGGGGCCGCGGCAAGGGTCATTTCAAGGAACCCGAAGCCGGGGTCGGAGAAGCGGCTGAATTCGCCCGCCAGATGTTGGGCCGCACCCTTGTGACCATCCAGACCGGCCCGGCGGGCAAGCAGGTCAACCGCATCTACATCGAAGACGGCAGCGACATCGACCGTGAGTTCTATCTGGCCTTTCTGATCGACCGGCAGACCAGCCGCATCTCGATCGTCGCCTCGACCGAAGGCGGGATGAGCATCGAGGATGTCGCCCACAACACGCCCGAGCTGATCCACAGCTTCACCGTGGACCCCGCCACAGGTTTGCAGGACTTCCATGGTCGCCGCGTCGCCTTTGCGCTGGGGCTGGAAGGCGCGCAGGTCAAGGCTTGCGTCAAGATCGTGCGCGACCTGTACCGGCTGTTCGTCGACAAGGACATGGACATGCTGGAGATCAACCCCTTCTGCCTGCTGAAGGACGGAACGCTCCGCCTTCTTGATGCCAAGATGGCCTTCGACGGCAACGCCATGTACCGCCACGCCGACATCGCCGCCCTGCGAGATGAAACGGAGGAGGACCCGAAGGAACTCGCCGCCTCGAAATTCGACCTGAACTACATAGCACTTGATGGCGAGATCGGCTGCATGGTCAACGGGGCCGGGCTGGCGATGGCCACGATGGACATCATCAAGCTGTATGGGGCCGAGCCTGCCAAATTCCTTGACGTCGGCGGTGGGGCCACCAAGGAAAAGGTAACCGAGGCCTTCAAGATCATCACCTCCGACCCGCAGGTCAAAGGCATCCTCGTCAACATCTTCGGCGGCATCATGCGCTGCGACATCATCGCCGAAGGCATCGTCGCGGCGGTGAAGGAGGTTGGCCTGCAGGTGCCGCTGGTCGTCCGGCTGGAGGGCACGAACGTGGAGCTTGGCAAGGACATCATCCGCAAGTCGGGCCTGAACGTCATCGCCGCCGATGACCTGAAGGATGGGGCCGAGAAGATCGTCAAGGCGGTGCGGGGGTGAGAGAATTTTCAGTCAGTCAAATTGAAAGAAGTAGACTCAGGAAGGAACGAAAGTGCAAGGACTTTTGACAATTTCTTTATGGCTAGCCGTAACTGCGGGCTGGATCACTCACATCATTGTGGCAATTTCTGCGAAGGCGTGGCTCTTCATGATTGTTGGAGCGCTGATTTTTCCAGTCGCCGTAGTCCACGGCTGGTCAGTTTGGTTCGGCTTCGACTGGCTT
>JAPLPF010000132.1 GCA_026400325.1 Rhodobacterales bacterium
AGAAGATCGACGAAACGCGACAGGACCTGGTCAACCCAGCCGCCGCTGACCGCCGCGATGAAGCCAAGGATCGACCCCAGCGTGAACGATACGACCGTGGCGGCGGCAGCCACAAAGATCGTCGTCTGGCCGCCCCAGATCATCCGGCTGAGAAGATCGCGCCCGATGGAATCGGTGCCAAGAGGGTGCGCCCATGACCATTCGGCCCAGCTGTCACCCACCACCTCGGCCATGCCGTAGGGCGCGATCCATGCCGCGAAGATGGCGGCGAAGAAGTATAGCCCGGTGAAGAAAAGCCCGATCATTGCGGCCAGCGGGATGCGCTTCATTTCGGGTGCCTCAGACGCGGGTTCGCCAGGATCGAGATCACGTCAGCCGCGATATTGAGCCCGATGTAGATGGCAGCAAAGACCAGACCGCAGGCCTGCACCACCGGCACATCGCGCTTGGCCACATGGTCCACCAGATACTGCCCCATGCCGGGGTAGACGAAGACCACCTCGACCACCACGACGCCCACCACCAGATAGGCCATGTTCAGCATCACGACGTTGACGACCGGCGCGATGGCATTCGGCAGTGCGTGGCGTGCGATAACCCGGAACGGCGGCAGACCCTTGAGCTCCGCCGTCTCGACATAGGCCGATTCCAGAACGTTCAGAATCGCGGCACGGGTCATCCGCATCATGTGCCCCAGGACCGCCAGCACCAGCACGAGGATCGGCAGCGACATGGCGTAAAGCCGTTCGCCAAGCGTCATTCCGTCGTTGACCGACGCCAGCGAGGGCAAAAGGCGGAACTGCACCGACAGGAAGTAGACGGCGATATAGCCAACCAGGAACTCGGGCACCGAAATGGTGGCAAGCGTGACGGTGGAAATCGCCTTGTCCGGCCAGCGGTTGCGATAGCGCACGGCAATCAGGCCAAGGATGATCGCCAGCGGTACGGCGATGATGGCGGCGCAGCCCGCAAGAAACAGCGTGTTGCCAAGCCGCTTGCCCATCGAGCTTGCAATGTCCTGCCCGTTGGACAGGGCCGTGCCAAGGTCACCCTGCAGCACACCGAAAAGCCAGTTGAAGTAGCGGGTGACGGGCGGCACGTTCAGGCCAAGCTCTTCGCGCAGGTTGGCAAGAGTTTCGGGCGTGGCCGATTGGCCAAGGATGGACTGCGCCACATCACCGGGCAGGATCTGGGTCGCTGCAAAGATCAGGACCGAAACCGCCAGCAGCAAAAGAAGGCCCAGCGCAATGCGCTGGGCCACCAGTTTCAGGATCGGATGAACCGACAATCAGGCGAACCAGGTCTTGGCCGAGGCCCAGCCCCCCATCGCCTCGAAGTTCGGGTCCTTCATGTAGCCGGCGATCTTGTCGCTTTTCGCGTCGATGAAATCGTTGAACATCGGGCAGATCGTGCCGCCGTCGTCATGCACCACCTGGGCGATCTTGAGGTAGAGATCGGTGCGTTTGGCAACATCCGTCTCGCTGCGCGCGGCCAGGATCATCGCGTCAAGCTCGGGGTTCTTGTACTTGGTGTCGTTCCAGTCGGCGGTGGACAGATAGGCCGTCGACCACATCTGGTCCTGCACCGGGCGACCGCCCCAGTAGCTGGCGCAGAACGGCTTGACGTTCCAGACATCGGACCAGTAGCCGTCATCCGGCACGCGCTGGATTTCCAGCGGAATGCCAGCCGCCGCTGCCGACTGCTGGAACAGCGCCGCCGCATCTACCGCGCCCGGGAAGGCAGTGTCTGCCACGATCAGCACGATGGGCGTTCCGTCATGGCCGGATTTCTTGTAATGCTCGGCCGCCTTGGCGGTGTCGAACTCGCGCTGCGCGACCGCAGTATACAACGGATAGGCCGCGTTGATCGGGGTGTCGTTGCCCACGCCACCATAGCCGTCCAGGATCTTGTCGACCAGTTCCTGCCGGTTGATCGCGTATTTCAGCGCAAGCCGCAGGTCGTTGTTGTCGAAGGGCGCGGTATCGGTGTGCATGATGAACACATAATGGCCGCGGCCCGAGACGTTTTCGACCACCACGCCCGGCATCTTGGCCAGCAGCTTGGCAACCTTGGGGTCGACCCGGTTGATGATGTCCACCTGGCCCGACTGCAGGGCCGAGGTGCGGGCGGTGTTGTCATTGATGACGATCAGCTCCACCCCGTCATAGTGGCCGCGCGTCGCGTCCCAGTCGGCGGGGTTCTTCTCGAAGGTATAGCGCACGCCCGGCTCGGCGGTGACCAGTTTCCAGGTGCCGGTGCCGATGGCCGCATTGGGGTTGTCCACGCCGCCCTTGGGCTGCACGACAAGGTGATAGTCCGACAGAAGATAGGGCAGGTCGGCGTTGCCGGTGGACAGGGTGAACACCACCTCGTTGCCGTCCGCCGCGATGCCCGAGATGCCTTGCATGATGCCGAAAGCGCCCGACTTGGAATTCTCGTCCGAGTGGCGCTTGAAGGTGGCGACGACGTCGTCGATGGTCATGTCGGTGCCGTCATGGAACTTGACGCCCTGCCGGATCATGAAGCGCCATTCGGTGCCATCGGCGTTCGAGGTCATCGATTCGGCCAGCCGAGGCTCGATCTGGCCATCGGCGGTGACGTTGACGATGGTATCGCCCCACTGGCGGTTGACGACGAAGGGCACGGGGCTGTCTGCCAGGCCCGGGTCCAGCGTGTCGGTCGATTCGCCGCCACCCCAGCCCATGCGGAAGATGCCGCCCTTCTTGGGTTCCTCGGCCGACGCTGCGGTGGCCGACATCATCGTGCCGCCCATGGCGGCGGCCGCACCGGCCGCTGCGGCCGTTCCCATGAACCGGCGCCGGTTCATGCGCATGGCGTCGATATCGGCGATAAGGCGCGAAAGGTCGTCGTTCATCTTGTGTCTCCCTGTCAGCAGATGACGTTTTTTTTGGCTTGTGAATCAGTAACCGCCTGAGACCGATGTCCAAAGCATTTTCTTGCAACCGGGTGCAGGAATCTTACAGCCAGCGGCGCGGCACGGTTTCGTCCCAGTCGCGGGCGAAGACCTCCTGGTCGCCCTCACGGGCAACCAGCCGCGCCGTCATGCGAAGGCTGTCGGTCGTCGCGGTCATGGTGACCCTTGCCTCGGTCGTAACGCGCCAGGGCGGGCCGTTCCCATCGGCGCGGGCCAGGGACTGCTGCCAGGTGACATCCATCCTGGCTGAAAGGGGATCGTCCGGGTGGATCGTCCACCGCTCGACCATCCCCGAGGCGGCGGTCAGGCCATGGGCAAAGGTCACCGCGCCAGCGTGATCCTCGACCATCAGGGACACGTTTCCCGAGAGGAGATCCCGTTCGATCCGGCGCACCGCGCTGTCGGGGGCAAGGCGGGTGACGGGCTGCGTGCCGGGGACGAAGGGCGGCGGAAAGGCACATTCGTCCGCCACGCTGCCAGAGTGTTCCGGAACCGCCAGCGTTCCTTGCAGGAGGGTCAGCCGGGGGGCAACGGCCGTGGGCCAGACAAAGGGCCAGTAGCTGGTCGACAGCGCCACCCGCAGCCGGTGCCCCGCCGCAAGCTGGTAGGCGCACTGGTCCAGTGTGACCGTCGCATCAAAGGCCTGGCCCACCGGCACGTCCGAAGGATGCTCCATGCTGCCCCGGTGGCACAGGTTAAGGATGCCATGCGCGATCCGGGTCGAGGACCCATCCGGCGCCACATCGCACAGCCGCGCCACAAGGTTGGCGCGCGGCTGGTCGGACTGAAGCCGCAACTGCAGTCGCGCAGCCCCCATCAGCGCCAGCGGCGCGTCCAGCGGTGGGGTGTCGAAAGTGACCGACATCGCGTCATCCTCGCGCTGGTCGCCGGGCATTTCGGCGGCGAGGCCCATCGGGAAGAACTCTCCTGCCATCAGTCCCAGATGCTGCGGCGATGACACCACCGCGCCGGGGTTCCCGCCATCGCCCCCAAGCAGGCCGTTGGCAGACAGCGCCAGATCGCGGAACGCCACCCGGGGCGAGGGCAGGGCCGCCTCGGCCACCCAATGCCCGGGGCGGTGCGTAGCACTGGCGTCGGGTGGCGCGGATGCCTGCATCCAAACCCGGTAGGCCGGATCACCCTCGGCCCCGTTGGGGATGTCCTTCAGCCAGTGGTCCCACCAGCGCAGTGCCACGCCTGAACCGGCACCTGCAGATGCTGGACCAGTGCCGCCACCGTGTTCATGTAGTTGTCGGCCCAGCCGCCAAAGACCAGCACCGGGGCCTTGATCGCCGCCCAGTCCTCAGCCACCGAGCCGTGTTTCCAATAGGCATCCTTCGATTGATGGCTGGCCCAGAGCGGGCCGAGAAACGGCTGCGCCTCCAGCCGGGCCAGCCAGTCCGCGCGCCAGTCCGCCCGCCGCGCCGGATCGGCCGGGCGTGAGGAATACGACAGAATGACCGCGCCCCAACCCGCATTCTCGCCCAGAAGGGCACCGCCCTTGAAGTGGATGTCATCGGCAAAGCGGTCGGTCGTCGAGCAGACCGACAGCACGGCCTTGAGAGCGGGCGGACGTAGCGCCGCCGTTTGCAAGCAGTTGAACCCGCCCCAGCTTTTGCCCATCATCCCGACCCGCCCGGTACACCAGGGCTGTGCCGCCGCCCAGGCGATGATATCACAGGCGTCCTGCAGTTCCTGGGGGCTGTATTCGTCGGCCATGAGGCCCTCGCTGTCGCCCGATCCACGCAGATCGACGCGCAGGCAGGCATAGCCGCGTGCCGCCCACCAGGGGTGCATCCGTTCGTCGCGTTGCAAGGTGCCGTCGCCCTTGCGGTAGGGGATGAACTCCAGGATCGCGGGCACCCGGTTGTCCCCATCCGGGCGCCAGATGCGGGCGGCAAGGCGGGTGCCGTCGGGCATGGCGATGCGCTCGTTGGCCAGGTCGAGGATCGGGTGCAAGTGGTTGGTGGCTGTCACGACAGGCGTCTCCGAAGGGGGAAGGGTTGACAGGCGCGGCCCTGTTGCTTCGGGCCAGCGGGCGGTTGGCAAGGGGGGCGCGCAGAGGCATGGCCGACGCGGTTTGCCGGCGGAAGCGGGGGTGGTTTCGGCAGGACTCCTGACACGCTACCCCCAGACGCCGGTCAGCACCCGCCGCGTCACCCGCTCGACCGGCGCGTCGCGGGCGATCAGGCCCGCCACCCATTCGCAGCTTGCCGCGTTGAACACCGCCCCCTTGCCGCGCCGGTATTCCGCCATGCAGCCATTCCCGCGCGAGGCCCGGCCCAGGGTTTCCGCAGTAATCTCGCCATAGACGTTCAGCGCCACTTCCTCGGCGTCCAGCGCGCCGATGAAGGGGTCGGCGTCCCAGGGGCCGGTGGAGTGCGAAAGGGACGTGGCAGGCGACAGGCCGATGATGGTCAGCGCCCCTTCCAGCCCGGCACCCTCGGCAGCATAGGGCAGGCCGTGGGTCATGGTGTAGTCGATCCCGTCCACCTCATAGGCGAAGATCTTCGACGCCGCACCCAGGACGTCGCCGTAACCAAGCCCGGTGTCGGTCATCGCCCAGTGTCCGGGCCGGTAGATGGTAAACCCGCCCGAGCCGTGGGCGGCACAGCGGCTCCACCCGGCATAGACCCCCATGGCCCCGGTCAGGCCCATTGTGGCGGCGGCGGGGCGGGTGGCGTGGGGGTGGTCCCAGTAGCTGGTCAGGCGGGTGGGGTCGGGGGTCGGGTCCTCTGCCCCGGCGCGGTACTTGAAGCAGGTCTGGGTCACCAGATCGTCCGACAGCCTTGTCTGCCAGAAGAAGTTGCCCGCGAACCGCGCCAGCTCTCCCCCCCGGTCGATCCAGCGGTCCAGATGGTCGCGCATCTCCCAGGTCCAGTATTCGTCATGGCCCACGATCAACGCGCGGGGATAGGCGTCCAGAAGCCCCGGGTCGCGGTGCAGGTCGTGCTGGGTGGCATAGTCAAGGGCGATGCCCTGTTCTTCGCACCACAGCGCAAAGGGGCGTTCAAAGGCCGCCCAGCCGGACGAGGCATATTTCTTGGAAATTCCGTTGGCGCGGGCAAAGTCCATGTGCGGATAGCGAGGCTTGGTCAAAAGGGGCGAGGCGTGGGGGATGCGCGGCGCATTCGCAGGCCAGGCGACAAAGCCGGTAGCCCAGGGCCGCAGAAGCGAGACATGAGCGGCGAAATCGTCGCCGTTTCTACCGCTCAGCCCCTGATAATGGTTCGATCCGCCCCAGTCGTTGTAGGCGGCCCATGTGCCGGTGGCCAGGATCATCAGGATGCGCGCCTGCGGGCTGGCGGCGCGCAGGACGAACATGGTTTGCGATGTGTGGCCCGGCACAGCAAGGGTCACGGTGTAGGCGCCGCTTTTCCAGCCCTCGGGGATCGTCAGACCAAGGCGTTCCGGCCAGCCGCAGCCCCGTTCCGAGCAGTCGGCCGGGGTCGCGGCAAAGCCGCCGTCAATCTCGTCCTGCCAGACGGTTTCGGGGGTCAGCCCGTCACGGTCGATCCGCACCGCGATGTGGGGGGCGTTCGACATGGCGTGCAGCGCAAGGCGGTCGCCGGGGGCATGGGACAGGGCGGCGGTATAGCCCCAGACCTGCGCGCGGGTCGGGTCGGGGCTGGCGGTCTCATAGTAATGCCCGGTCACCGGGTCGCCGTCATCAAAGGGTCCGGCGGTGAAGAAACCCTGCAAGGTCATCGCATCCCTTTCGCAAAGGCGCTTTCAAGAAAGCTGGCAGAGCGCGCAAGGTAATCGGCCACATTGGCCCGCCGGAACACGCCATGCCCTTCATCGGCATAAAGCAGCACCTCATGCGGGATGCCCGCCGCCGTCAGCTCACGCACGGCCGTATGGGTGTTTTCCGGGCCGACGTTGCTGTCCGCCAGACCATGCACCACCATGACATGGCCCCGGATCAGGTGGATGAAGTTGCCCGGGCTGGCATTGGCGTATTTCTCGGGGAATTCCTCGGGCGTGCCCCCCATCATTTCCTCGGAATAGGCCCGGCCATGCGGCATTTCGGTTTCATGGTAGTCGATGTCAAGGTGGTACATCCCGCACATCGGAATGGCCGCCGTCACCAGATCGGCCGCCCGCGTGATCGCGACCCAACTGGAAAACCCGCCATAGGAATCGCCCGCCACCGCAACGGGGCCGGGGATGCCCGCCGCCAGCGCCGCCTCGATCCCGGCGCGGATGTCACCCTGTTCGCGACCGCCCCAGCCATCGTCCTTCACCGCCTCGCGGTGGGCAAAGCCGAACCCGGTCGATCCGCGATAGTTCGAGTCAAGGACAGCATAGCCCGACTGCACCCAAAAGCCGATCTTGGGGTTCACCCAATCCTCGGAATGCCAGGTCGGCCCGCCGTGGACATAGGCTATCAGCCCGCGCGGAGTGCCTTCGGGGCGGTATAGCCAGCCCTGCATCGCCATCCCGTCCGGACCCTGCCAGCGGAAATCCTCCGGCGGTGAGGGGTAGCGGCGGCCTGGTTCCAGAGCGGCCCTGGCAAGTGTCAGGCAACGGCCATCGGGAAAGACGCGCACAAGATCATGCGGGGCGTCGGCGTCATAGGCCTCGGCCAGCCAGCCGCCATCGGGCAAGGCGGCATGCGGCAAAATGCTGCGCCGACCAGAGAGGTTGGGCAGGGGCGCAAGCCCCGCCCCGTCCCAGACCAGCGCGCGGGTCCAGGATGCCTGATGGCTGAGACAAGCAAAGCGTCCACCGGAAGCCGCGACCACCTCATGCGGGAAAACCGCAGGCTCGCCCGCCAGCCACTCCACCGCCCCGCTGGACAGCGTCAGCACGCCAAGCCTGTCCTGCCCGCCCTGATCACTGACAAAGGCGATCCGGTCAGCGCAGGTCCAGTCGCCGCGCGTGTTGTTCGTCTCGCCCAGACACAACACCTCGCGCAGGCCGCTGCCATCCACCCCCATCACCCAAAGCTGCGTCGATCCCGGCTTGCGGTCGTTGCGGTTCAACAGCAGCCGCGTGCCGTCCGGCGACAGGCTGGGCGCGCGGTCGAAGAAGTGCGGGGTCCGGCACAGGCAGGTTCGCGCGCCCGTCGCGATATCCTGCCGCCAGACCATGCCGCCCTCGATGACGGCACCCGAGTCATAGTCGAAATCCGCGACGAAGATCACCGCCGCCCCATCGGCCGTGAACCGCCCGCCATAGACGTAGTGGCTGCCCTGTTCCGGGGTCAGGGGCACCAGCGATGCCGCCCCCCCTCCGTCCCCATTCACATTGGACAAATATCCCACGGGGGGTGCGGGGGGTGTGAAACCCCCCGCGTCCTGCCCCCGGTCCAGAAGCCACAACCGGTCATGCTCACTCGACTGCCGCGACTGGTTCAGGATCAACCGGGTTCCATCCGGCGACACGTCACGGATGCCGAAGTGATCGCTGCCACAGGTGAGCCGCTGCGGCGGGGCGGATCCGTCGGTCGGCGCGCACCAGACATCTTCGGTTTCCGTGACCCCGGCCCAGCACCAGAAGGCCCATCTGCCATCGGCACTGGCATGAATGCTGGAAAGCTGCGGAAGGGCGGCCCAAAGGGCTGCAAGGTCGGTCATCTCACGCCTCGACGTAATGGCAGGCGGCATGCCGCCCACCGGGAAAGTCGCGCAGCTCTGGCCTTTCGGTCCGGCAACGCTCCTGAACCAGAGGGCAGCGCGTGGCAAAGACACAGCCCTTGGGCGGGTTCAGGGCCGAGGGCAGCTCGCCCGGCAGCGCGGTGCCGATGCGGCCTTTCTCGCGCCGGGGGTCGGGTTCGGGCACCGCGTCCATCAGCGCGCGGGAATAGGGGTGCAGGGGGCGGGCGTAAAAGGCATCGCGGGGCGCGGTTTCCACCACCCGGCCCAGGCACATCACCATCACCTGGTGGCTGATGTGGCGCACCACGGCCAGATTGTGCGAGATGAAGACCAGCGCCAGCCCCAGCTGGTCCTGCAAGTCCATCAGAAGGTTCACCACCTGCGCCTGAATGCTGACGTCCAGCGCCGACACCGGCTCGTCGCAGACAATCATCTTTGGCCGCCCGATGATCGCCCGCGCAATCCCCACCCGCTGCGCCTGCCCGCCCGACAGCTCATGCGGATAGCGGCTGGCATAGTCTTCGGACAGGCCCACCCGTTGCAACGCCTCCATCACCCGCGCCCGGACATCGCTTGTCGAAAGGCCCGGCTCGAAAGTTGCCAGCGGGCGGCTGATGATCCGCCCCAGCGTCAGGCGCGGGTCCAGCGCCGCCACCGGATCCTGAAAGATGATCTGCATCTCGGCCCGCCGCTGGCGCAGCACCTCAGGCGCCATAGCGGCCATGTCCTGCCCCTGCCAGAGGACCTGCCCGCCCGTGGGCGCGATCAGCCGCAAGAGCCCGCGCCCAAGGGTGGACTTGCCGCAACCGCTCTCGCCCACCACCCCAAGCGTCCGCCCCGGCTCCAGCGCCAAGGACACATCGCGCACGATGGGCAGCGTGACCGAGCGCGAGAATACCCCGGCCCCCGCCACCGGATAGCCAACCTCCAGATGCTTCGCTTCCAGCAAGGTCATCCCGCAGCCCCCACCAGATGACACGCGACCCGCCGTCCGGGCGTCACCTCGCGGAACGCCGGTCGGTCGGTGGTGCAGGTGTCGATCCTCGCCATGCAGCGCGGCGCAAAGGGGCAGCCCGGCCCCGCCGCCCCACCGCCACGCGGCGTCCCCGGGATGGTGCCCAGCCGAGGGGTCAGGGTCTCGTCCAGCCGTGGAGTGGCCGCGAGCAGCCCCTTGGCATAGGGATGCAAGGGGGCGTCGAACAACGCCTCGGCCGCGCCCTCCTCCATCACCCGCCCGCCATAGAGAACCACCACCCGGTCGCACAGCCGGGCCACGACGCCCAGGTCGTGCGTGACAAGGATGATCGCCGTGCCGATCTCGCGGCCGAGCTCGGCCATCAGGTCCAGCACCTGCGCCTGGATGGTCACGTCCAGCGCGGTCGTCGGCTCATCCGCCAGCAACAGGGCAGGGCGCACCAGCAGGGCCATCGCGATCATCACCCGCTGCCGCATCCCGCCGGAAAACTCATGCGGATAGCGCCGCGCCCGGTTGGCGGCATCGGGGATGCGGACCCGGTCCAGCATCTGAACCGCCGCCTTCCAGGCCTCGGCCTTGCCCATCCCCTTGTGGACGCGCAATCCTTCGGCCAACTGGTCGCCGACGCGGGTATAGGGGTTGAGCGAGGTCATCGGATCCTGAAAGATCATCGACATCGTGACCCCGCGCACCCGGTCCAGTGCCTGCGGGGTCAGGCCCAGAAGGTCCGCCCCTTGGAACAGCGCCTGCCCGCTGGCCCGCCCGTTCCCCGCCAGAAGGCCCATCAGTGCAAACAGGATCTGGCTCTTGCCCGATCCGCTTTCGCCCACCACGCCCAGAACCTCGCCCGGGGCCACGTCGAAACTGACCCGGTCCACCGCCAGCACTTCGCCCTGCGGCAGGGCAAAGCGCACCGACAGGTCGCGCAGCGACAGAAGCGGGGCCAAGTCACGCGGCGACAGCTGCGCGGGCAGGTCGTGCAGCGACGAAAGCGATTCAGCGGTCATTGGGGTCAAAGGCATCGCGCAGCCCGTCCGCTATGAAGTTCAGGCACAAGAGCACCACCGCCAGCATCCCCCCCGGCAGCAAGAGAAGCCGCAGGTCGGTGTCCATCGCCGCCGTGCCGGTCTGGATCAGATTGCCCCAACTGGCCTGCGGCTCCTTTATGCCGATGCCAAGGAACGAAAGAAAGCTTTCCGACAGGATCACCTCGGGCACGAGAAGGCTGCCATAGACGATCACCACCGATACGCAGTTCGGCACGATATGGGTCAGCACGATCTGGCGCGCCGTCATGCCGCCGGCCCTTGCCGCCTCGACAAACTCGCGCCGCGCCAGGGATTGCGCCTGCGCCCGCACGATGACGGCCGGGGTCAGCCACAGGGTGAAGACGATGGCGGCAAAGAGGGCCACCGTGCCGCCACCGAAAAGCAGGCTGAGAAGGATCACCAGTATCACATAGGGAAAGCCGTACAGGATCTCGACCGTCCGCATCATCAGGCTGTCCGTCCGGCCCCCGGCATAGCCTGCCACCGCGCCGTACAGGACCCCGATCACCCCGGCGGTCAGCGCCCCCAGAAAGCCGATGGTCAGCGACACCTGGCCCCCCTCCAGCACCCGCACCAGCAGGTCACGACCGAAATCGTCGGTCCCGAAAAGATGCGGCCATTCCAGCAGGGCGGGGGCGGCGATGAAGTCGAAATCCGCATCCTCGCCGGTAAAAGGAAAGGCGTAGGGCCCAAGAAAGCACAGCACCACCACCGCGCCCAGCACCCAGACCGACGCCATGGCCAGCCGGTTTGCCCGGAACCGCCGGAACTGCAGTTGCAGCGTGGACAGCGATTGGTCAGCCGCCATGCCGCACCCTTGGGTCAAGCCAGCCCCGGACGATGTCGGTCGCGATGTTGAACAGGATCACCAGCCCGCCGTAAAGAAGCGTGATCCCCATCACCAGGGGATAGTCCCGGTTCAGCGCCGCATCGACGAAATGCCGCCCGATCCCCGGCACGGCGAAGATCGTCTCGATCAGGATCGACCCGGTGATCACCGCCGCCGCCGCCGGCCCCAGATAGGCGATGACCGGCAACAAGGCGCCCTTCAGCACATGGCCCACCAGCACCCGCCGCGCCCCGATCCCCTTGGCCCGCGCCGTGCGAACATGGTTCTCGCGCAGCGTCTCGATCATGCTGGTGCGCGTCAGGCGCGAGATATAGGCGATGTTTGGCAGGCTCAGCACCAGCACGGGCAAGACCAAAGACCGCCAGCCACCGTCCATTCCGCCCACCGGAAACCAGCCCAGCTTGAGCGAAAAGATCACCTGCATCAGCGGCCCGATCACGAAGATCGGCACCGCGATGCCCACCACCCCCACCGTGCCCGCCAGATAGTCGGTCGCCGAGTTCCGCCGCAACGCCCCAGCAATCCCCAGCGCAATGCCCACAAGTGCGGCCACCACAATCGCCCAGAACCCGATGGTCAGCGAATAGGGCAGGCCCGAGGCGATGATCGCCCCCACGTCATAGTCGCGAAACCGGGTGGAGGGGCCAAGGTCAAGATGCACAAGGCCCCAGACATAGCGGCCGAACTGCTGCCAAAGGGGTTCGTCCAGATGAAAGCTTTTCTGGATGTTCTCCAGAACCTCGGGGCTGATCTTGCGGTTCTTCGAAAACGGCCCGCCCGGTGCCAGGCGCATCACGAAGAACGTCAGAGTGACCAGCGCCACCAGCGTCAGCCCGCCGTCCCAAAGACGTCGAAGGACAAATCGCCCCATCAGTCCTTGGTCCTTTCGGTGCGCGTTTCATACTGGCACAAATATCCCCGGGGGGGCCGCAGGCGCTGCCTGCGGCGGGGGGCTGGCCCCCCGCTTTTCCCCCTGACAGAGATCATTCCAGCGACAGGAACTGCGAGTTGTAATAGCCCGCCGCAGACGCCTCATAGCCCTTCACGTTCGGCTTGACCAACTGCCGGGTCGGCTGGATCGCGAGCGGTGCAAAGATGTAGTCGTCCAGAAGGATCTTCTCTGCCGCCGCCAGTGCCGCATCACGTTCGGGTTTGGTGGCAATCGCCGCCGCCACGTCCATTGCCGCGTCATACTCCGGCTTCACCCAGTTATAGCCGGGTTCGGCGCTTGGGCGCATGTAGGCAAGGAACGTCTCGGCCCCGGCAAAATCGCCGACAAGGTTGTCGGAAAACACATCCCAGCCCCCGGCATAGAACGCATCCAGCCAGGCCTTGCGCTCCATCGCCTCGTTGACGGCTTCCACCCCCAGCACCTTTTTCCACATCAGCGCCACGCCCTGCGCGCGCTTGACGCTGTCCTCGGCCACGGTCGAGACGATGTTGATCTGCAAGGGATTGTCCGGCCCATAGCCGGCCTTTGCATAAAGCTCCTGTGCCAACGCCTCACGCTCGACCTGGGTCATTGCGGCTTCGGCGATCTGTGGGCCCTTGTAGTCGGGGTCGAACCCCCCGGCATAGGAGAACGACGGGATCGCCCCGCCCTTGACGATCTTGCCTTCCAGCACCTCGCGGTCGATGGCCAGCGACAGGGCCCGGCGCAGGTCGATGTTCTGGAACGGCTCTTTCGTCAGGTTGAAGCTGTAATAGGTCACTTCGGTCGAGGGTGCGATCTTCACCTCATCGGGTGTCGCTGCCTTCAGCGCCTCGATCTGGTTCAGCGGGATGTCATAGGTGATGTCGATCTCGCCCGCCTGATAGCGTTTGAGTTCGGTCGAGACATCTTCGGTCACATGATACTTGACGAAGGGGATCTTCACATTGGCCGCATCCCAGTAATTCGGGTTGCGCTCCAGCAGCACGTGGCTTTGCGGCACGACCTCCTTGATCACATAGGCCCCGTTCGACACCACGTTGCCTGCGTCGATGAAGGTCGCCGCGCCCTTGGCGGCGAAGCTTGGCCCGTGCAGCGGGGCCATCTGGAACGCGCCCATGAGGGCAAGGATATGCGGCGCAGGGGTCAACATCTCGATCTTGACCGTGCGCGCGTCCGGGGCCGTCACGCCCAGCGTTGCGGGATCGGTCGTCTCGCCATTGGCCAGCGCCTCGGCACCTTTGATCCTTATGACCGAGTAGAAGTAATAGCCCTTCTCGCTTGCGGTTGCGGGGTCCAGGGTCCGCAACACGCCGTTGACGAAGTCCTGCGCCACCAGGGGATCGCCGTTCGACCATTTCAGCCCCTCGCGCAGAGTGAAGGTATAGGTCATGCCGTCGGGGCTGACCTCCCAGCTTTCCGCCGCCCCGGGAATGATCTTGCTGCCGGGACCAAAGGTGATCAGGCCCTCGTAGACATCCATCTGGATCCAGCCCGCCGCTGCATCGAAATTCACCTGCGGATCAAGCGAGGACCATTCCGATCCGATCCCCCGGTCCAGCGTGTCATCCGCAAGGAGCGGGTTGCCGAAGACAAGCGTCGCCGCCAGTGCAAGCCCGCCAATTGCCCTACAGAATAGCCGTCCCATGGATGCACTCCCCGTGCTGCGTTTGTTGCGATTGTTTTTGTTCAGTCTGACAGCAGATCGCCATTTCGCAAGACCGTCTCGCCTGCCACATGCGCAAGACTCTGGCCCCGCAGGCAGGATCGCCAGAGTTCAAGCCGGAACAGCAGCCCGGTATTGGTGGCACGGATCGGCTGGCGCACGCGTGTCATGGGGTCGGTGACGTGGCCCAGAACCTGCCCCTGGGTGACGGTCTCGCCCGGTGCTGAGTCCCAGGTCACAACCCCGCCTTGCGGGGCAAAGACCTCGCCCGCGCCGCCAAGCGGCAGATGTGGCGCGTCGGGATGCAGGGGGGTAGCATCGCCAATCACCGCACCCACGCCGACCAGAAAGGCCATCAGCCCCGCCGCATCGCCAGCGGCAAGGGCATCGGACACGTCGAACTGCCCGCGATATTCAAGCGTGCTGGAAAAACACCCCGCAGGCACCTGGTCACCAAACCGCTGTCTCAGCTGCAGCCACGGCACGGTATGGGCCTCGTCGAACGCGTTCCCGCCCGAGACATCCTGGATCAGCGCCACCCGCGCCCCGGTGCAGCGGCACAGAAGCGAGGTATCTGCCGGCCGCGCCGGCGAGGCATAAAGATGCATCACCGCCTGATGGTCGCAGTGCAGGTCCAGCACATGATCGGCGTCGATCGACCAGGCAAGCAGGGTCAACTGCCCCTCGACCATATCGGTCCGCGCTTGTGCCCGGACCTCGGCCACCGCCTGCACCAGCGCCGCGCGGATCAACCCGGCGTTGGCGGCCGGATCATCGCCCAGCAGTCCGTCGACCAGATCGCCCGCCCGTGTGGCCAGATCAGGGTAGCCGCGGTTGAAATTGTGCAGGCTTTCGGCCTCCATCCGTCCCAGGGGTCGCTGGAAGGCCCATTGCGACAAGCCGATGGGATTGGCGGCCGGCACCACCAGAACCTCGCCCGGGATCTTCCCCTCTGCCTCGGCCGCATCCAGAAGCGGCAGCAGATGCTGCAGCGCCAGAACGCCCGGCATCTCGTCGGCATGAAGACCGGCCTGCAGGTAGACCTTGGGCCGTGCCCCCGCCACTCCAAACCGCAAGCAGATCAACTGCCGCTGCGTGCCGGGCGCGTCACCGGCAAGCAGGACGATTTCCGGGGTCATCCCTGAACTCCTCTTTTGCGAAAGGGTTGCATGCGCCGGACGTGAAGCAAAGCCCGCTTTGACCCGCGGCCACCTTTTCAGGGGCCAGGTGGGGCCGGACTCCGTGACAAGGGAAGGGTGGTCCCGGCAAGGGGCGGGATAAGGTCGCCGGCCACCAGCCGCGTCAGAAGGTGTGGCACGGGCGGGACCCGCGAGACGGGCATGAGAACCCGGTCGCGCAGGATCGGCAGCCAAAGACCGTCTGACTGGTATTGCGGGGTGAACGCCGCGCTCATCGCCTGATAGAGGCGCACATGCCAGCGCCGGGCCCGCGCATAGAACTGCCCCGGGTCGTCACCGGTGGCCAGGGCCTCCGACACGGCATGTTCGACCGCCAGCGCGTCCAGAAGCGCCATGTTCGCCCCTTGCCCCAGCTGCGGGCTGGCACGGTGCGCCGCATCCCCGATATGGACCAGCCGCCCGGCAAAGGGGCGGCGCAGCGTGCCGTGGCTGTAGCGCGCCGGGGTCAGGTCTTCCGGCCCGCAAAGCGTTTGCAGGAATGGCGCGATCCTGGGCCATAGAGAGATAACTTCGGCCTTCCAGGCGGTGATGTCCTGCTTGTTCCAATCCTCAAGGGCAGCGCTTGGAAGTGACCAGAAGATCGCGGCCAGGTCCGGTCCCGCTGCTGTCATCCGCCCCAGCGGCAGGACACCGGCCATTCGGCTGGCGCGAAGGTAGCGTTGGGCAAGCATGGTCCTGTCAAAGCCGCTGCCCTCGGGCCAGGGCACAGTCCCCCAGACCGCGCCAAACGGCAGCGGCCGGGCGACAAGGGGGGACAGGCTGGACGACACCCCCGCAGCGTCGATCACCAGGTCAAATGGTCCATGCCGCGCCTCCCCGGTCACAACCCAGCGTTTGCCCTCCATCGGGGCCGAGGTGACGCGGCAATCCGTGGTGATCGTCGCACCCGCCTGCCGCGCTGCATCGTGAAGGGACGCGAAAAGCGCCGCGCGATGGATGGCAAGCCCATGACGCGGGCCGCCTGGCCGGTCATAGCGCACGTCAAGGACGGTGCGGCCGCCGGAAACCTCGATCCCGGTCATCCGGGTGATCGGCTGACCAAGACCCCGGGCGGCATCAAGGGCCCCGCAGCGGTCCAGCACCGCCTGACCGACCGGTTGGATCACCAGGCCCGAGCCAACCGGGCGCGGTGCCGCGAACTGATCGAAGACCTCGACCGGATGCCCGGCCCGCGCCAACAGGGCCGCCGCTGCAAGACCGCCGATTCCGGCGCCGACAATGGCGATGCGGTAGCGTTCCATCATGGCACAGCGGTGGCAGATCCCTGCCCGAGGATCAAGCCGGGCAAATGCCGCCCTACATCCGCAACGACGGGCCGCCTTGCACCCGACAGCGCCAGAAGGAAAGCGGATGGAAAGCCGTGCCGAAGACCTTGCTACCCTGGTGCGCCGGACGCTGATCGCCGACCATGTACAGGCGATACACAGCATCGCAGAGGGGTGTGCTGTGCCGGAAGGCACGGTCTTTCTGCGAACAGCCGTATGCGAATTGCATGGGCGTCCCGACAGGTATTCCGGCGCCGACCTCTGCTTCCGGGGCGAGGTGCAGGCGATGACGTTCGGCACCCGATTTGCCATCCCGCACCGCGTAACGGGATCGACCGGGCCGGGCCGGACGGGTGCCTTGCGCTGGACAAAGGGGCCTGGGTGCCGGCCCGGTCGATGGTGGTGCCAACGGGGCAGGCATCTGCATGTGCTGGTGCGCGGCGACAGCCTTGCCGCGAGCGTGTCGGCCTATCCGGTGGACCGGCTGCTGAAGAAGGGCCGGGTGGCTGTGGACGCCAACGGGTTTGTGCGGTCTGGTGCGGACGCAGGCGAGGCTCCGGCGGCGCGGAGGCGCTCTGCAACCTCTTGCCCCGGTAACCATGCAGTGGGCGACGTGCGCGGCCCGGTCAAGCGGGTGGCCAGCGGTGCGGGCGAAGGGTCGGTGGTGATTTCCGAGGTGTGGAAGCACCTGAACCCCTGAACTCGGGCCTGCCGCGTGACCTGCCGGCTTCCCCCTCCCCCTTGTGGGGAGGAGGGGGGGCGTCGACGGTCACCGGCGCACCCTTTACCGCGCCGGTCCTGCCGCCTATAAGGCGCGCCATGGACCACTGGCTGATCTCGCGTCGAATTAGCGACCCGGCAGGCTGACCCCCAGCCGCCGGGTTCTTTGCGCTTGGCCGATCCTTCCCCCTTTGACCGCGAGTTTTCCCATGTCCTCCGACACGACCGTTCCCGACTATCGCGACACTGTGTTTCTGCCCGAAACCCCGTTCCCGATGCGCGCGGGCCTGCCCCAGCGTGAGCCTGAGTGGCTGGCCCGCTGGGAACGGATCGGCGTCTACGACCGCCTGCGCTCCAGCGCCTCGGGCCGGGTGCCGTTCGTGCTGCACGACGGTCCTCCCTACGCCAACGGCCACCTCCACATCGGCCATGCGCTGAACAAGGTGCTGAAGGACATGGTGGTCCGCAGCCAGCAGATGATGGGCCGCGACGCCCGCTATGTGCCGGGCTGGGACTGTCACGGGTTGCCGATCGAGTGGAAGATCGAAGAGCAGTACCGCGCGAAAGGCCTGAACAAGGACGATGTCGACATCGTCGACTTCCGCCAGGAATGCCGCCGCTTTGCCGAAGGCTGGATCGGGGTGCAGCGGGAAGAGTTCAAGCGCCTGGGCGTCACCGGCGCCTGGGATCGGCCTTACCTCACGATGGACTACCACGCGGAGGCGGTGATCGCGGCGGAGTTCATGAAGTTCGTGATGAACGGCTCGCTCTATCAGGGCTCAAAACCGGTGATGTGGTCGCCGGTCGAGAAGACCGCACTGGCCGAGGCGGAGGTGGAGTATCACGACCATACGAGCCATCAGGTTTGGGTGGCGTTTCCAATCGAAATCGTAAGAGCCGACACAGACCGGGTCGCTGGACGCATGGTCCACGCCTCCCTTGCGCCAGAGCGCACGAAGTTTGCAAATGCTCGTGTTTTGATCTGGACAACAACGCCTTGGACAATCCCTCAGAATCGGGCCGTCGCGTTCAACGCAGACATTTCTTATGGCCTCTATGAGGTCACTGCTCGTCCGGCTGAAAGCAATGCAACCTTAGGCTTCAGGTATGTCGTTGCAGATAAGCTTGCTGAGCAGGTGTTTGCTGCTGCGAAACTCGAAATGACCATGGTAAGACGCCTCGATAGTGTGACAGCTGACGACCTAGGCGGATTGGTGCTAGCCCATCCCTTCCGCGGCATCGAGGGCGGGGATGGCGAGTGGGACTATGACGTTCCCATGCTCCCCGGCGAGCATGTCACCGATGACGCGGGGACGGGGTTTGTGCATACCGCCCCTTCGCACGGGGATGACGACTATCAGCTGTTCGTCAAGTTTCAGGGGCCGGAACACCCGGACCTGAAGATGACCTACAACGTCGAGGCCGACGGCTCCTACCGCCCCGACCTGCCGCTTTTCGGCGGGCAGCACATCATCCTGCCCGATGGCAAGGAAGGACCGGCGAACGTCAGCGTCATCAAGCAGCTGGCCTATTCCGGCGCGCTTTTTGCCAAGGCGAAGTTGAAGCATTCCTACCCGCATTCCTGGCGGTCGAAGGCTCCGGTCATCTATCGCAACACGCCGCAGTGGTTTGTCGCCATCGACAAGACGCTCGACGACGGGATGACCACTTATGGCCAGACGATCCGCACGCGGGCGCTGAACTCGATCAATCAGCTGGTCGAATGGACCCCGGCAACGGGCCGCAACCGCCTCCATTCGATGATCGAGGCGCGGCCCGATTGGGTGCTGTCGCGGCAGCGGGCCTGGGGTGTGCCGCTGACCGCTTTCGTGAAAAAGGGTTCCCGCCCAGATGCGCCGGACTTCCTGCTGCGCAATGCCGAGGTCAACGCCCGCATCGTTGCGGCGTTCGAGGCGGAAAGCGCAGATGTCTGGTTTGTGCAAGGATTCAAGGAGCGGATGCTGGAAGGCATCGTGAATCCGTTGGATTATGACAAGGTCGATGATGTGCTGGACGTGTGGTTCGATAGCGGCTCTACCCACGCCTTCGTCCTGCGCGGCCGTGAGGACGGGTCGCCGGACGGTCTTGCCGACCTTTACCTTGAAGGGACAGACCAGCATCGCGGCTGGTTCCATTCCTCGATGTTGCAAGCCTGCGGCACCAAGGGCCGCGCGCCCTATCGGGGCGTGCTGACCCACGGCTTCACGCTGGACGAGAAGGGCATGAAGATGTCCAAATCGCTGGGCAACACCACCGCCCCGCAAGAGGTGATCGGCGAATACGGCGCCGATATCCTGCGGCTTTGGGTGGCGCAGTCGGACTACACGGTCGACCTGCGCATCGGGAAGGAAATCCTGAAAGGCGTGGCAGACAGCTACCGCCGCCTGCGCAACACCATGCGCTTCCTGCTCGGCTCTCTCGGTGACTTTACCGAGGCTGACCGCGTCGCCGTGGCCGACATGCCGGAACTGGAGCAGTGGATCCTGCACCGCCTCGCCGAACTCGACGATGTCGTGCGCAAAGGCTATGTCCAGAAGCTGTTTGCCTTCTGCACCACGGACCTTTCGGCGGTCTATTTCGATATCCGCAAGGACGCGCTGTACTGCGACGCGCCCACATCCTTGCGCCGCCGGGCTTGTCGGACGGTGCTCGACCTTCTGTTCCACCGGCTGACCACCTGGCTGGCTCCGGTGCTGGTCTTCACTATGGAAGAGGTCTGGCTGGAGCGGTTCCCGGGGGAGGAGTCGTCGGTCCATCTGGTCGATTTCCCGGACACGCCGAAGGCGTGGCGGGATGAGACGCTGGCCGCGAAGTGGGATGGCTTGCGTGAGGCGCGGCGCGTGGTGACCGGGGCATTGGAGGTGCAGCGAACGGCAAAGGTGATCGGCTCGTCACTGGAAGCATCGCCGCTTGCCTATATGGACACTTCAAGGCTCGGCATGGATGCGGAAGGCTTTGCCGAGCTTTGCATCACCTCCGGGATCGAGTTTTCCCTGGGGGACGTGCCCGGCGATGCCTTCACGTTGCCGGATGTTCCAGGTATCGCCGTGGTCTTTCGCCCCGCCAAAGGCCAGAAATGCGAACGTTGCTGGAAGGTCCTGCCGGACGTGGGCACGCACAAGCACCCCGGCACCTGCCAGCGCTGCAACGACGCGCTGGGGTAGGGTGGGCATTCCTGCCCATGCAACGCGCCGGGTCGTGCCGACACCCTTCGGCCCCGTGACGCTGGTCGAGGCGGCGGGAGTCCTCGTCCGCCTCGATTGGCAGGCCGACCCGGGCGAAAGCTCCCCCCTTCTGGAGGAGGCGGCAGGGCAGATGCAGGCCTATTTCGACCGCCGCCTCAGCCGGTTCGACCTGCCTTTCGACTGGGGCACCGGCCTGCACGCCAGGGTCCGCCGGGCGATGGCGGCGATCCCTTGTGGCGAAACGCGGACCTACGGCCAGATCGCAAAAGCGGTCGACGCGCCGGCGCAGGCGGTGGGGCAGGCCTGCGGCGCGAACCCGCTGCCGATCCTGATCCCCTGCCATCGGGTCACCGGGACCGACTGGTTCGGCGGCTTTTCAGCGCCGGGAGGGGTAGAGACGAAGGCTGCCCTCCTTCGCCACGAGGGGGCGCTGCTGATCTAGGCTGAAGCTGCCGGTCGCAGGTGGCGGTCTAGTAACCCGGGCAGGCGTTGGCCCGGGCGGCGGTCGTGGCGCCGTAACGCTCATTCGGCGTCGAGGTCGGATCGGCGAGGACTCTGGCCGAAACCTTGCACTGCTCGTCATTGCGCAGCATTGCCGTCGGAATACCGGTGGCCGCGGAAATCTCCTGGCCCGAGTAACCCATCGACGGGTCCGACATCGGCCCAAGCGGCGCCGTCGGAACACAGCCGGAGATCGACAGGGTGAGTGCAATAGCGATGAAGGCGGGATGCGTAACAGTCATCATATGTCCTTTTCTTTAAATATGCACAGGAGGGTAGGCCCTCATCTGTCGCCGTCAAGTGCGGTATCCGGACGATGACTTGACCCGCAGCCCGCCATCGCGACCCGGCAAGGGCAGTCTGGCGCCAATGACAATCTGCTGCGGGTCTTGCCTGCCGGCTTGTGCTGACCCTTCGGCGCGCTTAGGCCTTCGTGTAACGATTTCATGACGGGTGCACGGTGACTTTTGGCGTTTTCCTGGCCGTCCTTGGTGCGGCTTTCCTGCATGCGCTGTGGAATGCGCTGATCAAGCTTGGCACGTCAAAGGTCGGCGGGATGGTGATCCTGTCGATCGTGGAGGTGCCGATCGGGTTGACGGTTGTCCTGCTGACCCCTGCCATCGACCCGGCGGCGGTGCCTTGGGTCATCGCGGCGGGCTGCACCCATTTCGCCTACAAGTTCTTCCTGACCTATGCCTATGACCGGGGCGACCTTTCGCGCGTCTATCCCATTGCGCGGGGGGCGGCCCCGATGGTGGTGGCCCTGGTTGGCGCGGTATTTCTGGCCGACGCAGTCAGCGGGAAGGAATATCTGGCGATTGCCGTTCTGGCCGTCGGCATCCTTTTGATGGCGCGCGGGGTCTTTACCAGCGGCGAGGACCGCAAGCTGCTGCCCTTCGCCCTGGGCTCGGCCATGGCGACGGCAACCTATACGCTGATCGACGGGATGGGCGCGCGGGTCTCGGGCTCGCCCGCCGCTTATGTGGCCTGGGTCTTTGTCGCTGACGGGACCTTCTTTACCTTTGGCATGCTGGCGCTGCGCGGCTGGGGTGTGATTCCGCGCAACTGGCAGGCCTGGCGGATGGGGTCGGTCGCCTCGGTCGCAAGCTACGGGGCCTATGCAGTGTCGATCTGGGCGATGACACTGGCCCCGATTGCCGTTGTGGCGGCGCTGCGCGAAACCTCGATCCTGTTCGCGGTGCTGATCGGCTGGCTGGTCTTTGGCGAGAAGATGGGCCGGGACAAGGCCGTGGCGGCGGGGGTGATCGTCGCCGGTGTGCTGCTGATGCGGCTTTGAGCGACAGCGTCAGCGGACGCGGCGTATGCCTTCGGGCACCACCTGTTGCACGATCCCGGCCAGGACGAGGTAAAGTGAGGTCAGCACCAGCAGCCATTTTGCAACCGGACCTTCCTGGAAATCCCACCAGGCGGCCCATCCTGCAAGTGCGATCCATGCGACGCAGACCGCCAGCGACAGCGTGTTCCAGCGCTGGGTGCGGGTCGGATGGATGAATTTCAGGTTGGTGAACATCGTGACGGTCAGCAGGATGACCACCAGAAGGATCACCATCTCGCCCGGTCTGGTCGCGAAAAGAACAAGGACCACCATGTTCCAGCAGGCGGGAAAGCCGGCAAAGCTTTTGTCCTTCGTCTTCATCCGGGTGTCGGCGAAGTAGACGACGGACCCGTAGCAGATCACGATGATCGCAAGCCAGCCGGTCCAGCCGGGCAGAAGGCCGGATTGAAACAGCGCAAATGCCGGGATGAAGACGTAGGTAAGGTAGTCGACGATCAGATCCATCAGGACGCCGTCGTACGTGGGCCAGTTCTTTTGCGTGTCGTACTTGCGCGCAAGTGGCCCGTCGATGCCATCGACGATCAGCGCAAAGACCAGCCAGAGGAACATCAGGCTCCATTCCTCCTTGACGGCCGCAAGCATGGCAAACATCGCCAGCACCGCGCCGGAGGCGGTGAGCAGGTGGACGGCAAGGGCATTCAGGCGTGCGTTCATCACGGCTTTGATGGCGGATAATGCAGCGGGGTGCAACAGCGAGGCACGGGCAATTCAGGCGCGCGGGTGGGCTTTTTCGTAGACTTCCATCAACCGCGTCGCATCCACGGCGGTGTAGGCCTGCGTGGTCGACAGGGACGCGTGGCCCAAAAGTTCCTGTATGGCACGCAGGTCACCGCCAGCAGACAGAAGATGGGTTGCAAAGCTGTGGCGCAACGCGTGTGGCGTCGCCGTGGCGGGCAGGCCAAGGCGCAGACGGGCCCGCTCCATCGCGGCCTGGACCGGGCGCGGATTGACCGGTCCGCCCCGCACGCCGCGGAAAAGCGGCGCCTCGGGCCGCAGATCATGCGGGCACAGGGCGACATAATCGGCGACGGCCCGGGCCGCGACCGGAACCACGGGCACCAGACGCATCTTGCCGCCCTTGCCGGTAATCCGCAGGGTCGGGGGCAAGGGATAATCCGCCCCCGACAGCGAAAGTGCTTCGGAAATCCGCAGTCCCAGGCCGTAAAGCAAGGTTGCAATGGCGGTATCCCGGGCGGCGATCCAGTCATCGCGCGCGTCGTCACCGATCGCGGTCAGCATCGACGCAGCACCGTCTTCGGACAGGGGGCGCGGCAGTTTGCGGCGGAACTTCGGACCGCGCGCCGACAGCACCGTGGTTGCATCCGCGCCGGTCCGGTCCGCCACCCAGGACGTGAAGCCCTTGACCGCCGACAGTGCCCGCGCCAGCGACCGGGCCGACAACCCGCGCGACCGTTCATCGGCCATCCAGGCGCGCAGATCGGCTTGTGTCGTCGCGGCGACAGACGCCAGGCCATCGGCCCCTCCGCGGTGTCTCGCAAGAAAGACCAGGTAGCGGGCAACGTCCCGTCGGTAGGCCTCGACCGTATTGGCGGCGGCACCCTGAAGGGCCGCACGCTGCGACAGCCAGTCTGTCAGCGCCGCGCCAAGGGCGGGCGCAAGAAAGGGGGTCAGGCCAGCCAACGCCGCATCATGCGTTCAAAGACCCCGGCGAAGAAAGCCAGCAGGTCTGTGCCATGCAAGGACTTGAACTGATGGGGATCTTCCGAGCCGAAGACCAGCATTGCGGGCAGGCGACCCTTGCCGAAATCAAGCTTCATCACCGCCTCTGACCGGACATCCTCGGACTTCGGGCCATAGACCGTTGCCGCCAGAGGCGTCACTGCGCGCAGGATCACGGGACGCGACGCGACGCTTCGGCCGTTGGTCATGTAGCTGGAAACCATGCCGCGCGGGCCGACCTGCAGCACATCGCCCAAACGGCGAAGGGCAGGGTCGCTTCCGCCATCCTCCTGCACGGTTTCAAGCACCAGTCGCACGACATCGACGCGCAGGGTGCGCGCCACGTCACCGGAGAGGGCGGTCACGAAATCCTCGAAAGTCGCAGGGTCCAGAAGCCGCAGGATCGCGCGGTGGACCTGATTGGTGCCGGCGAGGTTTTCGTAGGCCGCAGCGATCACGGACCGATGCGTGTCCTCAAGCCGGTCAAGGCGGGTCTCCAGCCGCTGCATCGCGATTCCACGAAGGTCAACGATGTTGGACCCCATCGTCCGCTCGTTTGCCGAAACAAGGGCGTTCATCACGTCGCGATCGTCCAGAAACCGCTCGGGTTCGGACAGGATCAGGTCGCGCAGTTCGGGTTCGATCATGGGTTCAGCCAGACAGTTTCTATCACGAATTCCGCGCACTATATGCTGAAGTTCATCCGCTTGGCGACAGGTTTTCCGCAGCCCGGTCGAGTGGTGTGCGTTCCGGCAACAGGGCGCTGCCAGGGCCGGGGAAACCGGGGCCGTGCCCTACCCCTGCAATGTCCGCACGCCGTAGCCTTCGCCCCGCGCCTTCATCGCGGCCACCACGGCAATGCTTGCCGCAGCGGTGGTGAAATACGGGATCTTGTCCATCAGGGCCACGCGCCGGATATCGCGTGAATCGCTGATCGCCTGCGTGCCTTCGGTCGTGTTCATCACCAGGGCGATTTCGTCGTTCTTCAGGCGGTCCACGATGTTCGGGCGGCCTTCGTAGACCTTGTTGACAGGGGTGGAGGCAATGCCCTCCGACCGTAGCCAGGTGCCAGTGCCCGTGGTGGCCACAATCTCGAACCCCATCGCGGTCAGGTCGCGCATGGCGGCAGCAAGCGCCGGGGTCTTGTCCATGTCCTTGATCGACAGGAATACGCGGCCCGCATCCGGCAACACGGTGCCCGCCCCCATCTGCGCCTTGAGGAAGGCAAGGGCGAAGGTCCGGTCCCAGCCCATCACCTCACCGGTGGAGCGCATTTCCGGGCCCAGGACCGGGTCGACGCCCGGGAAGCGGGCAAAGGGAAGAACAGCCTCCTTCACGGAAAACCACGGGGTCTGCGGGTCGGCAAGGGTGTTTGGATCAGCCAGCGGTAGCGGCGTGTCGGGGCCGACACCCTTGGCATAGGCGGCGCGCATCGGAAAGTTGGACAGGGGTTCCCCGGCCATCAGGCGGGCGGCGATGGCGGCGATGGCGCTGTCGGTGGCCTTGGCCACGAAGGGGACGGTACGCGACGCGCGCGGGTTGACTTCAAGGACGTAGATATCCGGGTTTTCGCTGGGGCCCTTGATCGCGAATTGCACGTTCATCAACCCGACGACGTTGAGCGCAAGTGCCATCTGGACGGTCTGGCGTTTGAGGTGCTCGATGGTGGCCGGCGACAGCGAATGGGGCGGCAGGCAACAGGCAGAATCGCCGGAATGGACGCCCGCCTCTTCGATATGCTCCATGATCCCGGCGACATGGACGGCTTTGCCGTCGCTTAGCGCATCGACATCAACCTCGATGGCACCAGAGAGGTAGCTGTCAAGCAGGACAGGGCTGTCGCCCGAAACCTGCACGGCGGTGCGGATGTAGCGTTCCAGCTGGGCGTCGTCGCGGATGATTTCCATCGCGCGGCCGCCAAGGACAAAGGAGGGGCGGATGACAAGCGGGTAACCGACGGTTTCGGCCACCTTGAAAGCCTCGTCCCGGCTGCGGGCGGTGCCGTTGACGGGCTGTTTCAGGCCAAGCTTGTGAAGCAGCTGCTGGAACCGTTCCCGGTCTTCGGCCAGGTCGATGGCATCGGGCGTAGTGCCAAGGATCGGGATGCCTTCGTTGGCAAGGGCCTGGGCAAGTTTCAGCGGGGTCTGGCCGCCAAGCTGGACGATCACGCCGTGCAGGGTGCCGTTTTCCTGCTCCACCCGCAGGATTTCAAGCACATGTTCCAGGGTCAGGGGTTCGAAATACAGACGATCGGAGGTGTCATAGTCCGTGGAAACAGTCTCGGGGTTGCAGTTGACCATGATGGTTTCATAGCCGGCCGCGGTCAGGGCATAGCAGGCGTGGACGCAGCAATAGTCGAACTCGATCCCCTGGCCGATCCGGTTCGGGCCGCCGCCAAGGATGACGACTTTCTTGGCCTTCGTCGGGCGGCTTTCGCATTCCACATCGCCCATCGCGGGCATTTCGTAGGTGGAATACATGTAGGGGGTCTGGGCCTCGAACTCGGCGGCGCAGGTGTCTATGCGTTTGAAGACGGCAGTAACGCCAAGGCGAACACGGGCGCGGCGGACCTGCGCCTCGTCCCGGCCGGTCAGTTTGGCAAGGCGGGCGTCGGTGAAGCCCATGATCTTCAGCGCGCGCAGGGCGCCCGCGTTGGTGGGCAGGCCGTCACGGCGGACTTGCGCCTCGGTGTCGATGATCTCGCGGATGCGGGACAGGAACCAGGGGTCGAAGGCGGTGATCTGGTTGATCTCGTCATTGCTCAGCCCATGGCGCATGGCTTGCGCGATCACGCGCAGGCGGTCGGGCGTGGCCTGGCCCAGCGCCTTGACGACAGAGGCCTTGTCGGGGGCACCAGAACTGGAAACCCCGGGTATGGCAATCTCGTCAAAGCCGGTGAGGCCGGTTTCAAGGGAAGCAAGCGCCTTTTGCAGGGACTCGTGGATGGTCCGGCCAATAGCCATCGCTTCGCCCACCGATTTCATCGCTGTGGTCAGGTTAGGTTCGGACCCAGGGAACTTCTCAAAGGCAAAGCGCGGGATCTTGGTCACGACATAGTCGATGGAGGGTTCAAAGCTGGCAGGCGTGACCTTGGTGATGTCGTTGTCCAGTTCGTCCAGCGTGTAGCCGACCGCCAGCTTGGCGGCGATCTTCGCAATCGGGAAGCCGGTAGCTTTCGACGCCAAAGCCGAGGAGCGCGAGACGCGCGGGTTCATCTCGATCACCACCATGCGGCCGTCCGCCGGGTTGATCGCCCACTGCACGTTCGACCCGCCCGTCTCCACCCCGATCTCGCGCAGGACGGCGATGCTGCCGTTGCGCATGATCTGGTATTCCTTGTCGGTCAGCGTCAGCGCCGGCGCGACGGTGATCGAGTCGCCGGTGTGGACGCCCATCGGATCCACATTTTCGATGGAGCAGACGATGATGGCGTTGTCGTTGCGGTCGCGAACGACCTCCATCTCGTATTCTTTCCAGCCCAGCAGGGATTCATCGACCAGAACCTGCGCGA
>JAPLPF010000219.1 GCA_026400325.1 Rhodobacterales bacterium
AGGCCTTTGAAGAGCGGCTGAAAATGGCCGAGGCTGCCCAAACGGGGAACCTTCGGCTGACCTGTCCAGAACCGATTGCCGCGCGCTTGACCGCAAGCGGATTGATCGACCGCTTCTGCACAGCGCATCCCGGGATCGGGGTCGAATTCGTGCTGAGCGACAAGTATGTCGACCTTTCGAAAGGCGAAGCAGACGTTGCACTACGGTCCGGCGATACCGATGACAACATTCTTGTTGGCCGAAAGATCGCGGATTCCGTCTGGGCGATTTATGCAAGCAGGGCCTATCTGGCCCGGACCCCCGCCCCGACGTCGCTCTCGGAAATCGCAAACCATATGCTGATCGGCTTTGACGAAAGCCTTCGTAATCATAGGCTTAGCGTATGGCTTGCCTCAGCTGCCCCACATGCCAGATATGCGGCCCGCAGCCACAGCGTGCTTGGGCTGGTGTCAGCTGCCAAGTCGGGGGTCGGTCTTGCGGCCCTGCCAGTAGCACTTGGCGACTCCGAGCCTGACCTTGTGCGTGTGCTCCCGGTTGTCCCCGAACTGACGCGGGCCTGGCGTATCCTGTGCCATCCTCCAGCCGATTCTGACCGGATAGGCGGGCACTCTCCAACGATATCCCCTACCCGAACACCCTTCCCAGTGCAGCATCAATTGCCCCGGTGATCTGGTCGATATCGTCCTTCGTCGCGATCAGCGCGGGCGACAGGCACAGCGTGTTGTTGAACCCCGGAACGCTCCGGTTCGTGGCCCCGATGATCACGCCCTGCGCCATGCAGTCGGCGACGACGGCCTGGACCTTCTTTTCATCCGCAGGCTCACGCGTGCCGCGATCTGCCACCAGTTCGGCGCCAAGGAACAGGCCCTTGCCCCGCACCTCGCCGATGACCTTGTGCTTGTCCATCAGCGCCGACAGGCCATCAAGGCAGTAGTCACCCATCGCAAGGGTGTTGGCCAGAAGACCCTCATCCTCAATGATCCGCATGTTCTCCAGCGCCGCCGCCGGGCCTGCGGTGCAGCCGCCGAAAGTGCTGATGTCGCGGAAGTAGCTCATCGGGTCCGAGGCATCGTCCTTGAACATGTTGAAGACCGCCTCGGTCGTGACCGTGCAGGAGATTGCCGCGTAGCCACTGGCCACACCCTTGGCCATCGTCACGAAGTCGGGCTTGATCCCGTAGTGCTGATAGCCGAACCAGACCCCGGTGCGGCCCACACCACACACCACTTCGTCGATGTGCAGAAGGATGTCATACTTGCGGCAGATTTCCTGCACCCGCTCCCAATAGCCCACCGGTGGCACGATGACGCCACCGCCTGCGGTGACGGGTTCAAGGACAAGGCAGCCGATGCTGTCGGGGCCTTCGCGCAGGATCACCTCTTCGATGGCATCCGCCGCGCGTTCGCCATAGTTTTCCACGTCCCACTGCTTGCGGTATTCCAGGCAGTGCGGGACCATGACGAAGCCATCGGGGAACGGCCCGTACTGGGCGTTCCTTTGCGCCTGACCGCCCGAGGCCAGGGCTGCGATGGTGGTGCCGTGATAGTCCCGTTCGCGATAGAGGATCTTCCATTTCTTCCCGCCATGGTGGCGGTGGGAAATCTGGCGGACCATCTTGTAGCCCTTCTCGTTCGCCTCGCTCCCCGAATTGGAGTAGTAGACGCGGGAAAGGCCGGGCATCTTCTCGATCAGCCGCTTGGCGAAGATCGCGCCGGGCACGGTGCCCGCGGCCCCGGCGAAGTAGTTCATCTTCAAAAGCTGGTCGCGCACCGCGTTGGCGATGCTTTCCCTACCGTAGCCGACGTTGACCGTCCAGACCGCGCCCGAGACCGCGTCAAGGTGTTCCTTTCCCTTGGCGTCCCAGACCCGCATGCCCTTGCCCTCGACGATCACGCGGGGGTCCACGGTTTCGTACGCCTTGTGCTGCGACAGATGGTGCCAGACATGGGTGCGATCAGCCTCGACCACCGCGCCGATGTCGTTCAGTCCTGCAAAGCCTTCCATGGGGCGTCCTTTCCGGTCTAACTCGCGCGGTATCATCGGGGAAGTTGCGGCAAGCCCTTAGGTCCAGAAGGCGGTTCCCGCTACAGCCAGATGGCCGACCTGCGGCAGGATTGCGGGGTTGAGCCTTGGCCGGGCGCGCTAGATGCTTCGGCAGGACAAGAACGCAAAGGTGGGGCGCGCGTGATTCTGGCGGTGACAGAGGTATCGAAATCCTACGCTTCGGCAGAGGGGCGCGTGCCTGTGCTGTCGGGGGTCAGCCTGTCTTTGCAGGCTGGGCAAAGCCTGGCGCTGACCGGCGAATCCGGCAGCGGCAAGTCAACGCTCCTGCACCTGATCGCAGGGCTTGACGCGATGGACGCGGGCGAGATCATGCTGGCGGGAGTCAGCATTTCGGGGCTGCAGGACGCCGGGCGCGCGGCCTTGCGGCGCGACAAGATCGGCCTTGTCTTCCAGCAGTTCAACCTGATCCCGTCGCTGGACGTGGGCGCGAATCTTGCGTTCCAGGCGCGGCTGGCCGGGCGGCACGATGCGGCGTGGGCGGCGCATCTGGCCGAGGCGCTGGGTCTTGGCGGGCTTTTGCGGCGCTGGCCGGACCAGCTTTCCGGCGGCCAGCAGCAGCGGGTGGCCATTGGCCGGGCGCTGGCGGCGCGGCCGGCACTGATTCTGGCAGACGAGCCGACGGGCAACCTGGATGAAGCAACCGGCGACACGGTTCTGGGCCTGATGCTGGGGCTGGTGGCCGAAGCCGGGACCAGCCTGTTGATGGTCACCCACTCGCAGCGACTGGCGGCACGGCTGGATCGCCAGTTGCACCTGAGCAGCGGAAGGGTCGCGCCATGATCCACGCCGCGTTGGGGGCCATCCTGTCGCATTGGCGACGCCACCCATTGCAACTGGCAATGCTGGTCACCGGGCTGGCGGTGGCGACGGCGCTTTGGTCCGGGGTGCAGGCGATCAACGCCGAGGCGCGGGCGGCCTATGACCGGGCGGCGGGCGTGCTGGGTCAGGACCGGCTGGACCGGCTGGTTGGCTCCGACGGGACGGATCTGACCATCGAAGGGTTTGCGAGGCTGCGCCGGGCCGGTTGGGCGGTGTCGCCGGTGCTGGAGGGGCAGCTTGACGGCGGCCTGCGCATTCTGGGGATCGAGCCCCTGACCCTGCCGCGAGGCGCCGCGATGGCAGGTGCGCCGGGTCTGGCCTCGGGCGATCTGACCGGCTTTTTGGTGGGAGAGGTGGTCTTTGCCGCGCCCGAAACGCTGGCGCGCCCCGAAGTTGCGGCAACGCTGGCGGGGTTGATGGCCAGGCCCGCCCCTGACCTGCCGCCGATGACGGTGCTGGCAGACATCGGCCTTGCGGCACGGCTTTCCGGCCAGCCCGAGGCGGTGACCGCTCTGATCCTTGACCCGAACCGCCCTGCCCCCGGCCCGGTGCCTGCGGGGCTGATCCTGAAGCCAGCCGCACCCGATGACGGCATCGCGCGGCTGACCGACAGTTTCCATCTGAACCTGACCGCCTTTGCCGTCCTGGCCTTTGCAGTCGGCATCTTCATCGTGCATTCCGCCATCGGCCTTGCGTTCGAGCAGCGCCGGGGCGTGATGCGGACCTTGCGCGCGCTGGGGCTGTCAGCGCGGATGCTGGGGGCGCTGGTGCTGGTCGAGCTTCTGGTTCTGGCGTTGATCGGGGGCAGCATCGGCATCGGGCTTGGCTATCTCTTGGCGGCGGCCTTGTTGCCGGATGTGGCGGCGACGCTGGGCGGGCTTTACGGGGCCGCGGTGCCGGGGGTGCTGGAGTTGCGCGCGGCTTGGGTTGTGGCGGGGATCGGAATGGCGGTGGCGGGAACCCTGCTGGCCGCCGGCCAGGGGCTTTGGCAGGTCTGGCAACTGCCACCCCTGGCCATTGCGCGGCCCCAGGCCTGGGCCGGGGCCGGGGCTGCGACGCGGCGCTTGCAAGTGCTGGCGGGGCTGGCGCTTTGGGCCGGGGCGGCGCTGGCGCTGACGTCGGGGACCGGGCTTTGGGCAGGCTTTGCCGTGCTGACCGGGCTTTTGCTGGGGGCGGCGCTGCTGCTTCCGACCCTCTTGTCGGCGGGGCTTTTCCTTGGAGCGCGCTGGTCGCGCGGGGTCGTCGCGCACTGGTTCTGGGCCGACACGCGCCACCAGTTGCCGGGCCTGTCGCTGGCGCTGATGGCGCTGTTGCTGGCGGTTTCGGCGAATGTGGGGGTGGGAACCATGGTTGCAAGCTTTCGCGCCACCTTCACCGGCTGGCTGGACCAGCGCCTTGCCTCCGAGCTGTATCTGACCGCCGAAAGCCCGTCCCAGGCTGCAGAAATCCGCGGGTGGCTGCTGCCAAGGGTGGATGCTGTGCTGCCGATCCTGTCGGTCGAAGTCCCGCTTGGCGGCCCGTCGAACAGCCAGCCGGGTGAGGTTTTCGGGGTGGCCGACCACGCCACCTATCGCGATAAATGGCCGCTTCTGGCCGGGGTTCCGGGGGTCTGGGACGCCATCGCACGGGGCGACGGCGTGTTGATCAACGAACAGATGTCGCTGCGGCAGGGCCTTGGTCTTGGTGACATGGTTGCCTTGCCGGGTGGGGCGCTGCCCGTCGCAGGCGTTTATTCCGACTATGGCAACCCTGCGCCGCAGGCCATGCTTGGTCTTTCCACCTTCGAGAGGCGCTTTCCGGGAAAGGCCGCCTTGCGCTTTGCGCTGCGTCTGCCGCCTGACGAAGTGGCGGCGATGGCGAAGGCATTGACCAAACGCTTTGACCTTGGCGAGGGCGCGCTGGTCGATCAGGCCGCAGTCAAGGCCTTTTCCCTGCGCGTGTTTGAGCGGACCTTTGCCGTCACCGCCGCCCTGAACACGCTGACGCTGGGGGTTGCGGGCATCGCAATGTTGGCCAGCCTGCTGACGCTTGCCAGCTTGCGCCTGCCACAGCTTGCGCCGGTCTGGGCCATGGGGCTGACGCAAAGGCGGCTGGCGGGGCTGGATCTGGTCCGCACGCTGGTGCTGGCGATGGGCACGGCGCTTTTGGCCCTGCCGCTGGGTCTGGCACTGGCCTGGGTCCTGCTTGCGGTGGTCAATGTCGAGGCGTTCGGCTGGCGCCTGCCGATGCAGGTCTTTCCCGCCGACTGGCTGCGCCTGCTGCTTGCGGCGCTGGTTGCGGCACTGGTCGCGGGGGTGTTCCCGGCGCTGCGGCTGATGCAGCGGCAGCCGGCCGATCTGCTGAGGATATTTGCCAATGAACGGTGATTGCGCGGCGTTGCGTCCCGACCCTTGCTCCACCCCCCCCACCCTCCCCTACAAAGGGGGGAGGCAAGCGCCCGCCAGCATGTCCGGGCGCCTGATGCTGGTGGCAGGTCTGCTGCTTGCGATGGGCGCGCCCGGTCATGCGCAGGGCTTTGCCGACATGGGCGCACCGGCGAAGGGCTTTGCCGTGCCGGACCCGGCGACGCGGCTGGAGTTTCCTGCCGATCACGGGGCGCACCCGGACTTTCGCATCGAATGGTGGTATCTGACAGCCACCCTGACCGGGGCGGACGGGCTGGACTATGGCCTGCAATGGACGCTGTTCCGCACCGCCCTTGCCCCCGAAACGGGTGAGGGCTGGCAGGACCCGCAACTCTGGATGGGCCATGCCGCCGTGACAACGCCCGACAGGCTGGGGTTACAGTCGGCGACGCGGCCCCCTTCCTTGCCTGGATCGACGACTGGCAGATGCTGTCCACCACGCCCCCCGGCACCGATGCCCTGTCGGCGCTGTCCCTGACTGCGACCGGCCCCGACTTTCGCTATGACATGCAGTTGCAAGCCGAAGGCCCGCTGGTTCTGCACGGCGACCAGGGATATTCGGTAAAGTCGGAGACCGGGCAGGCCAGCCACTATTACTCGCAACCCTTTTTCCGGGTAACGGGGCAACTTGATCTGCCGCAAGGACCGGTCGCCGTGACAGGTCAGGGCTGGCTGGACCGCGAATGGTCATCGCAACCGCTGGCCGCCGACCAGACCGGCTGGGACTGGTTTTCGCTGTCGTTTGACGATGGCGCCAGGCTGATGGGGTTTGTGCTGCGGGATGGCGGCGCGGGGTTCACTTCGGGCACCTGGATCGACGCGGATGGAACGGCACACCCCCTGCCCCCCGGCGCGCTGCAGGCCGAACCGCTGGAACTGGCAACGGTTGCAGGCCGCGAGGTGCCGGTGGTCTGGCGGCTGATGCTGCCTGCGCGCGGGCTGGACGTGACGCTGCGCGCCCTGAACCCCGGGGCATGGATGGACACATCCGTGCCCTATTGGGAAGGGCCGGTGCGGTTTGACGGCAGCCATGCCGGACGCGGGTATCTGGAGATGACGGGGTATTGAGCCGCCCCTGTAGCAGCGGCCAACTCAGGGGCCGACCCTGGCGGCGGTCATCTCGATCTCGACCAGAAACTCGGGCTTCGTGAAGCCGGACACGATCACAAGGGTCGAGGCGGGAAGCCGTGTCACCCCGACAAGCCAGGCGTCGCGGGCGGCCATGTAACCGGCCATGTGCGCGCGGTCGGTGACAAAGGCGTTGATGCGGATGACATCGGCCGGACCCATCCCCGCCTCGGCCAGGATCGCCGCGCAATTGGCAAGGCAAAGCCGCGCCTGCGCCTCGGCCCCCGCAGGCACGGACCCGTCCGCCGCCAGCGCCAGTTGACCCGAGGTCACCACCAGCCGGGCACCGGCGGGAACCTCGACACCATGGGAATAGGCGGCAAAGGGCGGGGCAATCCCCGGGGGGGCGAGGCTGCGCATCGGCGACTCCTGTTCCGTAAATCCGCAGGCGGGACGCCTTCGCTGCAGCCTAGCGCAGGAAGTCCTTGCCTGAACCGGAAATCTTTGCGTAAATTTTCAGCACGACCATCGCAGATCTGCCTGCCCGTGCATCCATTTCGCGCCTTTTTCGCCCG
Source organism: Rhodobacterales bacterium (assembly GCA_026400325.1). Classification (GTDB taxonomy): domain Bacteria; phylum Pseudomonadota; class Alphaproteobacteria; order Rhodobacterales; family Rhodobacteraceae; genus Tabrizicola. Next base: position 6,932 of record JAPLPF010000219.1, read on the forward strand.
GCAGGACCAGGACCCCCTCGCCTTGACCGACGCAGGACCTAGGCTAACCCCAAGAAACGTCCGACAGGAGAACGACATGTCCATCAAGGCCCGCGCCCTTGGCGCAACTGCCCTGCGCACCCTTGCCCCCCGCGCGCTTGCGGTAACTGCAGCTTTGGGGGGCGCAGCGCCGGCCTTCGCGCAGAACACCGCTGTGACCTTTGGCACCAACTGGGTCGCGCAAGCCGAACATGGCGGCTTCTACCAGTCGGTCGCCGACGGCACCTATGCCGCCTGCGGCCTTGACGTGACCATCATTCCGGGCGGTCCGCAGGTCAACAACCGCGCGATGATGCTGTCAGGACAGGTTGATTTCATCATGGGCGGCTCGACGCTGGACGCCATCACCGCGGTGCAGGAAGGCGTGCCGATCGTCACTGTCGCCGCCTCGTTCCAGAAGGACCCGCAGGTCATCGTGACCCATCCGGGTGCTGCGGCCTCATTTGCCGACCTGACCAAGCTGGACAAGTTCCTGATCTCGGACGGGGGTGTGCTGACCTTCTGGGCCTGGATGATCAGCGCCTACGGCTTCAAGCCCGAACAGCGCGAAGTCTATACCTTCAACTCCGCCCCGCTGATCGCCAACCCGACCTGGGGGATGCAGGGCTATCTGTCGTCCGAGCCGTTCTTTGTCGAAAAGGAGGCCGGGTTCAAGCCTGACGTGTGGCTTATCGCCGATGCCGGCTACAACGCCTATTCCACCACCATCGACACCATGGCCGATACCATCGCCAACAAGCCTGACGTGGTGCAGTGCTTCGTCGATGGGTCGATCAAGGGCTGGTACAACTATATCTACAACGACAACACCGCCGCCAATGCCCTGATCAAGAAAGACAACCCCGAGATGACCGATGAGGCCATCGCCTATGCCATCGAGGCGATGAAAGTGCATGGGATCGTCGATTCGGGCGACACGCTGACGCTGGGGGTGGGTGCCATGACCGATGCGCGCATGGCCGAATTCTACGCCACGATGGTCAAGTCGGGGGCTGCACCCGAAGGTCTGGACATCACCCCGGCCTATACGCTGCAGTTCGTGAACAAGGGTGTCGGGCTTGACCTGAAGCCCGCGCAATAAGGTGTTTCGGGCGGCCCGGCGCGAGCCGGGCCGCCCCTTCCTTTCATGACAGACCTGATCACACGCCAGACACTTCCGCTTGGACAGCGCCCCCGGGTGCTTGAAATGCATGACGTGCTGAAAGTGTTCAACGGCACGGTCACCGCCCTGAAGGGCATGAGCCTGACGGTGAACGCGGGTGACTTCATCTCGCTGCTCGGCCCGTCGGGCTGCGGCAAGTCCACCGCGCTACGGCTGATCGCGGGGCTGATGCAGCCGACGCAGGGGCGCATCCTGTGGGACGGCGACCAGGGCGAAGGCAACGGGGGCCGGGGTGACATCGGCGTGGTATTTCAGGAGCCCACGCTGATGCCCTGGGCCACGGTGGCGCGCAACGTCTACCTGCCCTTCCGGCTGCGCGGCAAATCCTTCGCTTCGGTCGCAGGCGAGATCCGCGAGGCGCTGTCGCTGGTGGGCCTTGAGAAATTCGCCGATGCCTACCCGCGCGAATTGTCGGGGGGCATGAAGATGCGGGTGTCGATTGCCCGCGCGCTGGTGACCAACCCGCGGCTGATCCTGATGGACGAACCCTTTGCTGCCCTTGATGAAATCACCAGGCAGAAGTTGAACAACGACCTGTTGCAGCTGAAAGCCAAGATCGGCTGCACGGTGATCTTCGTCACCCATTCGGTCTTTGAAAGCGTGTTCCTGTCGGACCGCATCGTCGTGATGGCCGCCCGCCCCGGCCGAGTGTTGGAGGAGATCACCGTCGATGCCCCCTATCCGCGCGACATGGCGTTCCGGACCTCGGCCAATTATGCTGCCCATACCAGTGTGGTCTCGAAAGCCCTTCTGGCTGCGATCGGGGAGACGGCATGACCATGCAAGACCGTTCCAGCGCCGAAGCTGTCTATGACGCCGAAGAGGCCCGCCGCGCCCGCGCCATACGGATCGAGTCCGTGGCGCGCTGGTTGTTGCCGCTTCTGGTGGTGGTGGCCACCGTGCTGGGCTGGCAATGGCTGGTCACGGCGAACGACATTCCACACTACATCCTGCCCGGGCCGTTCCGGGTCTGGGAGCAATTGGTCACGGATTGGCCAATGCTGCGCGACTCGCTGTTCGTGACCTTGAAGATCACGGTCATGGCGCTGGGGGTGGCGGTGGTTGGCGGTGTCCTTCTGGCGATCCTTTTCGATCAAAGCCGCTTTGCCGAGCTTATCTTTTATCCCTACGCCGTGATCCTGCAGGTCACGCCCATCGTGTCGATCGCGCCGTTGATCTTCATCTATGTCAAGGAACCGACCGCGCGCGTGCTGATCTGCGCCTGGATCGTCGCGTTCTTCCCCTTGCTGTCCAACACGACTCTGGGGCTGAAAAGCACGGACCACAACCTGCGCGACCTGTTCACGATCTACGGTGCCAGCCGGTGGCAGCGGCTGATCCATCTGCAACTGCCCTCGGCCCTGCCCTACTTTCTGGGTGGTCTGCGCATTGCCGGGGGGCTGGCGCTGATCGGGGCGATTGTCGCGGAATATGTCGTGGGCACCGGCGGGGCCGGATCGGGTCTGGCGTTCCGCATCCTTGAGGCAAGCTACCGGCTGAACATTCCGCGCATGTTCGCGGCGCTGTTGCTGATCGGAGTGGTCGGCGTGGCGATCTATGCAGCGACCGCCCTTTTGTCGCACCTGATGCTGCGCAGATGGCACGAAAGCGCCATTCGCCGCGAGGGGTGAGGGCTGGTGACCCGCGCGCTTGTCCTGTTCGCCCAACCTTGCGAGGAAAGCTTTTCCGCCGCCCTGAAGAAGGTGGTGACCGACCGGCTGGCCGCGCGCGGCTGGGAGGTGGACCTCTGCGACCTTTATGCCGAAGGGTTCGATCCGGTCCTGACCGCCGCCGAACGCAGGGGCTATCTGGATGACACGACCAACACCGCCCCGGTGCAGGCCCATGTTGACCGCTTGCGGGCGGCGCAGGTGCTGGTGCTGGTCTATCCGGTCTGGAATTTCGGATTTCCAGCGATCCTGAAGGGATATATCGACCGGGTTTTCCTGCCCGGCGTATCGTTTACGCTGGAGAAGGGCCTGGTTGCCCCCGGCCTGACCCATATCCGCAAGCTGGCCGTCGTCACGACCTACGGCGCCACCCCGTTCCGGGCCTGGGCCGCCGGGAACCCGCCGAAACGCGTTGTCACCCGGGCCTTGCGCTTTGTCTGCCGGCCAGACCGGCTGCGCTATCTGGCGCTTTACGACATGAACCGCGCCACCCCGGCCCGGCGGGCGGCCTTCATGGCCCGCGTCGCCGCCGAGATGGACCGCCTGTGACCCGCACGCATGGGGTCTGCGGCAAGAAAAAGAACCTGATGCGCGGGCTGATACGCATTGACGGCCCAAGGATGAAAACATAATGAAAGCAGGTCTTCGGCGGGTTGGCGGAGAGGTTACGCAGCGGATTGCAAATCCGTGAAGATCGGTTCGATTCCGATACCCGCCTCCACTCTCTCGCCTCGTGTTCATGCCCGCCATCGCTTGCCCGGTCGGGCGGCCCCTTTGGTCGGGGCCACCCTTGTCGGCCGCAGGACGGGCTAAGACACCTTGTGCCTGGCGTCTGGACGCGGCTTTTCGTGTAATCCGGAAACGGCTCTGTGCGTGACCCTTGTCCAAATTCCGGACAATGCCTTTCGCAACATCTCACTGGTCGCGGCGCCGTTCCGGGTTGCGGACAAGTCGGCGTCATTCCACGCGACAATGCCATCGCGGAGATCCGGCGCACTGGCCGAAAACATCATTTCAAGCAGGTCCGCGAGACGCCCCATGCGCTGCATGTGCCACAGGACGTTATGGTCGCTGCGCCCTGCAATCGGGACCAGATACGCGTTGGCCGCCATCGCAATGCACCGCGCCGCATGCGCATCCGAGACGTGGTCTGCGCTGTGGACAAGGATCAATTCCGTAGCTCGCGCGTCCCCACATGCGCACAGCGGATCATAGGCGGTCGGCACGGTCTCGCGCCGAAGGATTCGCAGCGTATCGTCGATCAAACGTCCACCGAAAGACATGCCGCGTCGAAGTCCTGCATGTCTGGCAAATCGAAGGGCCGGCAGGCCGCCGCCGCTGGACCCCAGCGCAATGGTGTCAGCATAGGCACTTCTGATGGGCGCAGTCACGCCCGCCAGGTCAAGGAGCGTGCGGTCTCCGTCCCAAATGCCCCTGCGAAAATGGCTTCTCGACGGATCATGCAAGATCAGAAGATCGGTGTTCCCTGGCAACGCCTGCATGATGATCGGCAACGGCATCATCAAGCGGCTTGCCGCCCCCGTGAAGCCCACAAGCAATCGTTGCCGGGACGTGCCTGGCACCGAATAAAGCCGGGCATGAGAGGTCTCGAACTCGCAGCGCAAGGCCGAAAGGATCGGCGCGTCGCGCAAGACTTTCATGGATGGCGACCGCTCCAACGCTTCGACAAGGTCATGATCACCCGACTGCCGGATCGCGTTGGCAGCATCGATGAATTGGAGGGGCGTCAAACAACTCGCCATTGCAGCGAGGTGATCAAATGCGTGTTTCTGCGATGAAGGCTGGCCAGTGCTGATCATGGCCTGGCCTCGACTGCGCGGGTCACGACATCCACAAGATCATCAAGCGTCGTCGTTGAGGCAACGGCTGCCGGCGGAAGGTCGATACCCAGCTCATCTTCAAGTTGCATGATGATCTCGTAGGTCGACAGGCTGTCGATGTCCAATTCCGACAAGGCAAAGTCCCCGCCCGAAAGGGCAACGGGAGCCAACGACGGACGATCGAGCAAGCCAACGCTCTTGTCCAGGGCAGCAATGACCACTCGCCTGATGTTCATGTCGGATCACCTGTCAGGGGTTGGGATACTGAAGATTTGCTGGCCTTGAAGACGGATGGAATGTCGAAGACATCACTTTGCGCAAGGGCGAAGTCCGTGGTCGTCAAACCGACATCCAGTTCCGCAAGCGCATCTGCCACGCAGTCCCACAAAGCCAGTGACAAGGGCCTCCCAAGGCAGAGATGCGGCCCGGACCCAAAGAAATGCCGCCGCTCGGCGGCAGGGCGACCGGCAAGACTGTCAAGGCGGCACTCGATCAATGCCCCTGCCGCCACCGGACAGCCGGCGACAGTCTGTGCAACGCGGGCCATCCGGCCGATCGCGGGCAGGCCCGTGTGCGTTGGCACAGCCGGCATGCGCCGCGCAGTGAGCGTGTCTTCCCCCAGACTGCCGAGATGATGGTGCAGCGAAAGGCCAAGCGTTCCGATCAGGGCATCGCGGCCCATGGCGAATTGCCCCACTCTCAGGGCATGCCGTTCGATCGGCTCATCGGGAAAAAGATCATTTGCCTGCGCGAATTGCTGTTTCAGCAACACCTCAAGCCGTCGGCGCTCTGCAACCCCGAGATTGGAACTGAAGATGCTGGGAAAGCCGGACGGGTCGCCCTCAGGTCGGGGAAGACCCGTGAACTCCTCCATGAACAGGTCGACCACTTCACAAACCATGCGAAGAAGGTCGACATGCTCCGAGGCGTCCGAACCAAGCGTTCTGAACAGCGCAAGGCGGATGCGAGCCGTGGCCCGGGCGAGCTTGGCCGACCGATCCTCAGCCAGAAAGGCTGCAACCTCGCGCCGCAGCTCGGCATGTTGCGGACCGTCGGTCCAAAGCGGCAAGTGCCGCATGACGGTCAGCGTGGCGGACAAATCGATCTTCAGCCTGTCCGCCAGGGCCCTGATGAAATCGACATGGGGGGTTACGCCGAACCCAGCCCCGGCCAGCACTCCGACAGCATCGTCGCGCAACACGACAACCGCCGGACGCGCAGGATAGCCTCGTGGAGGGGTAGTATCGGATTGGTCCAATGAAACAGGCACTTCCTACCCACATTGTTCAAGACAGTGGTCAGACGCTCATCGGCTATAGTCCCGCTTTTCCCCGTGATCAAGCGTCCTGCAGGGCTTTGGCGATGTGACCGCCAATCCTGCAGTCGAGCGAACATGATGGTGCGGTTGCGGCGTTCGGATGACACCCTGCTCGGCGGCAGCAAAGCATATCCCTGCGATCAGCGAGGCCCGGCTTGTTCTCAGATCCGCGTCGGGACGGCGGTTTCGGCCAGCATCGCGAAGATACGTTCGCGGTCGTCATGAACCAGCAGCAACGCAAGGTCCCCAGGTTGCAGCGCATCCAGAATGCGCCGGGTCCCGTCGCCGGGGGTGGGGGCATCCAGAATGGCTGACGGGTTCAGACCCAGCTCAAGGCAGCGGGTGCGCATCAGGGCAGGCAAGGCGCCAGGGGCGCGGCCACGCAGGAATTTCGGGTTTTCAGCCACGACGGCAACGTCCGGCGACAGGTCAAAGGCGCCGGTCACCAGAGCGCGGATTTCGTCGTCGGACCGGTCGCCGGCATGGCTGAGCAGGATGAACCGGCGTTCTGCGGGCAAGGCCGCAAGGGCAGAGGCGATGGCAGCAATCGAATGGGGGTTGTGGGCATAGTCGACAAAGACCCGCGCGCCGTTGAACGCGAATTCATTGGCGCGGCCCGGATTGTCCCTGGGATCCGAGCGAAACCGCGCAAGGACGGCACGGATCGCGTCATCGGCCAGGCCCAGCGCGCGGGCAGCCAGCGCCGCCGCCAGCGCGTTCTCGATGTTGTAGCGGGCCGCTCCACCAAGGGTCAGCGGCACATCGCGGGCGTCGATCAGCACGGTGTCGGTCGATCCGTCCGACAGCTTCAGCATGCCGCCCTCGTACCAGCCGCAGGGATTGCCTTTTGCCCGCGCCGATTGGATCTGCGCCGTGTCGGGGGAAAGCGAAAACCACGTAGCATTAAGCCGCGCCGGGGCGGCCGACACCACGAAGGGGTTGTCCGCGTTGAGGACCAGCGTGCCACCGGGCCGCAATGCCCGGTGCACCGAAAGTTTCACCTGCGCAAGGTCATCAACCGTCATGATGCCGTATTGTCCAAGATGGTCCGCGGCGACATTGGTGACCACGGCGACCTGCGCATGTGTCACTGGCAGACCCCGGCGCAGGATGCCGCCGCGCGCCACCTCAAGCACCGCCAGCTCCAGCCGCTTGTCACGCAACAGGAGCCTTGCACCTGCGGGGCCGGAATAGTCGCCATGGTCAAGAATTTCGTCGCCCACCCTGACGAATTCGGTCGACGACAGCCCGGATACCAGCCCCGCCTCTGCCCCCATCGCCGCGATCAGCCGCGTCGTGGTGGTCTTGCCGTTAGTGCCGGTGACAAGCGCCAGCGGCAGATCATGGATACCCTGCCAGTCGGGTGTTGCGGGAAGCTGGTCAATGTCCCAGGTGACCGAGGATTTTCCGTGCCCGAATGTGACGAGGTCATCGTCCAGAAGCCGGTCGATCCCGCGATTTTCTCCTTGGGTGACAAGGGCCGCAAAGGCTGGATTTGCCTCATGCGCAAGGATGGCGCGCAGGTCGGCCAGAAGGGGGTCGCGGGGCATTGGTGTAACGCCAAGAAACCCGCAGGCGGTGAAATGCCACCCGGCCTCGATCACATAGGCGGCGGAAAAAAGCCGGTCCACCGGGGCTGCCAGAAAGAGGCTGGCACCACCGTCAAAGCGCCGCCCGGTCAGGCAAGCATCGCGCCAGCCAAGTTCGTCCAGCAGGCCGCGCACCTGATCAAGCCATACCTGCAGCACAGGATCGGGGTCACGACCCGGGCAAAGCGCATCGCCAACCGCCCCCGGAGACGCGCTGAAAAGGTTCGGCCCCAGCAGTCTGCGGCAGCCGTCCAGAACCAGTGCTGCATCATCGGGCAGCGGGATCTGCAGCGCGTCTTTCAGCCAGAGTGAGCGGGTCATGACCCGTCAATCCGCCTCTTCGGTAATGCCACGCGCCAGACGCACGCCACGCTCGTCCCGGATCAACTGGTCACCCCCGGCCAGCAGTTCCTCGAAGCCGACCTTGGGCCGTTCGACCCGGACAGGGGCGGTTGCTGCAATCGCCTCACGCTCGGTCTTCTTGAAGTAGATGATCTGCTTCCAGGACCGCGCCAGTTCATCCGCGAAGACCACCAGCAGGTCACCGGGGGCAGCCGCTGCAAGGGCTACGTCGATGGCGGTTTCCTCACCCGGCAGCATGGTGATCTGCGCCTCGGTCACGCCCGCTTCCATCAGGACAGCGCGCAGCATCTCGGGCACCTCCATCGGGCCACGGCCGCGCCGGTCATCATCCGGCTTCAGGAAATAGTGGTCGAAATGCCCCGCCAGTTCGCGCGCGGCGGCCGCGATATCCTCATCGCGCCGGTCGCCGGGCATGGCGGCCACGACCAGCCGCCGGCCCTTGATGTCCAGCCGGTCCACCAGATCGGCCATGGCGGCGATGGCGGCGGGGTTGTGCCCGTAATCAAGGATCACCTTGAAAGGATGCTCGTCGTAAACGTTGGTCCGCCCTGGAGCCTGGAAGAAGCTGGTGTCGAAGGTGCGAAGGCCATGGCGGATGTTGTCAAGGTCAAGCCCGAAGGCAAAGGCCATGGCGGCGGCGAACATCGCGTTCTGGACGTTGTACATCGCCTTGCCTTCCAGCGTCGCGGGAATGAGGTGTGTCCAAAGGACCGGCAGATGCAGGCCCTTGGAATAGATGGTGATCATGTCACCATTCATGCCCTTTTCCAGCACAACCGCACGGCCACCCGCGCGGATATGCTCTTTGACCAGGGGGTGTTCCGCGCTTGTCGTGACGTAACAGATGTGGGTCGCGTGGCAGAAGTCGGCCATGCGCAGGCAATGAAAGTCATCGGCGTTCAAAACCACCGTGTCGGTGGCGGTTTCCACCACCACCCGCTTTACGACGGCAAGTTCCTCCAGCGTGTTGATGCCGCCCATGCCAAGGTGATCGGCCGCCACGTTCAGGCAGGCCGAGACATCGCAGCGCTGGTAGCCAAGGCCCGAGCGGACAAGCCCGCCGCGCGCCGTTTCCATCACCGCGAAATCGACCGACGGGTCACGCAGCACCATCTGGGCCGAGGCGGGGCCGGTCATGTCACCTTTCACCGTCAGCTTGCCATCGACATAAACCCCGTCGGTCGAGGTCATGCCGACGATCTTGCCGCTGGATTTCATGATATGCGCCAGCATCCGGCTGGTCGTGGTCTTGCCGTTGGTGCCAGTGATCGCCCCGATCGGAATCCGCGACTGTGCGCCGGTCGGGAACAGCATTTCCAGCACCTTGCCGGCCACATCGCGCGGCGTGCCTTCGGAGGGTGCGACGTGCATCCGGAAGCCGGGTGCGGCGTTCACCTCGACAATCGCGCCGCCAATCTCCTTGTAGCTTTTGGTGATGTCCGAGGTCAGGAAATCCACGCCCCCCACATCAAGGCCCACGGCCTTGATCGTGCGTTCGGCCATGTCCTTGTTGTCGGGGTGGCAGACATCGGTCATGTCGATGGCCGTGCCACCTGTGGACAGGTTCGCGGTCGAGCGCAGGAAGAAGGTCTGGCCTTCGGGCAGCACCGTCGCCGCGGTATAACCGGCCTCTTGCATCAGGCGTTCGGCCTGTGCGTCAAGCTCAAGGTTCGTCAGCACCTTTTCATGGCCGATGCCGCGCCGGGGGTCCGAGTTCACCACATCGACCAGTTCGGCGATCGTATGTTTGCCGTCACCCACCACATGCCCCGGCACGCGCTTGGCCACGGCCACCAGCTCGTTGTTCACCACCAGCATGCGATGATCCATGCCGGTGACAAAGCTTTCGACGAGGATCGCGCGGCTTTTGGACTGTGCCCGCGCCTCGGCAAAGGCGGTTTCGATCTGCGCGTCCTCGGTCAGGTTGATCGACACGCCGCGTCCGTGGTTGCCGTCCAAGGGCTTGACCACCACCGGAAACCCGATCCGCCTTGCTGCGCGCACCGCTTCGGTCGGGGAATAGACCACACGCTGCTGCGGCACCGGCAAGCCCAGGTCGTTCAGCATGTTGTGCGTGTCTTCCTTGTCGCAGGAAATCTCGACCGCGATATGCTTGGTCTGGCTGGTGATAGTGGCCTGAATACGCTGCTGATGCTTGCCATGGCCGAACTGGACCAGCGACTGGTTGTTCAGCCGGATCCAGGGGATATCGCGTTCTTCTGCCGCCTTGACCAGCGAGGCGGTGGAGGGGCCGAACTCCTTGCGCTGCGCGGACAGGACGAACGACTTCAGCTCGGCCGGAAAGTCGAACTCCGCGTCAAATTCGTAGTCGACCTGCGCCTTAAGGGCATCCGGCAAAAGGTGCATCAGAAGCCGAATCGCCAGCCGCCCGGCATCCAGGCCCACATCGCGCTGCCGGTATTCGTAGACCAGATTGTATTGCCCCTCGACACCCGTGCCCCGCGTTCTGCCGAAACTCACTTCTGACCCGGCCACCCCCTGAATTTCCAGCGCCACATGTTCTGCCACATGGGCAAGCCAGGTGCCCTCATCCTCGCGCAGGCGGCGGATGAGGCCGCCCGCCTCGCGGTAGGAACAGCCGTGTTCTCCAAGGCCCGGCAAGGCCGCGACCAGGGCGTCGATCCACGGGTCTCCGATCCGCACCGAGGGCCAGGCTTCCAGCACCCCAAGATCGACGACATGCCGGATCACCGGGAAACCTGCCCAGACATTCGGGCCGACAAACACATTGGTCGAAACGATCTTCATGTCTGGGACTCCCTTGGTGTCAGGTCAGTGTCTTGTCAGTGTGTGGGCCCGTCAGTGTCTGGGCCCGTCCTCTGAGGGGAGGTTCGGCAAGGCGCAGAAGGCGGCATGCGGATCAGGCGGATAGGCCTGGCGTCCGACCAGGTCATAGCGGCAGCCCTCGCTCATCACATCGACCTTGAGGCCGAGAAGCGACAAGGCCTGACCGCGACTGGCCTCCCACATCGAGGAATGGGTCAGGCCCGAGGCATCGACCACAGTCACGGTCCCCGAGCCGACCACCTCGAACAGACCGTTCGGGCCGATGAAGGCGGCGGTATCCTCGTCAATGCCAAGCCCGATCAGGAACGGGTTGTAGGACGCGGCTGCAAGCAGCCGCCCCAGACGGTTCCGCTGGGTGAAATGCTGGTCGATGATGACCGCGTTCGTAAGCCCAAGGCCCGGCGCCAGACTGACCGCCCCCTCAGCCGGGATCGAATTGCTTTCGCCCCCGGCAATCATGTGTTCGGACATGATCGACGCCCCGGCCGAGGTTCCCGCCACCGTCGCCCCGGCTGCGTTGCGCTTGCGGATCCTTTGGGCGATCGCCGTGCCGCCAAGGATGGTGGAAAGCCGCAACTGGTTGCCGCCGGTCAGAAAGATGCCCGTGGCCCGGTCCAGCATGTCCAGATAGCGCGGATTGTCACAATCGGCGCGCTTGCTGATTGGCAGGAAATCGACCTCGGCCGCGCCAAGGTCACGAAAGATCCGGTTGTAGTCCTGCCCGGTGGACTCCAGTTCCGACGCGGTCGGGATCACCACGATGTCGGCACCTGGCCCGCCGGAAAGCTCGACAAAGCGGCGGTGAATCTGCCGCTCCTTCTTGCGATCTTCCCCGCCGCCGATCGGGATGATGAACCCGCGGTCCTGATTGGCCGATAGGTGGGCTGGGCACATGTGTCGTCTGGCTTTCCGTTCTTGGAACCGGGTCGGGCCGCGCTGGGCGCGGGTCTTTCGAACCTTCCCGATCCGTCCCCTGGTTTCGTCCAGTCCAGTCTGGTTGACGTTCCGGGCTACCGCAAGCAGCTTTGCCCGTCATGCCGAAATCAGGAAGCGCATAGGCCCGCCCAGCCTGCCACTCTGGCACCGTCGCCCAAGGGGCCGCGCCTTTCAACGGGAAGGTTGGCGCGTGTCACCCCTGCCGCATGCACCGGCACGATCCCGATGAATGGGTCGCCGGTTCGAAGGGCCCGCTGCAGTGCGGGTCACTTCCTTGGGCCGAACTCTCGTTGCATCTGCAGGAAAACCCCCATGGCAGGTCAATCCGACAGCATCCCTTCGATATCCGGCTGGTTGACCGCCACTCCGTTGCGCCTCGGCGCAATCTTTCCGTCATTCCGACCCATGCGCATACCCTACGACTGGTTCTTGGCGTCAAGCGCGTCGAGAAGGGCAAAGAACACATCCTCGGCTTGATCCTGTACAAGCGCCTCGCGCAGGAAATCGGCCTGGGTTTTCGGCGCCAGGCCCCCGACGGGCGGGTTGCTGTCCAGGTTGGTCGGGAACGGATAGCCTTCAGCCGAGGCCGCGATGACATTGCCAAGGTCCAGCCCGGACCTGTCCCGCAGTGCCGGATAAAGCGCGCGCAGCATCCGTGTGCGGTTCACCGTCTCCATCGCGCGGCCGAAGGCCGACGACACTTGCAGCAGGTTCACCATGCGAAAGCGGTCGGTGGTGTGGTTTGTGCCCGCACCATGCATGACTGCGGGGTTGAAGAACACGAGGTCGCCCTTCTGCAGCGGCAGCTGCACATGGTTGGCGGCGAAATGTGCCTGAAACTCGGGCCGCGAGAAGGCAAGGTAGCCTTCGAAGAACTGCTGCGAGAACGGCAAGAGCATCGTGGGCCCGGTTTCCACCGGCATGTCGCAATGGGCCACCGCCCCCTGCAACGTCAGGGTGGGCGAGACGGCATGAATATGGGCGGGAAACTGTGCCATCCGTGCCGCCGACATGAAGCCGAGGTGATAGTCGCGGTGCGGCGTCTGCGCGGCACCGCCTGGGTTCACCCGGTTGACCTGCGCCGTCATCTGCGAGGCCGGCCCCAGCCACGCCTCGGCGGCCATCGCGATGCCATGCGAACTGAAATAGGCGGCAAAGTTGGCCGGATCGGCAAGACAATGTTTTTCCAGAGAATTCCAGATTCGGTCATTCGCACCGGGTTTGGCGAAATGGTCGCCGCCGCCCTTGGCCGCCCGCTTTTCGTCGGCGATGATCTGCTCGAATACCGCACTAGCCCGGTCGATCACCGCATGGTCAGCCAGCCCCTGACGGATCACGATGATTCCGGCGCCATGCGCGAACACTTGGGCCCATTCCTCCATCACCGCCTGACGGGTGACGGGGTTGACCGCTGCCGCATCAATGGCCGCGCCGTCATAGATCGGGATGTTGCGCAGCACCTGAGCGGCGAGCGGCGTGTCGGCCGGGTCTGCCGTCTGGCTGACGATCTGGCGAAAGGTCTCGAATTCGCCACTGCCAGCGGTCAGCCAGACGGGGGTGCGCTTGGGGTTAGGGGACTGGATGTTCATCGGGGCCTCCTCCGGGGTCGAACGAAAGGTGACGCAGAACACGGCCACACGATAGTTGCCTTTCACCTCAAAAACACCTCAAATGGGGTGATGGCGTCCAAATTCACCATCAAGGAAATCGCTCATCAGGCGGGCCTCAGCCTAGCCACCGTGGACCGCGTGCTGCATGGCCGCGCTCATGTGCGGGCCTTGACACGCGAACGGGTAGAAGCCGCCACCGAAGAACTGGCGCGCCAGCATGCCGCCAGCCATTTGCGGGGCGCGAAGGTGACGCTCGACATCGTCATGCAGGCACCCGACCGATTTTCATCCGCCGTCCGTGCAGCCTTCGAGGCGGAACTGCCGCTGATCCGGCCTGCGACCTTTCGGGCCCGGTTTCACCTGGCCGAAGTGATGGAGGAGCGCGAGGTTGTCGCCCTCTTGCGGGCGATCGCGCGGCGGGGAACGCAAGGCATCGTGTTGAAGGCCCCGGCCACGCCTGGCATTGCGGATTGCCTTGCCGACCTGGCGGTGCGGAAAATCCCCGTGGTAACCTATGTCACTGACGTGGCCGCACCGCTGCGGCTGGCCTATGTCGGGATGCGGAACGAACGCGCCGGAGCGACCGCGGCCCACCTTCTTGGCCGGATGGCCCCGCAGCATCCTTCCCGCGTTTTGATCACCCTGTCGAGCCGCGAATTCGAGGGCGAGGAGGCCCGGCGCATCGGTTTTGCACGCTATCTGGCGCAGAACGCACCGCATCTGGCGATGACGACCGTTTCCGAAGGCTTCGGTGTGAACCGGGCCACCGGCGCGCTGATCGGGCAGGCATTGGAAACATATCCCGACATCGCCTGCGTCTATTCGATCGGCGGTGGAAACAGGGCGATCCTGGATGCCTTTGCCGCTGTGAACCGAAGCATTGACGTTTTCGCGGCCCATGATCTTGACCGGACCAACGCAGAGTTGCTGAAATCCGGTCAGGTCAGTTTCGTGATCCATCACAGCTTCCGCCAGGATGCCCGTCAGGTATCGCTCCATTTCAGCAAGCATTATCGCCTGATCGAACCGCATGTGCAGATCGAAGACACCGAGATCGGCATCGCATGCCCGATCAGCCTGACCTGACAGGCAAGCGGTTGTCATCACGATCGGACTGTGCCGGAAGCGCAGATGAACCACGGTTCTGAACGGTCACCGTGCGCTGCGCGACCACCCGCATAGCCCCCGAAAACACAGCAGAAATTCGGCTGGAGCCGGACCGGGAAAACGCCTCCGCGGGATTGATTGGCGGACGGTGAGTCCTCCGAACATCTGTTCAAAAGTGTTCATCGATGTACAGTAAGTCTCTATTTCATTGAGAAAAACTACAGGAGCACGGAGGTGATCGTTCGTCCGTGCCCCATTGTGTTCCCCTAAAGCCGTGCTATTATCGGGGAGTCATTTAGGGAACGGTCATGGCTTCCGCCAAGCAAGGTGCGGGCTGACCGACGTCTGAAGGAAGTATCCATGCCCCGCAAACTATCCAAAGCATTAACCCCGCTACAGGTGAAGAATGCCAAGCCGGGGCGTCATGCCGACGGTGACGGCCTGTATATCCTCGTCAAGGAGACCGGTGCGCGCTCTTGGGTGTTCCGGTACATGCTCGACGGAAAGGCCCGCGACCTAGGGTTGTCCCGCTGCCCTGAGGCCGTGGAACTGCTGCAGCGGTCTGGTGGGAGCGAACTGTCGCTCGCGCAGGCCCGGGATGTTGCCGCGATCTACCGCCTGAAGGTGAAGGCACGGATTGATCCTCTGGCAGAGCGGGAATTGGCAGCCAAGCATGCTGTGGCGACTGCGCAGGCAGAACGCGCGGCAACGATGACGTTCAAGGACGTGGCTGAGACCCTTCTTGCGGCGAAGGAAGGGTCGTGGCGCAACCCGAAACATCGGCAGCAGTGGCACAATACCCTTACCACCTACGTGTTCCCGGTCATCGGGCAGATGCAGGTTGGTGCGATTGAGACGCAGCACGTTCTTAAGGTCATCGAACCCCTCTGGTCCAGCGTACCGGAAACGGCAAGCAGGGTGCGGGGCCGTATCGAGGCGATCCTTGATGCTGCCCGTGTGCGGGGATATCGCAAGGGAGACAACCCGGCCCGTTGGCGCGGGCATCTGGCCCAGATTTTGCCTGCCCGGACCCACCTGTCGCGCG
>JAPLPF010000084.1 GCA_026400325.1 Rhodobacterales bacterium
CAACATCAGCTTTACCATCATCAAGGTCAACGACGCGAGCGCCCGCACCCGCGAAGCCCGCAGCCCCCGACCCTCCATGGCCGTCACAAGACCAAAACGCCTCACAACCGTCGTCACCGATCCAATGGTCCTGCCCCTCAACATCCCGCAGATTGAACGGATCGGCCAGCCTGCGGCCGCGCGGGAGGCCGAGGTGCCGCAGGACCGGCGGCGCGCAATTGAACACGAGCACGACAGCAAGGCTGTGGCCTTGCCGGACCGTAGTCCGAATGGTCCCGAGACGATCAGGCCGGCACCGGTGGTTTCCGTGGTCAGCCACGAAGGCGTCAGGGAAGACACAGGCACCGAAGACCTCACACCGGTACGCTTGCGGCCCCGGCGCGTGATCGTCATAAAGTAATCCATGGCGCAGGAAGGCGAAGAACTGACGGTCGCCCAGCGGCTTGGTCACTTATTGGACCGGGGCCTGCTTCCTGCTGGCGGTCCGGCCGAAGCGGCCGAGCGCCTTATCGAACGATTGGAACGTCCGGCGCGGGTAGCACTTCTGGGGCTTCCGGGGTCGGGGAAATCGGCGATTCTCAACCTGCTGACCGGATCTGTGCTGGTGCCGGAAACGCTGCGGTTGCCAACGATCATTGCGCAATATCGTCAAGATGAGCGGATGGTCTGCACCCTGTCCGATGGCAAGACGCAAACAGTGCCGGGCCGCGACCTGAACGATGTCCTGACCTTGAACCCGGCTTTGGTGACCCTTGAGGCAGACCTTCCGGCGTTGAAGATCATCAGCCTTCTGGAAGTTTCGGCCGGTCCGATGGACGCCGAGCAACGCCGGGCCGCAATCTGGGCCAGCAAACGTGCCGACATCCTGATCTGGTGCACCACTTCCTACCTGCCAAAGGAACAGCAGGTCTGGGAAAGCATGCCGGACACGGTCAAGGACAACGGGTTTCTGTTCCTGACCAAGGTCGACCTTTTGGGAGGGCGTGACGCGGCGCAGGGAATGCTGGAACGGGTCGAGTTGCGCGCTGGCGAAGAATTCCGTCAGGTCCTGTCGATTTCTGCCAAGCAGGCGCGCGCAGCAATGCCTCCGGGCGGCCCGGTCGACCGTGATCTTTTCCGCGACAGCGGGGCCGCCGCTGTCATCACCACGATCAAGACCCGCGTCCAGATGGCGCGGCGGGCCGATACCGACATGGCGGAACTCCTGCTCGCGCGCCATGTCGAGGCGGGTGGCATCGTCGCACGCCGGTTTGCCGACCTGGATGAGACGCTCCGCGCAGATCCGCCACCGCAATGGAGCCCCCCGCCAGAGACTGTGCCCGAGCCTGTTGTTCCGGCGGAAACGCAGCCCAGGCCAGAGGCTTACACAGAACCCGAAGTGCGGCCCGAGCCTGAGCCTGAAATGCAGCCCGAGCCCGAGATCCAGCCCGAGCCTGAACCGAAGGTCCTGGCCGACGCGGCAGTCCCGTCCGTGCCAGAGGTCGACCCCGAGCCCCAGAATGTTGCCCAACCCGAGCCTGAACCTGAGCCTGAGCCTGAGGTTGAACCAGACCTGCCGGGCATTCCCGAGGTCTACCCAGAGGTGACGCCCAAACCCGCGCCCGACGCCGGCATGCAGCCCGTGACCGGGCGCAAAAGGTTCTCGGACCGAATCAAGCAGATGCCTCTGCCGGACGATGCGGCGACGCAGCCGATGGTTCCGTTGCGATCGACCTGGAAGTCCAAATCGGAAACCGCGACGCCCGCCGTTCCTACTCCCCGGGGTCAGCCCGGGCCGCCTTTGGTTGCAAGGCTTCCGGACGAAGTTGCAGAAGCACCGTCGCCGGTCATCCAGCCAGAGCCCGTTGCTGCCAGGCCACCCACAAGCGAGGTCCTTCGTCCCGGTCCCATCGTGCCCGAACCAGACTCCGAAACCGAGAGTGAACTCGAAGGCGCCCCGGATGACGCCGAGGTCGAGGCGATGCTGGCTGCAGTTCAGGCTGCCACGGACGAGCCCCCCGATCCCGGATTTCGCGTTGAACGACCTATGCCGACCGACAGCACGCCCTTGGCCGAACGTTCGGCAAGGACCCAGCTTTTCGGATCCCGCAAGCCGGTGGCTGCCGCCCCCGCCGCTGCCAAACCGGGCGAGCGGACTGCGCGGCCGGGTGAGCCCGTGACCCGAGTGCGCGCGCCGGCACCACCGGCAGCAGCCCCCCCTCGTCCGGTGGCGCCGCTGCCCGAAGACCTGGCCTCGCCCCATCTGGCGGCCATGCGCGAACGCCTTCCCGAAGCAAGTGCCTCGGACACGACCCCGCAGCGGGGTGACCGCCGCGAACGTCCCCGGATTGCGGCCCGGGCGCAGACAGTTACTCCGGCACTGGCAAAGTTTGCGGATGGCAGCCTGCCCGCGGGCGGAGCAGAGAAGGAAATCCTGGCCGCCGCGATCGGGTTGATCATTGCAAGGTCAACTGATCTTGCGGGCAGCGTAGAGCCTTCTGCGAAGGTTCCGGTCGATATGGTGCTGGAACATTGTCGTGATACCACCGAACAGGTCATTGATACCCTGTCACGTGCGGGGTCTGCCGATCTTCTGCGAATCAAGGTTGACCTTAGTCAGGTTCAAGACCTCATCATGCTGATGTTGTTGGAGAAAGGGCATGCCCCTGCGGATGACGCGCTGACGCTTCTCTTGCAGATACGGCGTGATCTGGAAACATTGCACGGCGTATGATCTGATTATTGATCGAAGAATCGACAAAAACCTGCCCAATTCGGACCACTTTCCAAACTTATGTCACGATCTCGGGGACTTGCGCCTTTCTGTGTGGCATATAGGTGGTTCAGGGCGACGGTTGAGGGAAAAAGATGGGTCTGGGCGCCACAATTCAAGATGATGAACCGGCCAACGAAGGCGGCACGGACGTGGTTTCTGTGGCCGAAACCACAGCACCTGACATCACACTTCAGCGCAACTTTCCCGGTCTGACCCGCATCGCCGATGCGATCAAGCAGTTCGAGGATGTGCTGCGCGACTTCGTGACCATGTCCGACCCCGACACATCGAAGAAGGTGACGCGGATCCTGCAGCAGGTCCGCGAGGTTGAACCGTCGGTCACCGTCATCGGGCAGATCAAGGCGGGCAAGACCTCTCTCATCAACGCGATGATCGGTGCCCCGAATCTTCTGCCGACGGATGTGAACCCCTGGACATCGGTCGTCACGTCACTGCACCTGAACACGCCGTCGCCCGAGCTGAACGTGAAGGCCAAGTTCAAGTTCTTTGACGGCGCGGAATGGGACAAGCTGGTGTCTAACGGCGGCCGGATCGGTCAGCTTGCGGCACGGGCAGGCGCCGACGAAGAGCTTGAAAAGCTGCGGCTTCAGGTCGTGCAGATGCGCGAAAAGGCGCAGGCGCGACTGGGCCGCAAGTTCGAGTTGCTGCTGGGGACCGAACATCGCTACGGCGCCGTCGATGACACGCTTTTGCGCCGCTATGTCTGCGTCGGCGATGAAGATGCGTCCGGGGCCGATCAGGGCCGGTTCACCGACATCACCAAATCGGCCGACCTTTACATCGACCGCGAAGACTTCCCGATCATGCTGTGCGTGCGCGACACGCCCGGCGTGAACGACACGTTCATGATGCGCGAGCAGATCACGATCAACGCCGTGCGCGACAGCCGGTCCTGTATCGTCGTGCTGTCGGCCCATCAGGCGCTGACCACGATGGACATGGCGCTGATCCGCCTGATCGCACACCGCCAGTCGCGCGAGATCATCATTTTCGTCAACCGGATCGACGAATTGCCCGACCCGGCCAGCCAGGTGCCGGAAATCCACCGCTCGATCCTGGAAACGCTGGAAAAGAACAACGCGCCGCAGGACATCGACATCATCTACGGCTCGGCCCATTGGGCGAACGCGGTGCTGGAAGGCAAGATCGACGAGATGACCGACGACTCGACCGAGTCGGCGATCAACTGGACCCGCGCCGCCTTTGCCGACAAGATGGACAGCTGGTCGGCCGAACAGCTGGTCTGGCATGCCTCGGGCGTGCCGGCGCTGCTGGAATCACTGGGCCAGCGCATGTACGAAGGCCCGGTCTTCGAGGCGTTGCAGAAGTCGGCCCGCCAGGCGCTGAACCTGGCGCAAAGCCTTGATGTCGTCGATCAGGTCCGCATCCTGGAATCCGACGGCCAGCTTGACCGCACGATGACGCCCGGACAACTGGACGCCGAACTGCGCAAGATCGAGGCGGCGTCCGTTGAAAAGCTGACCCACATGACGGACATGGTCTGCAAGGATTTCACCAACCGCATCGACCAAAGCTACGAGCGTTTACTGGAACGAGCGACCAACAGCCTGATCGAACATCTGCAGGCCAATGGCGAGGATGCGACCTGGCACTACAGCCCCCTGGGACTGCGGATGCTTCTGTCCTCCAGCTATCAGGTCGTGCTGAAGAAGATGCACGGCATTGCCGCCGAGGTGAACAACGAGACCGCCGTCAAGATCGCTGACCTTTATGGCCAGACCTTTTCGATCACGGTCGAAGGGTTCAAGATCGAAACCCCCGTCGTGTCCTACATTCCGCCGCCGATCAACCTGGGCCAGACCATCGCGCTGGACCTTCAGGTCAGCTGGTGGAAGGGCTGGTGGCAGCGCCGTCGCGGCTACAAGGCCTTTGCGCAGGATTTCTATACCCTGATCCGGGCAGAAACCGACCCGATCATCAATGACCTCAAGACGATCCAGATCGGCCTTTTCCGAGAGAGAACCCAGAACACCCTGCGTGATTTCCTGCAGGAACAGCGCGAACTTCTTACCAGTGCGCTGGTCAGCTCTGAAATCTCGATGGAAGAGATGAAAGAGCTTTTCGGCGTGAATGCCTGGGAAGACCGGCAGGAATGCCTTGCCTCGATCGTGGACGAGCTTGGCATTTATGCCGACTAAGGCCATGCCGGGCAGGAAAGGACAGTCCCCATGCCGATGACACGCAAGCCCCGCATCGCCATCATGGGCGAATTCAGCTCGGGCAAAAGCACGCTGTGCAACGTGTTGATGGGTGCGCGCCCGCTTTTGGAAAAAGTCACGGCGACGCAGTTGCCACCGGTCTGGCTGTCCTACGGTCCTGACGATGCCTATACGATGGGGCTGGACGGCGTGGCTTATGACCTTGATCTTGCAGACCTTGAACAGGTCTCGCTTGAGACGACGGAACATGTCCGCGTGTTCATGAAAAGCGACATCCTGCGCTATTGCGACCTGATCGACATGCCGGGGATCTCGGACCCGTCGATGTCGCCCGAGGTGTGGGAACGGATGGCCCACCTTGCCGATGGGGTCCTGTGGTGCACCCACGCGACGCAGGCCTGGCGGCAGTCGGAATCCGGCGTCTGGAACGGCTTCCCGCAAGAGATGCGCCGCAACAGCCTTTTGCTGATCACCCGATTCGACAAGATCGTCAGCGACAAGGACAAGACCAAGGTGGTCAAGCGGGTCGTGCAAGAGGTCGAAGGGCTTTTTGCCGAGGTTTTCCCGGTGTCGCTTCTGAAGGCGATGCAAGCCGGTGACGACGCCGAGAAATGGAAAGACAGTGGTGCCGAGGCGCTTGCGACGGCACTCTTCGAGATCATCCACCGCCTGATTGACGAAGGCGCCCCCGAAGCCGGAGACGCGGACAAGCCGACAATCTCGCCGGATGCTTACGACGCGACCGAAATTGGCCAAAGTCAGATTGCGCAATCCTTCGAGCGTCTGACCAAGATCCGCAGCACGCCGGTGTTCAAGGTATTGCCGCGCCGTGTTGCCGCTGGCGAAAGACTGTTGCGCACCGAACGGCCGACCGGCGATACCGGACCTGCTGTCGTGTCCTTTTCAGACAATGACGCGGAAGAAGAAGATGCCCTGATCGCTCTCACCCGGACCCCCGGGCGGTAACGCAGGCAAAACCGGAAGGACCGTGCAGTGGGAGTTGTCGACTCGCTTGGTGATCTCATCAAGGCCTATCCGATGGCGCGTGTCGTGGCCTTTGCAGACCTTTCATCCAGCATGATTCTGGCCAGCAAGGGCGCCGAGGATGTCACGCAGGAGCACCTTGACCTTTTGTGTCGGCAAGCCCGCGCAAGTTTTGACGATCCGCTGTTTTCCCTGTCGGTTGACGCCTTTGGCGAACCGCACGGGGCAATCGTTCTGGGCGAGGACAGCCTTCGCGTGTTCCTGAGGTCGGAAACCGAACCCGCCGATGCGATCTGCTGCATCTGCGATCACAGCATAGACCTTGCGGCATTTGTGGCCAGGATCCGCGAAACGCTGGATGGCATGGCCGGTGGCTGATGGGCTGCAGATGCAAGAAAGGGCGGACAAGGCGTTGAACAAGGGAACAGTTCCAATCGTCGCGCGTCTCAAGGCACTGCAAAGGCCTGCGCATGTGGCACCCGGCGGGGCGCGGGTGATTGCCGACTTCAGCGATCCCAACCCGATGATCGCCCTGATGCGCGAAATGAACGAGACAATTCTTGCCCGCTCGGTTCGCGTTGAATCCAGCAGTGGCATGGGCCTGACGCTGGAGGTAGCTGGCCGTCGCGTCCTGCGCCTGACCGAGGCAACCGGGGTTTCCGGTGCCGAGGCCTGTCTTGCCGTCCCCGCGCTGGAAGATGAACAGAAGGATGATCTGATCAAGGTGATGCAGGCCGTTGCCGCGCCAAGGCATGAATTGCGGGTCACGACATTCCCCAGCAACGAGACAGGCGAAGGGGTCAGCGTCGGGCTTCCGGTGGCACTTCTGGCCGATCTCCTGACCGGACGCTGCCCGATGCAGCCGCTGACTCCGTCCCTGTTGCAAGCGCCGCGAGGAACCTTGACCGGTTTGCCCGTGCGATGGCGCCGACGCTGACGGCCTGGTTGATCCTGGGCGGTGACGCCGATGGCAACTCCGAAGGCCCTGACGAGATGGTGTCCCACCTGCGCGGCTTTCTTGATGACGAGGCCGAGGCCGTCCGGCACCAGCTTGACCAGGTGGCGAACCAGAAGGGCGCAGCGGTCTGTTCCATCCTCGGGGCCGCCTTGATTGACGGGCACAGCGTCCTTTGCGCGCGGTCGGGGGAAGGTCTGCTTCTGGGCGTGATCGAAGGCGATACCACCCTGACACTGCTTGCCGCCTGGGCCGAAGCGCGGCTTTAGGCCCTGCGGTGACCATCGGTGTCAAAGTAGAACATTCGGTCTTGGTCTGGTGTCAGGTGCACTGTTTCGTCCACGGCAAAGTCATGCTCGCCGAACAGCCGCACCGTCATCAGACCGTGCAGATCGTTGCGCACATAGACCAGGGTTTCCCCGCCAAGCTTTTCGACATGGCTGACCTCGCCCGCAAGTGCGCCGCCCTCTCGGCTGATTGCCACATGTTCCGGGCGGATTCCGGCCTGACCGGGGGGAAATCCCAGGGCAGCGGCGTCCAGAAAGTTCATCTGCGGTGACCCGATGAACCCCGCGACAAAGGTGTTGGCGGGATTGTTGTAAAGCTCCATCGGGGTGCCAACCTGTTCGACCTTGCCCGCGCGCAAGACGACGATCCGGTCGGCAAGGGTCATCGCCTCGACCTGGTCATGCGTCACATAGATCATCGTGGCCTTCAGATCGCGGTGCAGGCGGGCAATCTCGATCCTTGTGGCAACGCGCAGGGCGGCGTCCAGGTTCGACAACGGCTCGTCGAACAGGAACAGCTTGGGCGTCCGCACGATGGCCCGACCGATGGCAACACGCTGGCGCTGGCCGCCGGAAAGCTCGGCCGGGCGGCGGTCCATCAGGGGCCCCAGCGCCAGCATCGCGGCGGCCTTGTCGGTGGCGGCGGCAATCTCGGCCCGGGACTTGCCAGCCTGCTTCAGCGCCAGCCCCATGTTGTCGCGAACGGTAAGGTGCGGGTAAAGCGCATAGCTTTGGAACACCATCGCCAGTTCGCGTTTGGCGGGGGCAACGTCATTCACGCGCTTTCCGTCCAGAAGGATATCGCCGCCGCTGGCATCCTCCAGCCCGGCGATGATCCGCAGTAGCGTGGACTTGCCGCAGCCCGAAGGGCCGACAAAGACGCAGAACTCGCCGTCGTTCACGGTCAGGTCGACACCCTTGATGACTTCGGTTGTCCCGAAAGCCTTGGTGATGCCTTTCAGTTCAAGCGCGCCCATCAGGTCCTCACAGTTTCACAGGGTTGCCGGAGCGGACGCTTTCATCCGCGGCAAGACAGATCGCCAGGGATTGCACGGCATCTTCCATGTGCCGCGTCAGGTCGATGTCCTCAAGAATCGCGCGGGCCATGAAGGCCTGCTCACGCTCGCACAGGTCCTGATGGCCCGGCTCATCTGCCATGCTAAGGTCGAGGTCCGGTTGCCCGACGCGATGGACCCGGATGGTCGAGGTCTTGGTGTGGGTGTCATGGTCATCCGAGCGGGCCGATTCCGGCATCCGGATGGAAACTGCACCGTTCGGGCTGACCACATCCTTCACGAAGAACGCGGTGTCCGACATCATCGGACCCCAGCCCGCCTCATACCAGCCCACCGAACCATCCTCGAACAGAACCTGGAAATGGCCGTAGTTGTACATGTCCGGCGCGATCTCGTTGGACAGTCGAAGGCCCATGCCGCGCACCTCAATCGGCTTGGCGTCGGTGATCTGGCACATGACGTCGACGTAGTGGACGCCACAATCGACGATGGGTGATGTGGTCTGCATCAGGGTCTTGTGCACTTCCCAGGTCGCGCCTGAAGATTGCTGGTTCAGGTTCAGACGGAAGACATAGGGCCCGCCCAGGGCCCGCGCTTCGGCAATCAGCCGCTTCCAGGACGGATGGTGCCGCAGGATATAGCCGATCACCACCTTCTTGCCGTTCGCCTTGGCGCCATCCACCACGCGGCGGGCATCGGCCACAGTCGTCGCCAGGGGCTTTTCGACAAACACATGCGCGCCCGCCTCCATCGCCGCACAGGCATAGTCGGCGTGGCTGTCGGAATAGGTGGAGATGTTCACAAGGTCCGGTTTCAGCCGTGTCAGAGCCGCCTTGAAGTCCGGCTCGACGGTGTAGCCCGCCAGGTCGGGGTCCAGGTTTGGTGTGGACCGGTTCACCAGCCCGACCAGATCGAAAGCCGTCAGCACCGGCACGATGGCCAGCGACAGCGCGGCAAGGACAGCGTTCCAGTTGGTGACGAACTGCCCGATGAAGACCTGCGCGCCCAGGGTGACGGTCTTGACCTCTTCGCTGGGCGCAAGGATCAGCGGGAACCACAGGTCGTTCCAGATCGGGATCATGGTGAAAACCGCCACGGTGGCCATCGCGGGGCGGACCAGCGGCAGGACAAGGCTGAAGAAGATGCGGTATTCCGACAACCCGTCGATGCGCCCGGCGTTCTTCAGATCGTCCGAGACCGACTTCATGAATTCGGCCAGGATGAAGATCGCCAGCGGCAGCCCCTGCGCGGTATAGACAAGGATCAGGGCAGTCAGAGTGTTGACCAATCCGCTGGCCACCATGATCTCAAGAATCGCCACCGTGCCAAGCCGGATCGGGATCATGATGCCAAGCGCAAGGTAAAGCCCCATAAGCGTGTTGCCCTTGAAGCGGTATTCCGAAAGGGCAAAGGCAGCCATGGCGCCGAACAGCAGGACGAAAAACAGGCTGCCCATGGTGACGATCATGCTGTTCTGGAAATACAGGAAGAAATCGCCCTGTTTCATCACGGTTTGATAGCCGACAAGGTCAAAGTTTCCGGGCCAGGGCAGAGCAAGGGGATCGGCAAAGATCGCCTTGCGCGACTTGAAGCTGTTGATGACGATCACGAAAACCGGGAACAGCGCCACCAGCGTCCAGGTGATCAGCGCGGCGTGGGCAGCAAACGTTCGGCCGGGGGACATGCGGGCAGACATCAGAACTGATACCTCCGCAGCCGGGTCTGGATGGCGAACAGATAGACGCATACCCCCAGAAGGATGATCCCGAACATCGCCCCGGCAATAGCCGACCCCATGTAGGGATCACCAAGCTGCAGCTGGAAGCCGAAGAAGGTGCGGTAAAGGAAGGTGCCAAGGATGTCTGTACTGAAATCCGGACCCGCCAGCGCCCCTTGTGCGACATAGATCAGGTCGAAAGCGTTGAAATTGCCGACAAAGGTCAGGATGCTGATGATCCCGATCGCCGGAAGGATCAGCGGCAGCTTGATCTTCCAGAACTGTGACCAGCCGGTGATCCCGTCCATTTCGGCCGCTTCCAGCACTTCGTCGGGGATCGACAGAAGGGCTGCATAGATCAGCATCATCGGAATGCCGATGAACTGCCAGACCGAGATCAGGGCAAGGGTGGTCAGCGCATATTCCTCTTTCCCCAGCCAGGGGGCGAACAGCGCCTTCAGGCCGACCGCGTCCAGCATGCCCGGCGCGATGCCCCAGATGGGGGAAAGGATCAGCTTCCACACAAAACCGACGATCACGAAGCTCAGGATCGTGGGGATGAAGATCGCGGTGCGGTAAAATGCAGCCATCCGCAGGCGCGGAGTGGACAGGATCGCGGCAAGGGCGATGCCAATGGGGTTCTGCACCAGCATGTGGATGACGAAAAACCAGGCGTTGTTGCCAAGTGCATTCCAGAAGGCATCGGACCAGAGGGCGTCACCAAAAAGCGTGGCAAAGTTCTGCAACCCAACGAACACCCGTGCGCCGTCCTCGCCCTTGTTCATCAGGGACTGCAGCAAGGTCCCGAACAGCGGAATGATCATCAGCGCGGAATAGACCAGCACCGCCGGGGCCAGAAACACGGCGATGTGCCAACGCACGGGCTTGCGTGCAGCCATGTCCTTCCCCTTTCATCTGTCCAGAAATATCCTCGGGGGGTCCGGGGGGCAGAAGGCCCCCCGGTTCCGTCGGTGCAGATCACTTCTGCGGCGCGTACCAGCTTGCCAGCCCCGCCTGAAGACGCTCGGCTGCCGCCTCGGGCGTCTCGGTGCCCTTGATCACGTTGGCCGAGGGTCGACCGGATCGTCGATTGGCACTTGCCGCGCCAGGATACGAATTCCTGCGCCAGCGGGTCCTGCATCTCCACCGGGGTGGAGTTCAGGCTGAAGAAACCGGGCAGGGCATTGGCATACATCGTCGCGAATTCCGGTGAGCCGACCCATTCCAGGAACACTTTCGCGGCTTCGGCGTTCGGCGAGGCGGCGTTCATGCCGATGGCAATGTCGGTGTGGTCCGAGATGTAGCAGGTGTCCCCGGCGGCGGCGACCGGCGGCGGGAAGGCCCCCATCTTGAAGGTAGCCTGGGTGTTGAAGCCACTGATCTCCCACGACCCGGCCGGATAGATCGCCGCGCGGCCCAGGGTGAACAGGTTCTGGCTGTCCGGATAGGTCTGCGCCTCGAACCCGTCGCCCAGATAATCCTTCCACTTCGCCAGTTCGGCAAACGGAGCAACCCAGTCGGCATCGGTCAGCTTCTGCGTCCCCGCGATCAGGGCAAGGCGGCCCTCTTCACCCTTCCAGTAGTTCGGGCCGATGTTGTTGTAGCCCATCGTTGCGGCTTCCCACTGGTCGTTGGTGCCCATCGCCATCGGGATATAAGTGCCATCGGCCTTGATCTTGTCGAGCGCCGCGAAGAATTCATCGCGGGTCGTGGGTACGGCGATGCCAAGGGCGTCGAAGGCGTCCTTGTTGTAGATGAAGCCGTGGATCACCGAGGCCATCGGCACGCAGAAGGTGGCCGCACCGTCATCGGTCTGCCAGGCCGACTTTGCCACCGGCGAGAAATTGGCCATTGCCGCAAGCCCCGAAAGGTCGGCGAGGTGGCCCTGGTTGTAAAGCTCGAGGCTGGCGTCGAACGGGCGGCAGGTGATCAGGTCACCGGCGCTTCCTGCCGACAGCTTGGAGTTGAGCGCAGCGTTGTATTCGGCTGGCGCGGTGGGGGCAAAGACCACCTTGATGTCGGGGTTTTGCGCCTCGAAGGCCGGGATGATCGTGTCCTGCCAGATGGTCAGGTCATCGTTGCGCCAGCTTTCAATGGTCAGTGTCGTTTCGGCCAAAGCCGGACCTGCCAGCAGCGTGCTGGTCAGAAGGATTGTGCGGAACGTCTTGGTCATTCTCAGTCTCCCTGTTTGGGCGGCGTTGCGCCCGGTTGGTTGTCGTCAGGTCTTCATCGCTTCGGCAAGCATCCCGCCTGCCCGGTCCAGCCGGGAGCTTGCGGCATCGGGCGAGGCTCCGCGCGCCACCAGCACCGCAGGCTTGACCGCCCCGTTCGTCCGGTTCAGTGCCACACGGGCAATGCCGGTATCCACCCCCGCCACCTGCGCCACGATCCGAGCGGCGCGGTCGCGCAGCTTTGCGTTGTCGGCGATCAGATTCACCATCATGCCGTCATGCACATGGCCCAGCTGCACGCCCAAAAGCACCGAGATCAGGTTCAGCGCCACCTTCTGCGCCGTCGCAGCACCCAGGCGGGTTGATCCGGCCACGATCTCGGCCCCTGTGTCCAGCAGGACCGGCACTTGCGACAGGCGCA
>JAPLPF010000089.1 GCA_026400325.1 Rhodobacterales bacterium
CGCTCTCGGTCGCGCCATGACCGGCGAGATCGGATTGACGATCCGGGGCGGCGTGAAGGTCTACCCCGGCACCCGCGCCTTGAAGGGGGTCGATTTCGACCTGCGGATGGGGGCGGTCAATGTGCTGGTGGGCGAAAACGGCGCGGGCAAATCCACTCTGATGAAGGTCATTGCGGGGGTGGAGACCCTGACCGAAGGTCGGATCGAGATGGCGGGCCGCGAGGTCGTCTTTCGCAGCAAGGGCGATGCGGTCAAGGCGGGGATCGGGATCGTGTTTCAGGAGCTGAACCTGTTTCCAAACATGACCGTCGCCGAGAACATCTTCATCGGGCACGAACCGGTGCAGGCGGGTGTGGACATTGATACGGCTGCGCAAGGGAAGGCGACGGCGGCGCTGATGACGCGGCTGGAGCAGGATATCGCGCCGGACACTCCGCTGGATCACCTGCGGGTCGGCCAGCAGCAGATCGTCGAGATCGCCAAGGCCCTGTCGCAGGACGCCCGCATCCTGATCCTGGACGAGCCGACCAGCGCCCTGTCGGCGGCCGAGGTCGAGGTGCTGTTCCGGGTCATCGCCGAGCTGAAATCGCAAGGCGTCGGCATCGTCTACATCAGCCACCGGCTGGACGAGCTGATCCGGGTCGGCGACTACATCACGGTGTTGCGGGATGGAGAGATCACCGGCTCGCGCCCGATGGCGGGGGTGGATATTCCCTGGATCGTCAAGGCGATGATCGGTGAGAAGACAAAGGAGTAGGTGGGGGCTTTGCGGTGGACCGCGTCAGCCTGTCGGTCCGCAAGGGTGAGATCGTCGGGCTTTACGGCCTCATGGGGGCCGGGCGGACCGAGTTCCTGGAATGCATCATGGCGCAGCATCCGGCATC
This sequence comes from Rhodobacterales bacterium, assembly GCA_026400325.1. Lineage (GTDB taxonomy): Bacteria > Pseudomonadota > Alphaproteobacteria > Rhodobacterales > Rhodobacteraceae > Tabrizicola. The sequence goes on from JAPLPF010000089.1 coordinate 885, forward strand.
CGGCGGGCGGATGTTCGTCGATGGCAAGCCGCTGATTGAGCGCGACGTGGCAGGCCGCATCGCCCGGGGGATTGCGCTGATCCCCGAGGACAGGAAGCGTGACGGGTTGGTGCAGATCATGGCGATCCGCGAGAACCTGACGCTGTCGTCGCTGGGGTTGTTCACCCGTCTGATCCATCTGGACCTGAGAGCAGAGGCCGCCAAAGCGATGGAGTTCGTGCGTCGGCTGACCATCAAGGTCGCCAGCCCCGAAAACCCGGTCTCCAGCCTTTCCGGCGGCAACCAGCAGAAGGTGGTGATCGGCAAGGCGCTGATGACCTCACCGAAGATCCTGCTCATGGACGAACCCAGCCGGGGCATCGACATCGGGGCCAAAGCCGAAGTGTTCCGCACGATGCGCGACCTGGCCGCACAGGGGCTGGGCATCCTCTTCGTCACCTCTGACCTTGATGAGGTGCTGGCCCTGTCGGACCGCATCCTTGTGATGGCGAACGGGCGGATCAGCGGTGAGTTCCCCGCAGGAACCGAGGCCGCCACCGTGATCGCAGCCGCAACGCCCAGCTACAAGAAGGATCAAGCCGCATGACCGCCACCGTCGCCGCCCCGCCCCAGCAGAACTGGCTGCTTCTGGTCCTGCGCCTGCGGACCTTTGTCGCGTTGCTGCTTGTGCTGGCCTATTTCAGCATCATGGCGCCGAACTTCCTGACCACTGCCAACGCGGTGATCGTGTCAAAGCATGTGGCGCTGAATGCCTTCCTGGCCATCGGAATGACCTTTGTCATCATCACCGGGGGGATCGACCTGTCCGTAGGCTCCATCGTCGGTCTTTGCGCGATGGTCGCGGGGTGGCTGGTCTTGAACGGGGTCGATACCGGGCTTGGCTACACCATCTGGTTCAACACGGTGGAGATCGTGGGGATCACCCTTGCCGCAGGCATCGGCGTCGGGCTGATCAACGGGCTTCTGATCACCCGGCTGAACGTCGCCCCCTTCATCGCGACCCTTGGCACGCTTTACATCGCGCGGGGGGCGGCGCTTTTGTCGTCGGACGGGCGGACCTTCCCGAACCTTTCGGGGACAGTCGAGATGGGGACCTCCAGCTTTCCCCTGATCGGGTCGGGCACCCTGATGGGCCTGCCAGTTATGATCTGGCTGCTGGTCGTCGTGGCACTTGCCGCCCATTACATCTCGCGCCGCACACCGCTTGGCCGTCACATCTACGCCGTCGGCGGCAACGAACGTGGGGCGGCCTTGTCGGGGGTCAAAGTCGACAGGGTCAAGCTGTTCGTCTACGCCTTTTCAGGCTTCTGTGCAGGACTGGTGGGCATCATCATCGCCAGCCAGCTGCAGGCCGCCCACCCCGCGACGGGCGAGACGTTCGAGCTGAACGCCATTGCGGCAGCCGTGCTGGGCGGCACCTCGATGTCGGGCGGGCGGGGGCGCATATTCGGCACCATCATCGGGGCCTTCGTCATCGGCATCCTGTCGGACGGGCTGATCATGATGGGCGTCTCAAGCTTCTGGCAGACGGTGATCAAGGGCGTGGTGATCGTGCTGGCCGTGGTCATCGATCAGGCGCAAAGCCATTTGCAGGCGCGCGTGGCCCTGGCGCAAGAGGCTGCGGCCAGCCGATGATGGTTGGTTCTTTGGTTTCGTTCCATTACGATGGGGTTTGAACAGTTTCACATCGGGGACATGCCTTGCTGAAACCGAAAGCCGAACCTACCCGTCAGGAACCCGTCACGGGTCTGTTGTCCGAACCCCGCCGCCGCCGAATTCTGGACTGGATTCAAGAGGAAGGCTCGGCCAGGGTGCGCGATCTGGCGGTGGCGTTCCAGGTGTCCGAGGCAACCATTCGCCAGGACCTTGAGCGGTTGGAAAGCGAAGGGCAGATCACCCGCGAACATGGCGGGGCGTTCCTGACCACGGTGCCTGCCCAAGTCGGCACGATGACGCTGCACCATCAGGACAACATGGAGCAAAAGCGCCGGATCGGGGCGATGGCGGCGGACCTGGTGAAGGACGGCGAAACGATCATCCTTGATGCCGGAACGACGACGACCGAAATCGCGCTGCGGCTGGTCAGCCGGCGCAACCTTACGGTGATCACCAATGCGCTGAACATCGCGATCATTCTGGGTGCGGTGCCGGGCAACGCGGTGCATATGCCGGGCGGGCAGTTCAAGGCCCCGACGCTGTCGCTTTCGGGCGACAAATCGGTTGAGTATTTCCGCAGCATCTTTGCCGGAAAGCTGTTTCTGGCAACAGCCGGGGTCGCGCTGGATGCGGGGCTTACCTATCCGTCCTTTGCGGACCTGCAGCTGAAGGAGGCGATGATCAAGGCGGCGAGCCGTGTCTATCTGGTTGCCGACAGCACCAAGATCAACAAGTCCAGCTTCACGCGCCTTGGATCGCTGGAGCTGATCCATTCCTTCGTCACCGACAGCGGCATCACCGAAGCCGATGCAACCGCCTTTCGCACCCGCGGCATCGAAATGCTGATCGCCTGACATCTTTGTCTGGCGGCGCGTTCTGCAGACGTTCCTGCGGCTTGGGGGATGCCCGCAGACGACAGATGGTATTCAGGGAAAAATGACACGACCGTGATGCGCTTGCGCAAGGCTCCGTCAGGGCCCGGTTGCCCCAAGAGAAATGTTGCGCAACTCGGCGGTCTCCATCCCGGCAGGTCGTCTGATATGGGGTAGACGAAAAGCTCTGACAGGGGTCTGCGTTACATCCCATGTTGATGGTTCAGGATCTGCCTGACCTCAGCGATGGTCTGTCCAGAGAAGGTTCGCCCGCAGTTGCGTTCCCTCCGCCGCTTACCTTGCAAGATATTGAATCTTCTGTAAAGAGACCGGAACGCTTCTGCATCCATCGCCAAGGTGCCCAAAGGGTGGCCAGACGGCAGGCTGCGGCAAGCAAGATGTTCGCCAGGTCCTGATCCTCGTCGATCCGCGCGGTTTTCATGCCAGGCAGACCTGAACCGCAGCGCCCCAGACCACCGCAGGACGGCCAAGGCCGCCACAGGACCTGTCGCCATATCGTGCAAAAACCGTCATCCGCCCGTCATGCGCTGCGTCTAACGGGTCAGGATGTTTGTCCAACGGGGGAACCTCAAGATGATGAAACTGCTCAAGGCCGGTCTTGTCGCCGTAGCGACCCTGACCGGTGCCACGATTGCCGCGGCCCAGGATACGATCCGCTTTGCCGTGACCGATATCGACGGTATGGAAGCCCTGCAGACCGAAATGGGCCCGTTCAAGGAGGTCTTTGAAAAGGTCTCGGGCCTCAAGGTCGAGTTCTTCGCCGTCTCCGGCCGCACCGTTGCGGTCGAGGCGATGGCCGCCGATCAGGTCGACTTCGTGCTGACCGGCCCGGCAGAGTATGTGGTATTCAACGCCCGCATGCAGGCCGTCCCGGTCGTGACGTGGAACCGCCCGGACTACTATTCCAACATCGTCGTGCTGGACGGCTCGCCCTATCAGACAGTCTCCGACCTCAAGGACCAGAAGATTTCCTTCGGCGAAATCGGCTCAACTTCACAGCATCTGGAACCGGCAACCCTTCTGGCCGAGGGCGGTCTTTCCTATGCCACCGATTACGAGCCGGTGTTCCTCAAGCGCAACGTTGCGGTCGAAGCCCTGATCAAGGGCGAAATCGCCGCCATCGGACTGAACCGCACCCATATCGAGCAGATCACCGAGAAATTCCCCGACCAGAAGTTCCGCGTTCTGGTCAAGGGCCCAGAGCTGCCGAATGACGTGCTGCTTGCCTCGCCCACCGTCAAGCCTGAAGTGATCGAGGCGGTCCGCAAGGCGTTCCTCGACCATGGCACAGAGCTTCTGGAGGCAGTCACGTCGCAAGAGGCCAATGCCAAGTTCCTCGGCGGTGGCTTTACGGCGACGGTTACCGATGCTGACTACGACGTGGTTCGCAAGATGTACGAGAACGTCGGGGTGACCGAGTTCCTGGCTTTCCTCGAGTGATCCACCCATGAACGCCCTGCAAACTGCAGGCACCGTCGCGGCAGGCTCCACCCCGGTGGGGCCTGTCCTTCATGTGTCGGACCTCGTGAAATCCTATGGCGGGCCGACCGTGCTGAAGGGCGTCAGCTTTACCGCCTACGCGGGCGTTTCGCTGGCGGTGATCGGCGCCAATGGTTCGGGCAAGTCGACCCTGCTGAAATGCCTGATCCGGCTGACCGATCCCACGTCCGGCCGGATCGAGATGCTGGGTCAGGAAGTGGGGACGCTGAACGCACGCGCCCTGCGCCGGTTCCGGTCACGCATCGGGGTCGTCTGGCAAAAGCACAACCTTGTGCCGCGGATCTCGGCCCTGTCGAACGTGCTGCATGGGGTGCAGTCGCGCCTCGGCGGCCCGCAAAGCTGGTGGCACTGGGCGGCCCCTGCGCCCGTCCGGGCCGAAGCGATGGCCTGCCTTGCGCGCGTGGGTCTTGCGGACAAGGCGCTGCAGCGGGTTGACAGCCTGTCGGGCGGCCAACAACAGCGCGTGGCCATCGCCCGCATGCTGATGCAACGCCCCGAGATCGTGCTGGCCGATGAACCCGACGCCAGTCTTGATCCCCAGTCGGGCGAGGATGTGATGCGCCTTCTGTCCGATCTGGCCCGTCAGGACGGGCTGACGCTGATCGTCATTTCGCACCGGCTTGAGCATACGCTGGAGTTTTCCGACCGCATCATCGGGCTTGCGGGGGGCCAGATCACACTGGATGTCGCCACCGGAAAGGCGGACGCAGGCCAGCTGCGCCGGTTCTTCGACAAACCGGGCGAGGGCACGCCATGACCGCCTCCATCCCCGCGCCGCCGCGCTTTCAGCATCGGTCGCTTACCGAGTATCTGGGCATCGTCGTTGTCATCGCGCTCGTGGTGACCAGCATTGCCAACACGGCGCCCTCGCTGGACAGCCTGCAGCGCGGCCTCGTACGGCTTGTCGCGCCTTCGGGCTTTCTGGCGCAGATGTTTCCGCCAGACCTGAGCCGGGTGGACCACATCGCCTGGAAACTGCTGGAAACCCTGCAGATGGCCGTGGCCGGGGCCGCGCTTGGCCTTGTCTTTGCGGTGCCTTTTGCGATCCTTGCCACCGACCGGCTGTCACCGCATCCCGTGATCAAGTTTGCCGCCCGGGGTCTGATCGCATTCTTCCGCACCGTGCCGGATCTTGTCTGGGCCATTTTCTTCATCATCGTCGTAGGCCTTGGACCCGCCGCCGGAGTGCTGGCACTGATGATCGACAAGATCGGTTTTGCCGGTCGCTTTTTCGCCGAGGCGATGGAAGAGGCCGATACCGGCCCGCAGGACGCGCTGCGCGCCATCGGGGCCAGCCGCATGGGCATCATCTTCTCCGCCGTCTTTCCGGCCTGCCTGCCTTCCTTTACCGCCACCTCGCTTTTTGCGCTGGAGAAGTCCGTGCGTGGGTCTGCAGCCCTTGGCCTTGTCGGGGCGGGCGGGATCGGGGTTGATCTGAAGGTGGCTTTCGATCTTTTCAACTATGACGAGGCGCTGACCATCATCCTCATGATGCTGATCCTTGTCGTGGCGGTGGAACAGGGCAGCAGCTGGATCCGCGCCAAACTCATCTGAAGGACCATGATGACAACCGACACCGCACATCATTTCTGGAACGCCCATTGGGCCACGGCTGATGGCAGGTCAAAGTGGGCCAGGCCCGAGCCCGAGGTGATGGCGCATGCAGCCACCCTTGCCCCCGGCGCCCGGGTTCTGGACCTTGGGGCCGGGATTGGGCGGCATGCACTGGCGCTGGCACGGGCCGGACTGTCGGTATCGGCCCTGGACGCAGCACCGCAATCGCTGTCGGCCATTCGCGCCGCTGCAGGAAATCTGCCCATCCACCTGCATCAGGGTCTGATGACCAGCCTTCCCTTTGCCGACGCCAGCTTTGACCACGTCCTGTCGTGGAACGTGATCTACCATGGCGACGAAACCATCGTGGCCCGCACCATCGCCGAGATTGGTCGGGTGCTGAAACCGGGGGGCAGCTTCCTGGGCACTATGCTGTCGGCGCGCCGCCTGCCCGTGGAACAGGCCAAGGCGCCAGGCCGCGAGATTTCGCGCAACACCTGGATTTTCGACGGCCCGGGCGACAAGGTGCACCCCCACTACTTTTGCAACGCGCGCGACCTTCTGGCGCTTTTTTCCGGGTTCGAAGTGCTTTCCTTGCGCGACCAGGTCCACTATACCCCGGGGTCCTGGCATTGGCACCTTCTGGCCGAGCGTCTGGCATGACCCACCCGGACCAACCCGTCATCTTCGAGGGGGCTGACGTCATCCTTCCCGGTGAAATCGCACAGACCTCGGTTCGCATCGAAGCTGGCAAGATCGCCGGCCTTGACGTGCCGCGCGACGGGGCACGCGTCATCGACGCCCGGGGCATGATCCTGGCAGCGGCGCTGGTCGACATCCATGGCGACGCGTTCGAGCGTCAGATGATGCCCCGCCCCGGCGTGACCCTGCCGGTCGACGCCGCATTCCTTGAAACCGACCGTCAGCTTGCCGCCAACGGGATCGCCACCGCCTACCATGCCCTGACACTGGGCTGGGAGCCGGGCCTGCGCTCGGTAGAAACCGGCTGGCAGGTGCATGACGCGCTTGCCCGCCTTGCCCCGCGCCTTACCGTCGAGAACCGCCTGCAACTGCGGTGGGAGACGTTTTGCCATGAGGCGATCCCCCTTATCGAGGCCGCTCTCGCCGGACCGCTGACCCCGTCGATTGCGTTCAATGACCACACCACGATGGCCGTTCTCCACCCGGATATCGCAGTGCAGGACCGGCCGTTCGACTTCATGCCGGACTTTCCGATCACCGACCTGGCCAGCCCCGCCTTTGCCGCCAAGATGGGCGAACGCGCCAAGCGCTCGCACATGTCCGCGGCCGATTTCGTGGACCTTATCCGCTCGGTCTGGCAGCGCCGCCCGGATGTCCCGTCCTGGATCGACACTGTCGCCGCAAAAGGCCGCGCTGTCGCTGCCCCGATGCTGAGCCATGACGACACCCAAGCGGAAATCCGCAGCTTTTTCCGCGACCGCGGGGCCCGCATCTCGGAGTTTCCGATGAACCGACGCACCGCCGAGTTTGCCCGTGCCGGGGGGGATGCGATCGTCCTTGGCGCACCGAACGCCGCCCGGGGTGGCAGCCATCTCGGCTCGATCGCGGCGGCCGACATGATCCGGGCGGGGCTATGCGATATCCTTGCCTCGGATTATTCCTATCCTGCGATGCTGGCCGCCGTTGCCCGTCTCTGCGCCGACAAGGTTGGTCCGATCCAGGCCTTGTGGCCGCTGATCTCGGCCAACCCGGCACGCGCCCAGGGGCTCTTTGATCGCGGTCGGATTGCCGCAGGACTGCGGGCCGATCTGGTCGTGGTCGACTGGCCTGAAGCAGGGCTGCCTGCCATCCGGCAAACCTGGGTTGCAGGTCGCTGCGCCTATGCGGCCATCCCAGAAGGTTGAGGCTTTCAGAGGTTTTCGGCCTGCGGCATGCCCAGGACGTGATAGCCGCCATCGACATGCACGACCTCTCCGGTCGTGCAGGCCCCCCCGGCCGAGCAGAGCCAGACCGCCGTCCCGCCGATCGCCTCCAGCGTCGCGTTGGCACGAAGGGGCGCATTCGCCTCGGTATGGCGATAGGTGGCACGGGCTCCACCAATCGCCGCCCCGGCAAGAGTTTTCATCGGGCCGGGCGAAATGGCGTTGACGCGAATGCCCTGGCCGCCAAGATCATTGGCAAGATAGCGCGTCGACGATTCCAGCGCAGCCTTGGCCACGCCCATCACGTTGTAGTTTGGCACCACGGCGTTCGACCCCTGGAAGGTCAGCGTGATCAGCGACCCTCCCTCGGGCATCATGGCCGCTGCCCGCGCCGCCACGTCGATGAAGCTGAAACACGAGATGGTCAGCGAGTTCTGAAAGTTCGCGCGGCTGGTGTTGATGAAACGGCCGGTCAGTTCGTTCTTGTCCGAGAACGCGATGGCATGGATCAGGAAATCCATCCTTCCCCAGCGCGATTTCAGCGCCGCAAAGCAGGCGTCCAGGCTTTCGTCATCGGTGACATCGACATCGACCAGAAAATCCGACCCGACACTTGCGGCCAGAGGTTCGACCCGCTTGCCGAACGCCTCGCCCTGATAGCTGAAGGCAAGCTCTGCCCCCTCGGCCGCCAGTGCCGCTGCGATGCCCCAGGCGATGGATCGTTCGTTCGCCACGCCCATGACAAGCCCGCGCTTGCCCTGCATCAGATTGGCCATGTGGCCTCCTATGAAAGGTATTTCGACATGACGAGGGTGGCATTGGTGCCGCCAAAGCCGAACGAGTTCGACAGGACCGAATCCAGCGTCACGCCTTCGCGCAGGGTGGTCACGATCTCGCCCGCATCAAGCGCGGGATCGGGGGTGATGACATTCGCCGAAGCGGCGATGAAGTTGCCGTTCATCATGATCAGAGAATAGATCGTCTCCCACACACCGGCACCGCCCAGGCAATGCCCGGTCAGCGATTTGGTGGACGCGATGGGCGGCGTCGTGCCCCGGCCAAAGACGCGGCGGATCGCCTCGACCTCGGTTATGTCGCCGACCACGGTCGAGGTGCCGTGGCTGTTGATATAGTCGATGTGGCGGCCTTGCGGCAGCGTGGACAGCGCCAGCCGCATCGCGCGCTCGCCGCCCTCGCCCGACGGGGCCACCATGTCGTGGCCGTCAGAGGTGGCACCATAGCCGGTGACTTCGGCATAGATCTTCGCACCCCGGGCAAGCGCGTGCTCCAGTTCCTCCAGCACGACCACACCGCCGCCGCCTGCAATCACAAACCCGTCGCGGTTGGCGTCATAGGTGCGCGAGGCAGTTTCCGGTGCGTCGTTGTACTTGGACGACATCGCCCCCATCGCGTCGAACAGGCAGGACAGGGTCCAGTCCAGCTCTTCACCGCCACCGGCAAAGACGATGTCCTGCTTGCCCATCTGGATGAGTTCCGTCCCGTTGCCGATGCAATGCGCGCTGGTGGAGCAGGCCGAGGTGATCGAATAGTTCACGCCCTTGATCTTGAACGGCGTGGCAAGGCAGGCCGAGACAGTGGAGGACATGCCCTTGGTCACGCCGAACGGGCCGATGCGCTTTGGGCTGCCGGTTTCGCGGACGATGTTGTGGGCCTTGAAGAACGACTTGGTCGAAGGACCGCCCGAGCCGACGATGATGCCCGTGCGGTCGTTCGAGATGTCGGTTTCGGAAAGCCCGGAATCCTTTACCGCCTGGTCCATCGCAATGAAGGTATAGGCCGCCCCGTCGCCCATGAAGCGCAGGTCACGCTTGTCGATGTGATCCTCCAGCACGATGTTGGGCTGGCCATGCACGCGGCAGCGAAAGCCGTGTTCGGCATAGTCCGGGGCAAAGACGATGCCGGATTTTCCGGCCCGAAGCGACGCCTCGACCTCGGTCGCGGAGTTGCCGATGGACGAGACGATCCCGATCCCGGTGATGACGACACGGCGCATTGCGGGCCTCCCTTGGTGAGCTAGGGTCTGTTTACGGGAGTGGGGGGAAGGGAGCAAGGAGGTTGGGGGCGAAGACGGACTGCGAGGCGGTGGTGGCTTGATCGTCGGATGCGGGTAACTACCTTGGCCAGAACGGACTTAACAGGAGCTAGAAAATGGACGGATCTTATATCCAACTGCTTGTGAGCGCACTTATCGGTTGGTTGGTCGTCTATCTTGGCATCATCAGACCGATCCGAAACATCATAACTAAACCAATTGAGCAAAAGAAGCAGCGCCAATTGCGCGAGGACGAAGTCGACGCGCAGCGGCGAATTGCGGATGCTCTCGAAGCAATTGCGAAGAACGGCAAGTCCGATACCTGATCAGCCCAAAGTAATGTCCGGCGCAAGCGAGCCCATGACAGTCTGGATCGCCACGCCGTCCGCCCTGCCCCAACATTCGCGCCGCCCGCGGCGGTAGAATGAGACCCTCGCTGCCCCTCACGGGGGCCCTTTCCCATCCGGAACCGCAATTTTCTTCCCCAGCCCTTGACCTTCCCATCATGGGAAGCCCCATATGACGAAGGCCCCCCTCGGGCCAAGGAACTTTACCATGTCTGCCGTCACCCTTTCCCTGCCGATCACCGGCATGACCTGCGCCTCCTGTTCGGGCCGGGTAGAGCGCGCGATCAAGGCTGTGCCGGGGGTGACGCTTGCCGCCGTGAACCTGGCCACCGGACGGGCCGAGGTGACGGGGCCAGCTGCGCCTGACGCCGTGATCGCGGCGGTCCAGCGGGCTACGATGTGCCGCCGGTCTCACATGATTTTGTGGTCGAAGGGATGACCTGCGCCTCCTGCGTGGGGCGGGTCGAACGGGCGTTGCTTGGTGTTCCCGGCGTGTCCGGGGCGGTGGTGAACCTGGCCACCGAACGCGCGCATGTCGACGGGGTTGCCGATCCGCTGGCCATCTTGGCCGCCATCAAGGCCGCCGGATATCTGGCGCATCTGGCGGCGGACAGGGCAAGGGATGACACCGAAACCCGGGCCGCGGCAGAAGAGGCGCAGCTTTGGAATGACTTTCAGCTGGCGGCGATCCTGACCCTGCCGGTCTTTGTGCTGGAGATGGGGGGACACATGATCCCCGCCTTTCACCACTGGGTCATGGCCACGATCGGGCAAGGCACAAGCTGGGCGGTCCAGTTCCTGCTGACCACGCTGGTTCTGGCCGGGCCGGGGCGGCGGTTCTTTGCAAAGGGCCTTCCGGCGCTGGTAAAGGGCGCGCCGGACATGTTCAGCCTGGTGGCCCTTGGGGGGGGGGCGGCCTGGTCCTATTCGACGCTGGCGACTTTCCTGCCCGGCCTTCTGCCGCAAGGCTCGGTCGCGGTCTATTTCGAGGCGGCGGCGATGATCGTGACCCTGATCCTGCTTGGCCGCCTCCTGGAGGCGCGGGCCAAGGGGCAGACATCCCAGGCGATCCGGCGTCTGTTGGCCTTGCAGCCCGCCATCGCGCACCTGCGTCGGGGCGGGCAGGTCCTGGACGTGCCGGTCGACATGGTCCGCCCCGGCGATCTGCTGGACCTGCGCCCGGGTGAGCGTGTGCCCGTCGATGGCCGTGTCCTGTCTGGCGAAAGCTGGGTGGATGAGGCAATGGTGACGGGTGAACCCCTCGCTGTCGCCAAGGTGGCAGGCGACCCTCTGATCGGCGGCACGGTCAATCAGGCGGGTGCGCTGGTGCTGGAGGCGGTGGCAGTGGGGGCCGACACCATGCTGGCGCGCATCATCCGCATGGTCGAGGCGGCCCAGGGCGGCAAGCTGCCGATCCAGGCGCTGGTCGACCGGGTGACGCTGTGGTTCGTGCCGGTGGTCATCGCTGCAGCAGTGGTGACGTTTTTGCTCTGGCTGGTCCTTGGCCCCGAGCCCGCCCTGCCGATGGCGCTGGTCAATGCGGTGGCCGTCCTCATCATCGCGTGCCCCTGCGCGATGGGTCTTGCGACGCCGGTCTCGATTCTGGTCGGCACCGGGCGGGGGGCGGAACTGGGCATCCTGTTTCGCAAGGGCGAAGCGTTGCAGGCGCTGCAGGGCGTGCAGGTTGTGGCCTTTGACAAGACCGGCACCCTGACCGAAGGCAAGCCCCGTCTCCTGGCGTTCCATGCCGTCACGGGGGAAACGCAAGGGGCGCTTTTGCCGCTGATCGCGGCGGTAGAGGCCGCGTCGGAACACCCCATCGCGCGTGCCATCGTCGTGGCGGCCGAAGGCATGGCGCTGCCTTTGACCGAGGGGTTTCGGGCCAGTCCGGGTCTTGGTGTGTCCGCCCGGGTTTCCGGCCACGAGATCGTGGTGGGTGCCGCCCGCGAAATGACGGCGCGCGGGATCGACATTGCAGCTTTTGCAACCCGGGCGGCCGAGCTTGCCGACAGGGGCGAAAGTCCCGTCTACGCGGCAAGGGATGGGCAGGTTGTTGCGCTGATCGCGGTCGCCGACGCGGTGAAGGCGACGACGACTGCCGCCATCGAAGCCTTGAAGGCGCGCGGCCTGACACTGGCCATGATCACCGGCGATGATGACCGCACAGCCCGCGCCATCGCGCGTGACCTCGGCATCGACGACGTGGTGGCTGAGGTCACTCCCGAAGGCAAGGTCGACGCGATCCGGCGGCTGAAGGCGCTTGGGCGGCTGGCCTTTGTCGGCGACGGGATCAACGACGCCCCTGCGCTGGCCGAGGCGGATGTGGGGGTAGCGATGGGTACCGGCACCGAAGTCGCGATCGAGGCGGCCGATGTGGTGCTGGTCGGCGGGCGATTGCCGGCGCTTGACCAGGCGATCGGGCTGTCGCGCGCGACGATGCGCAACATCCGGCAAAACCTGTTCTGGGCCTTCGCCTACAATGCAGCGCTGATCCCCGTCGCAGGCGGCCTGCTTTATCCGACCTTCGGGATTCTCCTGTCCCCGGTCCTGGCTGCGGGCGCCATGGCCATGTCGTCGGTTTTCGTGCTGACCAATGCCCTGCGACTGAAACGCTTTGGAGTCACCCAATGAACATCGGCGAAGCTTCCCGCGCCTCGGGCGTCTCGTCCAAGATGATCCGCTATTACGAAGCAACCGGCCTGATCCCCCCCGCCGGGCGCAGCGGGTCGGGCTACAGGACCTATGGGCCGAAAGAGGTCCAGACCCTGCGCTTCATCCGCCGGGCGCGCGACCTTGGGTTCCCGATGGAGAAGGTCTCGGACCTTCTGGCCCTCTGGCACGATCGCAGTCGGGCCAGTGCGGACGTGAAACACCTGGCCGAGGCGCAGGTCGCGGCACTTGAGGCACGGATCGTCGAGATGCAGACGATGCAGGCCACGTTGCGCCACCTTGTTCACGCCTGCGCCGGCGACGACCGGCCCGACTGCCCGATCCTGTCCGATCTTGGCGGTATCCGGACGGCCTCACCCGCGCCCTGAGGGCCATCCTCGCTTGCAGAGGTGATTGAGCGGCAGGCCGAGAGCGAAAAACGGCCTCAGACGCGCCGGAAGGTCAGGTAATGCGGCGCGCGCCCCTCGCGCAGCGCCTTTTGTTCATAGCGTGTCGAGAGCCAATCCTCCCAGGCCCCGCCCTGCCCCGCCTGACGGATCAGGGCAAAGCCTGCTGGGGGAACCTCCTCCAGCGTCTGGCGAACGTAATCGGGGATGTCGGTTGCAACCCGGAATTCGGCCCCCGGGGCCATCTTGCGCGCCAGCGGCGACAGATAGTCCGGCGTGACAAAGCGGCGGCGGTGATGCCGGGCCTTTGGCCAGGGGTCCGGGTAGTTCAGGAACACCCGTGACAGGCAGCCATCAGGCAGCACGTCGAAAAGATCGCGCACATCGCCGGGATGCAGCCAGAGGTTCGAAACCCCCGCCCCCCGGATCTTGCCCAACAGCATGGCGATGCCGTTCACGAAAGGCTCGGCCCCCAGGATCGTCACGCCAGGGTTCAAGGCGGCCATGTGCACCAGATGCTCGCCGCCACCAAAGCCGACCTCCAGCCACAGGGGGCCCTTCACAAAGCCAAGGTCCAGCACGGTGCGGGTGGGGTTATCGTCCCGCGTCACACCACGCAGGGTCAGCGGGCCAAGGTCCTCGGCCAGATAGTCCTTCTGGCTTGCCCGCAAGGTCTTGCCACGGATGCGGCCATAGAAGTTGCGGCGCTCTGGCGCGTCGGTCATGTGAAATGGCCCCGGAGTGATCCGGGGCCTTCAAACAGAGTGGGCGCGCAGGGTCAAGGCGGGATGCCCTCGTCATGTGCCTTCGGCTTTTCGTCGTGAGGCCAGCCGCAGCGACGAGTGACGAAGTCATCGAGGAGCGGTTTACACCGCCTTCTTCAGTGCTTCGACCAGGTCCGTCCGTTCCCACGAGAAGCCACCATCCGCGTCCGGTGCGCGGCCGAAGTGGCCGTAGGCGCTGGTACGGGCATAGATCGGGCGGTTGAGGTCCAGATGCGAGCGGATGCCGCGTGGGGTCAGGTCCATGACCTCGGCCACGGCCTTTTCGATCACCGCGTCGGGCACAGTGCCGGTGCCATGGGTGTCGACATATATCGACAGGGGTTTCGCCACGCCGATGGCATAGGAAACCTGCAGCGTGCAGCGTTCGGCGAGGCCCGCCGCGACCACGTTCTTGGCCAGATAGCGCGCGGCATAGGCAGCCGAGCGGTCAACCTTGGTCGGGTCCTTGCCGGAAAAAGCCCCGCCGCCGTGGGGGGCCGCCCCGCCATAGGTATCGACGATGATCTTGCGGCCCGTCAGGCCCGCGTCACCGTCAGGGCCCCCGATGACAAACGTCCCCGTGGGGTTCACGTGCCACTCCGTTTTCTTGGTGATCCAGCCCTCGGGCAGAACCTCGCGGATATAGGGCTCCACGATCTTGCGGATGATCTTCGACGTCTGGCGCTTGGACGTGTGCTGCGTTGACAGCACGATCGACATCACCTCGACCGGCTTGCCGTTGGCATAGCGCAGGGTCAGCTGGCTTTTGGCATCCGGCCCCAGCGTGGGTTCCGCGCCCGATTTCCGCGCCTCGGTCAGGCGGCGAAGGATCGCGTGGGCATACTGGATCGGGGCCGGCATGTATTCCGGCGTCTCCAGCGTGGCATAGCCGAACATGATGCCCTGATCGCCCGCGCCGTCACGGTCCACACCTTGCGCGATGTGGGCGGACTGTTCGTGGATATAGTTGTGAACCTTGATCTTTTCCCAGTGGAACTTTTTCTGCTCATAGCCGATGTCGCGCACGCAATCGCGCACGATCCCGTCGATGCGGGCCATCATGCCGTGCGTCGCCTCTCTCGAGGACAGGCCGACCTCACCCCCGACCACCACCCGGTTCGTGGTGGCAAAGGTTTCGCAGGCCACGCGGGCGTTCGGTTCTTCCTTGAGGAAGGCGTCAAGGACGGCATCCGAGATGCGGTCACACCGACTCGGAAGTGAAGACATAATCCTTGCGGCCGCTTGAGGTGTTCATGGGGGACGTGCTCCGTTGGGTTAATCCCGCCACGCCAGGAAGCCGTTGTGGCCGGTCATCCGCACCCCCTAGACGGGGCAAGGCTGAGGGTCAATGGAAAGAGTGGCGCGGGCGGAGAAGGGCCAGCACAAAGAGGCCCGCCAGCAACAGAAGGAACGGCCCATCGCCCCACCTCGCATAGGGCGTTGGCGGCAGGGCGCCTGGCACATGGGTGTCCAGCGCACCCATCGTCCCGAACGGCAACGACGCGATCACCCGCCCACGGGCATCGATCACCGCCGTCACGCCGGTGTTGGCCACACGGATCAGCGGCAGCCCCTGTTCCACGGCCCGAAGTCGGGCCTGGTCGAAGTGCTGGAACGGCCCGGTCCTGACCCCGAACCAGGCGTCATTGGTTACCTGCAACAACCAGTCCGCCCGCTCCGGCGCTGCGTTCAGCAGCCGCGGAAAGACCGCCTCATAGCAGATCAGCGGCAGGACCCGGCCAAGCGGCCCAAGGTCCAGCACCTGTGGCCCCGGCCCCGCGGAATAGCTTGCCCCGGCCTGGGCGGCGAAGGCCGTGATCCCGAACCAGTCATAGGCCAGATCGCCCAGGGGGACGTATTCGCCGAAGGGCACGAGATGGTGCTTGTCATAGCGTGCACGTTCCACCCCGTCGCCTTCCAGCACGCGGATGCTGTTGTAAAATCGCCCCGCCTCTTCGCGCTGGATGCCCACTGCAACGGGGCGCCCTTGCGAGGCGGTGGTCACCATCCCGGCCACAGATGGCGCGTATTCCAGCATGAAGGGCACGGCGGTTTCCGGCCAGATCGTCAGGTCTGCAGGCGTGCCTTCAGCGGTCAGCCGCAACAGGCGGTTGAGAAACTCGTCGGCAAGGGCCTGATCCCATTTCAGCGACTGTTCGGCATTGGGTTGGACCAGACGCAGCGTGGCGGTTCCCGTCTCGGGCAGGGGCTGGTCCAGCCGCCAGACGCCGAAGCCGAAGGCCGCCACCAGCAGCAGGCCTGACGCAGCCCCCCCCCGCCAGTGCCAGAGAACCGGCATCGCCGCCGCCAGCAGAAGGACCAGGCTCAACCCCGATGGCCCGGCAAAGGCTGCCAACTGGTCGACCGGCGTGCCGATCCAGACATGGCCGACCATCGCCCAGGGAAACCCGCTGAAGATTACGCCGCGCAGCCATTCCAGCGCCAGGAAGGCCACAACAAACCCCAATGCGCGCTGCGGTACCAGCACCGAAAGTGCTGCAGCCCCGCCCCAGAACAGGCCCAAACCACCCGAGAGCAGCACCAGGGCAAAAGGCGCCATCCAGCCGTCGCGGGCAGCATCAATCAGGAACGGCTCGATGATCCAGGACAGGGCGACCGCGAACTGCCCGGTCCCGGCGGCCAGACCGATCCAGAACGCCGCGCGCGCCCCATCGGCCCGCACGACCAGCCAGATCACCCCGGCCATTGCCAGGATCGTCAGCGGCCAAAGCCCCCACGGCGCCTGACCAAAGGCGGCAAGGCATCCCAGCGCGAAGGCAAGGGCCAGCCGCCTGCGCCCGCCAAGCCAGGGCGCAAGCAACATTCAGATGGCACCGCTTTGTGCCGAAGGCAGCCGCACCCTGACCCGCTTGATCCGGCGCGGATCGGCATCGACGATTTCGAACTGCACGCCGCTTTCATGCTCGACCACCTCGCCCCGCGCGGGAACCCGGCCGGACCGCAGAAAGACCAGACCGCCCAGGGTGTCGATCTCTTCGTCATCCTCGCCATTACGCAGGGCCATGCCGAGCGCCGCTTCGATTTCTTCCAACGGGGCGGTGGATTGCGCCAGGATCACACCCGGCTTTTCCTCTTTCCACAGCGCGCCTTCTTCTTCGTCATGCTCATCCTCGATCTCACCGATCACGGTTTCGATCAGGTCCTCGATGGTGACCAGCCCGTCGACCCCGCCATATTCGTCGATCACCAGCGCCATGTGGGCGCGGTCCTTCTGCATCTTCTGCAATAGAACGCCGGTCGGCATTGACGGTGGAGCGTAAAGGATCGGCCGCAACAGTCGTTTCAGGCTGAATCGCCCCGTAGCGCCGAAGCCATGCTGCAACGCCAGATCCTTCAGCAGGACCAACCCCTGCGGATGATCCAGCGTCCCCTTGTAGACCGGCAGTCGGCTGAATCCGTGCTGGCGAAAAACCTCGACCAGATCGTCCTTGCCGATGTCCAGTGGCACGGCCACGATCTCGACCTTGGGGATGGCGACATCGTCCACCCGCATCCGGCGCAAGGCCCCCAGACCCGACGCTGGGCCAGAGTTTGAGGCCGTTTGCGGCGCCGACGTGTCCGGGCTGTCCGAAGACGGACTGAAGGCGGAGAGCAATCTCCCGAAAAAGCCGCGCTGGCTTGTGTCGGGGGAGGATTCGTCAGTCAGGTCAAGCGGCGCGCCTTGCGCTGCGGTTGACCCATCGGTGCTACTGCCCATCGGTCCTTTGTCCAGAAAACACCCGTCCCTGCGGATGCAGCATCAGTATGGGTCAGAAACCCCAAGGGTTGCAAGTATCCGCACTTCCAGCCCCTCCATCAGGTCGGCATCTTCCGCCTCGACGTGATCATAGCCCAGAAGATGCAGCACGCCGTGCACGATCAGATGGGTGACATGGTCGGCAAACGGCTTTTTCTCTGCCTCGGCCTCTCGGGCGCAGGTTTCCCAGGCGATGGCGATGTCTCCAAGAGATTCGGGCGCGTCCTCTGTGCCGGGTTGGGGCTGTTGCGGGCTTTCCCCGACAAACTCGGCCGCGCGCTCTTGCGAAGGCCAGCTCAGCACATTCGTGGGCTGCGGCTTGCCACGGAACTCGGCATTCAGGATGGCGATCCGCGCATCGTTGCAGCCCAGAACCCCGATCTGGAACCCTGCCACGCCAAGGCCAAGATCGGCCAAGGTCGCCCTCGCCCCACGTTCGGCAAGGGCGGTCAACCCTGTATCCGCCCAGCGTGCATCTTCGATAAGTGTCTCGACCACGTCCATGCCGGACGCCTAACGCGAACGACCCTCAGGCTCAACCCTGATCCGCAGTCTTGCCGCCAGACCGTCAGACGGTGCTTTCGTCTGCCTCATAGGCCTCGATGATCCGCCCGACCAGCGGGTGGCGCACCACGTCCTTTGAGGTGAAGTAGTTGAAGCTGACACCCTTGATCCCTTTCAGGATCCTTTCGGCCTCGGCCAGTCCTGATGGTGTGCCGCGCGGCAGGTCTACCTGGGTGCGGTCGCCGGTCACGACCATCCGGCTGCCCTCGCCAAGGCGGGTCAGGAACATCTTCATCTGCATGGCCGTGGCATTCTGCGCCTCGTCCAGCACGACAAAGGCGTTCGACAGCGTGCGCCCCCGCATGAAAGCCAGGGGCGCGATCTCGATCCGCTTTTCCTGCAACAGCTTTTCCACCTGCTTGGACGGCAGAAAGTCGTTCAGCGCATCATAGAGCGGCTGCATGTAGGGATCGACCTTTTCCTTCATGTCGCCGGGAAGAAAGCCAAGCCGTTCGCCGGCCTCGACCGCGGGACGCGACAGGATGATCTTTTCCACCGCGCCCGAGATGAACATCGTCACCCCGACCGCGACGGCCAGATAGGTCTTGCCCGTTCCGGCAGGGCCGATGCCAAAGCCAAGCTCGTTCTGGAAAAGATTGGCGACATAGGCCTTCTGCGCTTCGGTCCGGGGTTCGATCGGTTTCTTGCGGGTGCGCAACTCGACGCCGGTCTGGAAAAGCTCGCCCTGGTCGATGCCCACGGCCTCGCCCACCGGACGGCCCATCCGCATTGCACCGTCGATATCCCCGGCTGCAACCCCGCGCCCTGATTCGAGCCGGGCATAAAGCGACCGCAGCACTGCTGCCGCCTGTTCGCGCGCGCCCTTGTCGCCTATCACGGCAAGGCGATTGCCCCGCCTCAGCACATGCACCCCCATCTGATGTTCGACCTGTGCAAGGTTGCGATCAAACTCGCCACACAGGTCGATAAGCAGGCGGTTGTCTGGGAATTCGAGGACCGTTTCCACGATGTCCTCGGCGGACGGGGGGGTCAGCACGCTGATGCCCAACGGGCGCTCCTTCTATCTGGACCACAGTGAAATTGTGCAGCCGCACACGTCATCTGGCAAGCGAAACCCGCTACCGACACAAAGTCTTGTGCAGGATTATGCAGACTTGATGACAATTCCCCTGACCCGCTGCACGAAAACGGGCTCCGGCATCGCCGGAACCCGTTCGTCGTGTCCTTTTTGTCCCCCTCAGCGGGGTCGGCGGGTCAGTTCGTCGGCTGCGCGCGCGCCGGGCCGGAAACCCGGTCGGCAACCCCGGCATCGGCAGTCTCGTAGACCCCCAGCACGGTTCCTGGCGGATACTTGTCATCACAGACCGGCAGGCCGGTCTCGGGGTTGAAGCGCGGGCTGGAATAGCCCTCGATCCCGTCGTCGATGATCCAGACCTGGCAGCCGTCCGGGTCATAGGCGATGGCGGCCTGACCGTCGATCAGGCCAACCCGGTCACGACCGAAATCCTCGGCGGTCGCGATGACCGACTCCGGGCCGCTGTAGCGCTGCGTGCCTTCGAAACTTTCGATGAACCCGCCGCAGCCCGAAACGGCCGCTGCCACAGCCAGCACCAGCCCCGACCGAAACCTCGGCATCACAAAGCGCGTCGCTGTCACTGGAGTCCAAGTTCTTGCAAGGGTCATGCTGATCAGCCTTTCTTGCACAGGACTTCGACACGGCGATTCTTCGCCATGCCGGCAGACGTGGCGTTCGAGGCGACGGGTTTCGTCTCGCCAAAGCCGGTCTCGCTGTCAACCACAGCACCTACGGACCGGGCCACATCGGCCACCACCTTTGCGCGCGCCTCGGACAGGCCCTGATTGTAGCTGTCCGAGCCCTGGCTGTCGGTGTGCCCTGCGATAGAATAGGAAAAAGCTTCGGTCTGGCGGAAGAAGGTTTCCAGTTCCGACCGGCCTGCCGTTGTCAGATTGGCACTTGCCGACGCAAAGAAGGCGTCCGTGCTTTCCGTCAGGCAACTGGTCGTCTTCAGGCAGACAGGCTTGCCGGTCTTGGCGTTGCGCCGCGGCACCATGTAGCCTTCGGTCCCGCCATCCGCCCACCAGTGCTGGCAGCCGTCGGCGTCGATCCACATTCCCCACTCGATCTTGCCGGTGATCTGGGCGTCCTGCGCCATGGCTGTTGTTCCGGCAAACAGTCCAACGCTGACCACTGCCAAAACGAGCGCACGCCGAGACATGCTCTCAGTCATCATCAAACCCTTACTCCTTGAACGCGGGCGACCGGGTCCGGCCGCGCCTCTGATTGCACTGATAAGGCAGGCGAAACGGGGCAAAGAGAAGGAATTCTTGGGCCCCTTCATCAGTTTTTCTCGCCAACTCGCGAAAAACTGCTGCCCCAAAGGCCAAAATACAACACTCTGATGCCGTCACGGGTTTTCTGAAAGTTTGCCGCCCGCAAGGGAGTTGGACGAAGAAGCTAACACGCGCACTCGCACAAGTTGTCCGATTCGGCCCTGCGGGTCGCCGACATGGACAGCATGAAGGTGATCCGACTTCCCGATCATCTGGCCAGGCATGCGTCCGGGTTTTTCGTAAAGCACCGTCACGTCGCGTCCGATCATCGCGTCCTGCACCGCGCGCTGCTGCGCGGTGAGCAGGGCTTGCAACTCCTGCAGGCGGGCATCGGCCACCTCGGCCGCGACCGGGGTCTTTTCGGCGGCGGGCGTGCCCGGCCGGGGCGAATACTTGAAGCTGTAGGCCTGCCCGAACCCCACCGTGCGGATCAGGTCCAGCGTGGCCCGGAAATCGGCATCGGTTTCGCCCGGAAACCCCGCGATGAAATCGGAAGACAACAGGATGTCGGGCCGGGCAGCCCGGACACGGTCGATCAGCCGCAGATAGGTTTCGGCGGTATGCTTGCGGTTCATCGCCTTCAGGATCCGGTCCGATCCTGACTGCACCGGCAAGTGCAGATAGGGCATGAGCTGGGGCAGATCGCCATGGGCGGCGATCAGGTCATCTTCCATGTCGTTGGGATGGCTGGTGGTATAGCGCAGCCTCTCCAGCCCGTCGATTTCGGCCAGCGCGCGCAAAAGCCGCGCCAGCCCCCAGACACCGTGCGGCCCTTCGCCGTGATAGGCGTTGACGTTCTGCCCCAGAAGCGTGATCTCGCGCACACCCTGCGCCGCCAGTCCGCGCGCCTCGTCCAGGATGCGGGCGGCGGGTCGGCTGACCTCGGCCCCGCGGGTGTAGGGGACCACGCAGAAGGCGCAGAACTTGTCGCACCCTTCCTGAACCGTCAGAAAGGCTGTCGGGCCGCGGCTGACCTTCCTGTCCGGCAGGCTGGAAAACTTGTCCTCGACCGGAAAATCCGTATCGACCTGCCGCCCGCCGGCTTTCACCATCTCGGGCAGGCGGTGATAGGCCTGCGGGCCGACAACAAGATCGACCACCGGGGACCGGCGCAGGATTTCGGCGCCCTCGGCCTGGGCCACGCAGCCGGCGACCCCGACCTTGAGCCCGGGCTTCGCGGCCTTGAGCGCGCGCAGCCGTCCAAGGTCGGAATACAGCTTCTCTGACGCCTTTTCGCGGATGTGGCAGGTGTTCAGCAGAACCATGTCTGCTTCGTCCAGCAGTTCGGTGGTGACATAGCCTGCACCGCCCAGGGCCTCGGCCATGCGGTCGCTGTCATAGACGTTCATCTGGCAGCCGTAAGTCTTGACGAACAGCTTTTTCGCGTCGGTCATGGATGCCTCTCCGGGGACGCGGGGCTTTTACCGCAGAACCGGGCCCCGCCGCAACCGTGCAGCCCGGCGTCAGGGCGCAGCCTTGGCCTTGCATCCTTTGGCCGGATCGTTGACCCTGCGGGCCGACCCCGACATTTCGCCCCGACCCCGACCGGAGACCCATGCGCCACGCCTCGATTGCCGCCCTGCTGACCGCCAAAGCTGCCGACCTTGCGCGCGGTCCGCTGGCCATCGTCATGGCCGAAGACGAGGTCGAGATCGATTCGACCCTTGCCCACCTGCTGGCGCGCGGCTTTCGTGATGTCGTGCTGCTGGCACCCGAAGGTGTCGAGGTTTCGCCAGAGCATGAAGACCGCATCCATGTCGTCACCCATGACGTCTTTGCCGAAGCCGCCTTGCCCGGGGCGGTCAACGCGATGATGGACGCAGTTGCCGGGGCCTGGGTCCATTGCTGCTACAACGCCGAGTATCTGTTCTTCCCGTTCTCCGAGACGCGCCGTGTCGGCGAGTTGCTGACCTTCCACGCCGAAGAACGCCGCGCGGCGATGGTGACCTGCGTGATCGACCTTTACGCGGGCGATCTGGCAGTGAACGGCAACGCGGTGTCTCTGACCGATGTCTGGATGGACCGGACCGGGTATCATGCCCAGGCGCGCAAGGACCCAGCAAAGAGCTGGGAGCCGAAGGACCGGCAGATGGATTTCTTTGGCGGCCTGCGCTGGCGGTTCGAAGAACATGTGCCCTGGGCCCGCCGCAGGATCGACCGGGTCTCGCTGTTTCGTGCCCGGCAGGGTCTGCGGATGGCCCCGGACTTCACGTTGAACGACGAAGAGTTGAACACCCTGTCCTGCCCCTGGCACCATAATCTGACTGCCGCAGTCTGTTCTTTCCGCACGGCCAAGGCCCTGCGCAGCAACCCCGGTTCGCGCCATGCGATCGCAAGCTTTCGCTGGCACGAGTCCGTGCCCTTCGACTGGCAAAGCCAGCAGCTTGTGGACCTTGGGCTCATGGACCCCGGCCAGTGGTTCTGATCCCCCTCACGCAGGCGTGACACGGCGGCGCGAAACTTTGCGGCGACCGGCCCCGTTCCTTCCAGCGTGACAGCCGGATGGTCCGGCTGACCGATAGACGGAGACCCCCCATGTCGCTTCGACTGATCCTTGGCGCCATCGCGCTGACCGGTTTTGCCCAGGCCACCTTTGCCAACCCCGATGTCGGCGGTGCCCCGATGTTCGACAGCAAGACCATCGTGGAAAACGCGGTGAACTCGGCCGACCACACAACGCTTGTCGCGGCTGTGACGGCTGCAGGCCTTGTTGACGCGCTCAGCGGTCCCGGCCCCTTCACCGTATTTGCCCCGGTGAACGATGCCTTTGCGGCGCTGCCTGCCGGCACCGTCGAGACGCTGCTCAAGCTCGAAAACAAGGACATGCTGGTCAAGGTTCTGACCGCGCATGTCGTGGCGGGTGACCTGAAGCTGGCCGATCTGCGCGCCAAGGTGGGGCCCGATGGTTATGCCAACCTGAAAACCCTGTCGGGCGACGCACTGTCGGTCCGCTTCAAGGGCGACATGGCCATGGTCTATTCGGAATCGAAGAACATCGGCACCATCACGATCGCCGATGTCGACCAGTCGAACGGTGTGATCCACGTCATCGACACCGTGCTTGTGCCGAAGTGACGCCGGACATTTCAGATCAGAATTGGGCGGGGGATCACCCCGCCCGGGTTCACGCCCGCCGCAGCCGGATCACCACATCGACCCGCGCGACTTCCATCCCATCCGGTGCCTTTGGCAGACCGGCGATGTGCAACTCGTCCGCCGGGGCATCGGTCAGGGTATGGCTGTCTTCCCAGTAAAAATGCGGATGATCGTCCATCCTGGTATCAAAATAGCTTTTCGACCCGTCGACCACGACTTCGTTCAGCAAGCCAGCCTCGCAGAAGGCGCGCAGCGTGTTGTAGACCGTGGCAAGGCTGACCTTCTCACCCGCGCCCGAAGACAAGGCAAACAGGCTTTCCGCCGTCACATGCCGGTTCAGGCCATCACCGACAAGCAGCCCGGCCAGTGCAAGCCGCTGGCGCGTCGGGCGCAAGCCCCCGGCCTTCAACCAGTCTGCAACATGGGTGCTGCTGTTCACGCGCCTGCCTGCAAGTGTTGGGCCTGTTACCGGCCATATATGCCCCGCTGCCCGCGTTATTCAACGGGATTCGCCTTTTTTCCGGCCGTGGGGCCGCCAATCCGCGCAAAATCGCCCTTTGAACGATCCACAGCGGCAAAACGACGGCGGGACTGGCCGGTCGGTTGATCATCCGACCGGCGGGAATGAACCCATCCGGGCCTGTCATGTCCGCACCACCCAAGTCCTTGGTGGCCACCCTTGCCACTCTTCGCAGACCGATGCTAGGAAAGGTTATTGGCATTGCGGGGGACCACAAGGGATGGCGTCTTATCCAACCAGCTTCGACAAGGAGGCCCTGCTTGCCTGTTCGAGGGGAGAGCTTTTCGGCCCTGGCAACGCCCAGTTGCCCGCCCCGCCGATGCTGATGATGGACCGGATCACCGACATCTCGGAAGATCGAGGCGAGCACGGCAAGGGTCATGTGGTCGCCGAGTTCGACATCACGCCCGATCTGTGGTTTTTCGAGTGCCATTTTCCCGGCAACCCGATCATGCCCGGCTGTCTTGGCCTTGACGGTCTTTGGCAACTGACCGGCTTCAACCTTGGCTGGCGCGGCTGGCTTGGGCGCGGCTATGCGCTTGGCGTGGGTGAGGTCAAGTTGACCGGCATGGTCCGCCCCGACCGCAAGCGGCTTACCTATTTCGTCGATTTCACCAAGGCCCTGACCACCCGCCGCCTGACCATGGGCGTCGCCGACGGCCGGGTCGAGGCGGACGGCGAGGTGATCTACCTTGTGAAGGACATGAAGGTCGCCCTGAGCGAGGCTTAGGCCTTGCAAGACACCCGTCACTAAAGACACTCGCCCCCGTCGATCACAAGGGCATGCCCGGTCATGAAGCTTGACTGGTCAGAGGCCAGGTAAACGATGCTTTCGGCAATCTCCTCGACCGTGGCCCAGCGGCCCATCGGGATGGACCGGGCGACATAGGCTTCCAGCGCGTCGCGCCCGCCCATCTGCCGCTCGAACCCATGATTGAACAGCGTATCGACAAATCCGGGGCAGAGCGCGTTGCACCGGATGTTGTCGGCGGCATAGTCCACGGCGATCTGGCGGGTCATGGCAATGACGGCGTGCTTGGTCGTGCCATAGGCGATCATGCCGCGATCATGCTGCACCCCCGAATTCGAGGCAGTGATGATGATCGACCCGCTGCGCTGGCGCTGCATGTGCGGCATGGCGGCCCGCGCCGCGATGAAATGGGCGCGGACATTCAGCCGCCACGAAGCATCCATGCCCTCCGGGCTCACGTCGGTCAGGCGGCCCGGCACCTGAATGCCGGCATGCGAATGCAGGATATCCAGCCGACCGCGGGCCGCGACCCTGTCGATGGCGCGCAGCACGGCTGCGTCATCGCCGGCATCCAGGGCCATCGCTTCGGCCTTGCCGCCGGTGGCGACGATTTCCTCGGCGACCGCCGCCGCGCGCCGCCCGTCAAGATCGGTGACCGTCACCATGGCGCCTTCCCGGGCCAGCGCCAGCGCCCCGCCAGGCTCTCACCTGCAGACCTTCTGGAACTCCGCCGCGGCGGCGTTGAGGTCGGGCGAGGCCGGGCAGTGCACGATGCCGATCAACGCCAGCACCTGCCGCTGCG
>JAPLPF010000091.1 GCA_026400325.1 Rhodobacterales bacterium
GACCGCCGTGGCAGCCTTCCCGACCGTAGGTGCGGCGGTTGATTGCGTGATCGCCACCATGCAGATGGGCCTTGCCCCGGCGCGGATCGAGTTTCTGGACAAAAGCACTGTAGCGGCCTGCAACGCCTTTTCGCATCTGTCCCTGCCCCTTGCCCCCCAGTTGTTGGTCGAGTTTCATGGCACCCCGGAAGCCGTTGCCGAAGACGTGCGCCGCTTTCGCACGCTGGCCGAAGATTTTGGCGCGGACGGGCTGCAATGGGCCGAACGGCAAGAGGACCGCACCCGCCTTTGGGCCGCGCGCCACAGCGCCTATCCTGCGATCCTCGCGTCGCGTCCCGGCACAAAGGCGGTGGTGACAGATGTCTGCGTGCCGATCTCACGGCTGGCCGAGGCGGTGGCAGAAACCCAGGCCGACATCGCGGCCAGCGGTGTGCCGGGGCCGATCCTTGGCCATGTTGGCGACGGCAACTTTCACGCGATCCTGCTGGTCGATCCTGCATCCGGCAACGAGGTCGTGGCCGCCAAGGCGCTGGCGGTCCGGATGGCCGAACGGGCGCTGCGGCTTGGGGGAACGATCACCGGGGAACACGGCATCGGCTTTGGCAAACGCGATCTGATGGCGGCCGAACATGGCCCGGCCTGGGCGGTGATGGGCGCCCTCAAACGCGCGCTTGACCCGCTTGATCTGATGAACCCCGGCAAGCTGGTGCCGGGGTTGGCCCAGGACTAAAGATAGGGATGGGGCGTCCGGAAGAGGCCGTGGTCGATCTCGCGTTCGCGGCGTTCCAGGTCAAACCGCGAAACGGCTGCGTTCAGGTAGTCGCGCTCGCGTTCGCTGATGGTCCTGGCGACGCTGACGGACACCAGAGATTTGAACAGGTTGAGCATGAGATGGCTCCTTTCTTCTTGGCTTGAAGATAGGACGCTGCAGTGCAGCATGGCAGACCTGATGTTGAATTCCCGTCATGCAACAGGCGCATGGGTCTTGTAATAATGCCGTAACAAAAGGCAGGCTGCCCGATTGCCCGGCGTTCTGTCGTCCTGCGACGGATGCAGCTTCAGCCCGCCAGAAGCGCCCTGGCAGCGGCGCGCGCGGCCTCGGTCACCGTGTCGCCAGCCAGCATCCGGGCAATCTCTTCAACCCGTTCTGAGGGCGGCAAGGCGGTCACGGTCGACAGGGTCTGGTCCCCGGTGACCCGCTTTTCCACCCGCCAGTGATGCGCGCCGAAGGCGGCAACCTGCGGGCTGTGCGTCACGACCAGAACCTGTGCCCCATGCGCCAGGGCCTGCAACCGACGACCCACGGCATCTGCCGTCGCCCCACCGACCCCACGGTCGATTTCGTCGAAGATCAGGGTCAAGCCGGGGTTGTCACCGGTCAGGCAGACCTTCAGTGCCAAAAGAAAGCGACTAAGCTCACCGCCCGAGGCGATGCGGTTCAACGGGCCTGAGGGCGCTCCCGGGTTGGTGGCGACGGTAAAGGTTACTGCATCCACCCCCTCGGGGCCCGGCTCGCCGCCCGCAACCTCGGTGGCAAAGACCGCGCGCTCCATCTTGAGCGGCGCAAGCTCGGCCGCCATGGCGGCATCAAGCGACAAGGCCGCTGCGCGGCGTTCGGCCGTGATGCGCTTCGCCTCGACCGCGTAGTCAGCTTCGGCCTCGGTCACGGCCTTCTGCAACCGGGCAAGCCCCGCGGCCCCACCGTCGATTGCTGAAAGTCGTGCGCGCAGACCTTCGGCAAACCCGCCAAGGTCATCCGCAGGCACGCCATGCTTGCGTGCAAGGGCACGGATCGCGAACAAACGTTCTTCGGTCCGCTCCAGTTCTCCGGGATCGAAATCAAGCGCTTCCAGCGCGCCTTCGACGCCTGCCTGCGCTTCACCAAGTTCGATCAGTGCCCGGTTCAGCGCGGACATGGCCGTCTCCAGCCGCCCTTCGGCCTTGTCGGCAGCGCCGTCAAGCCAGCGCAACGCGTCGCGCATCCGGCCTTCGGCACCATCGTCGGAAAGGGCGGTCAAGGCTTTGGCCACGTCGTCGCGGATGCGCCCGGCGCCCTGCATCATGCGACGGCGGGCATCCAGCGCCGCGTCCTCGCCCGGTTCGGGGTTCAACCTGTCAAGCTCGGCCACCGCGTGGCGCAGGAAATCCACTTCGGCGGCGGCGCGGGCCAGCGATTCCTCGGCAGCAGCAAGCTCCGACCGGGTTTCGCGCTGGCGGACCCAAGCCCCCCGCAGCGCAGCAAGATTCAGCCCGGCAAAGGCGTCCAGAAGGGCCCTGTGACCCCGTGGGTTCAAAAGGCCGCGGTCGTCGTGCTGGCCATGCAGTTCGACCAGATGGTCGGAAAGATCACGCAAGACCTCGCCCGACACGCGACGGTCGTTGACCCAGGCGGTCTTGCGACCGTCCGACGCGTTCACCCGGCGCAGGATCAGCTCATCCTCAACCTCGATTCCGGCTTCGGCCAGCACGACCCGGGCGGCGTGTCTCCGGGGCAGATCGAAGACTGCCGTAACTTCACCCTGCGTGGCGCCCTGGCGCACCAGCTCGGCCCGGCCCCGCCAGCCCAGCACAAAGCCAAGCGCATCCAGAAGGATCGACTTGCCGGCCCCGGTCTCGCCGGTCAGCACGTTCAGCCCCGGCCCAAGCGCAAGCTCCAGCCGATCAATGATCAGGACATCGCGAATCTCGAGGCTACGCAGCATCGTCGGGTCCGCAGGGTGCGCATCTGTTGCGCACCATGGTCAGAGCCACTCGCCGCGCACCATCTGGCGGTAGACTTCGGCCAGCCAGCCATCGCCCTTGACCTCGGGCGACAGGCCCCGACCCTTCAGCAGGCGGAAACTGTCCTGATAGAACGGTGAGGACTGGTAGTTGTAGCCAAGGATCGCAGCCGCAGTTTGCGCTTCGTCGACAAGGCCAAGCGCCAGATAGCTTTCAACCAGCCGGTGCAGCGCCTCGGCGGTATGCGACGTGGTCTGGAAATCCTGCACGACAGTGCGGAAGCGGTTGATGGCGGCGGCATAATTGCCCCGCTTCAGGTAGTAACGCCCGATTTCCATTTCCTTGGCGGCAAGCTGATCGAAGGCCAGGTCGAACTTCAGGATCGCCGACCGGGCATAGTCGCTGTCGGGATAGGTCTCGATCACGTCGCGCATGCCCTTGAGCGCCTGGAACGTCAGGCCCTGATCGCGGCCGACATCATCGATCTGGTCGTAGTAGGACAGGGCCATGAGATACAGCGCATAGGGCGCATCTTCATCGCCGGGGTAGAAGTCAAGGAACCTTTGCGCTGCGTCGCGCGCCTCGGGGTATTTCTTGGCCTTGTGCAAGGCGTAGGCCTGCATGATCAAGGCCCGCTTGGCGTATTCCGTATAGGGGTACAGCCGCTCGACTTCCTGGAAGTAGACCAGTGCATCATCCGGTCGCCGCGTGTTGACCAGTGAAAGCTCGCCCTGCTTGAAGATTTCCTCAGCGGTATAAGTGTCCAGCGCGCGTTCTTTTGGACCGCTTTCGCAACCGGCCAGCATTGCCGTGACCAGAAGCGCTGTCGCTAGAACCCTCGCGCCGGGTCTGGTGCCTGCCATAGTCCGCCTACCCAAAACTGCCCAGCTGGGGCAGTTTGCCCCGGCCTTTGCGTCGTCCTATCACAGATAAATCCGGGGCGCAAAACGCCTTTCGTGACTTTTGCGTGTCGTACGTCCGTCTGAAGCGACCTTCAGGCGTGCAAGGGAAGGTCGCCAGCATGCACGCCGACACCGGGAAGCTTGCCCACCGTCTGCGGACCACAGTCCACCAGAACGAAAGCCGTCGAATCGGCAAAGAGCGCACGCAAAAGCCGGTTGGTCAGGGCATGCCCGGCCCGTTCGCCGGTATAGCGGCCAAGGATCGGCCCACCGGCCAGCGCAAGATCTCCCAACGCATCCAGCATCTTGTGGCGTACCGGTTCGTCGGCATGGCGCAACCCGCCCGGTGACAGAACCTTGTCGCCGTCAAAGACCACCGCATTCTGCAGCGTGCCGCCAAGGGCAAGGCCCTTTTCGCGCATCGCATCGACATCGGACTGGCGACAGAAGGTGCGGCTGTCGGAAAGCTCGCGCACGAAGGCGCCATTGGCCATGTTCAGCCGGCGCGATTGCAGCCCGATGGCGGCGTCCACAAAATCGATCCGGAAATCGATCTCCAGCATCTCGGCCGGCTCAAGCCGCGCAACGGCCTCGCCGTCGCGCACTTCGACCGGCTTCAGCACACGGATGGCGCGGACGGGTGCATCCTGTTCTTCAATGCCGACAAGAATGAAGCCGGTCACGAAAGACAGGGCGGACCCGTCAAGGATCGGAACTTCCGGCCCGTCAAGATCGACCAGCGCATTGTGGACGCCAGACCCGGCAAGGGCAGCCATCACATGTTCGATTGTCGAAACTGACACGCCATCGGCGTTCTCGATCACCGTGCAAAGCCGCGAGGGCGTCACAGCGTCCCAGGTCGCTGGAACCAGCGGGCGACCGGGCAGATCACAGCGACGGAACCAGATACCGTGACCAACCGGCGCCGGATGCACGGTCATGCGAACAGTCTGGCCCGTATGCAGGCCCGGCCCCGTGAAGGTCGCCGAAGATTTCAGAGTGTTCTGCACGTCTTGTCTTGCCTCATGTCGTGGCGGGTTCGACCCCTCCACCTTGTGCCATTAGCTAGACGTTGGCGGGCGTGACCTCAACTCACTCTTTGTGACGGTATGTGACAGGGTTGAAACACGGCCAGGGCTATGCACAACCCATTGTACAAAAAGGGAAAGGCCCGGAAACCCGGGCCTTTCCTGACAGTGCGGCGCACCAGGGTTTCAGTTCGCCTGACGGCGCAGGAAAGCGGGAATCTCGATCCGGTCCTGGTCAGTATCGGCCTCGTGGTCGTCATCATAGGCCGTGACAGGGGGCTGAGCGCGGCCTGCCGGGGCAGGGATCGGGTTGCCCGCATCCAGGTGCCCCGCCATGCGGTTGATCAGCGAGCCGATCCCGAAGCGCGGCTTTGTGGCAGGCGCCTCGACCGGGGGGGCCGGGACCGCCGCAACCGGCTGCGGCCGTGCGAACTTGGCCGCTCCTGTGGCGGGGCGGCTGACAGCCGCCTGCAGTCGGGCGAGTGCCTCGGGTGAGGGAGTGCCGGCTGTCCGCGGGCGCGGGGCGACAAAATCACCGGCATCCGCCTCGATCGAGGCCGGGGCGGACCGGATCATCGCTGGCTGCTGTGCCGGCTGCGGACGATAGGCCGGCGGCGGCAGATCATCGGCAACAGTGTCAGCTTCATCGTCGATGCCGGCCTGCGACGCGGCGGCGTCGAAAAGCCCTGTCTCAAGATCTTCGTCGATCTCGGGGATCGTATCCGCAATCGAAAGTGCCAACGAAGCCGGCTGCGACATCGCGGGCTGATGCGCGGGGGTCAGGGTCAGCGGTGCTGCCATCGACCGGCGCGCGACCGGAACCTCGGCCTTCTGCGACGTGGCGTCGATGCCAGTGGCCACGACCGACACGCGAATCCGGCCTTCCATGCTGGTATCAAGGGTGGAACCCACGATGATGTTCGCCTCGGGGTCCACCTTTTCGCGGATGATGTTTGCGGCCTCGTCCAGTTCAAACAGGGTCAGGTCATGACCGCCGGTGATGTTTATCAGCACACCCCGCGCGCCGTTCAGGCTGATTTCATCCAGAAGCGGGTTGGCAATCGCCTTTTCCGCCGCCTGGATCGCCCGGTCGTCGCCGCTGGCTTCGCCGGTGCCCATCATCGCCTTGCCCATCTCGTCCATCACCGCGCGCACGTCGGCAAAGTCAAGGTTGATGAGGCCGGGGCGCACCATCAGGTCGGTCACGCCCTTGACGCCCTGGTAAAGGACATCGTCGGCCATCGCGAAGGCTTCGGTGAAGGTCGTCCGCTCGTTGGCCAGCCGGAAGAGGTTCTGGTTCGGGATGATGATCAGGGTATCGACCACCTTCTGCAGCGCCTCGATGCCGTCCTCGGCCTGGCGCATCCGCTTGCCGCCCTCGAACTGGAAGGGTTTGGTCACCACGCCCACGGTCAGAACGCCCAGCTCCCGCGCGGCCTGCGCGATGATCGGGGCTGCCCCGGTGCCGGTGCCGCCGCCCATCCCGGCGGTGATGAAGCACATGTGCGCGCCGGCCAGATGATCGACGATCTCTTCGATCGTCTCCTCAGCCGCTGCCGCGCCGACCGACGGCCTGGCGCCCGCGCCCAGCCCTTCGGTCGCCTTCACACCCATCTGGATGCGTGCATGGGCCCGGCTTTGCTGCAGGGCCTGCGCGTCGGTGTTGGCCACGACAAACTCGACGCCTTCCAGCGCCTTGTCGATCATGTTGTTCACCGCGTTGCCGCCTGCCCCGCCCACACCGAAGACGGTGATGCGCGGCTTCAGCTCTTCACGCTCGGAGTTCATCGTCAGATTGAGTGCCATGGGTTTGCCCGTCCGTTTCTTGTTCGCCGCCTGTTTCTTTTTCAGCCTTGCAAGCACCTGTCCCGTGTGCCCGATAAACCGACTTATCCCCGATTCTATCCACAACCCGGCCAAAGGTCACGAGAAAAAGACCGGATTACCGCAAAATCTGGGGGGATTGTCCCTGATTTCAGCGGCATTTCGCCCTCGGGGCCGGATATTGTGGTCACCAGTTGTCCTTGAACCATTTGACCGCCCGCCGCAGTGACCGCGCCGGGTAGCGTTCGGCCGGGATTTCGAAGTCCCACCATTCGTCCTGCGGGTGCGCCGCGAACAGGCAAAGCCCGACGGCGCTGGCAAAAGCCGCGCCCGTCGCAGCCTGTGGCAGACCCTGCACCCGCAGCGGTCGGCCCAGCCGAACGCGCTGGCCCAGGATGCGCGTCGCAAGGCCGTCCAGCCCAGGGATCTGGCTGCCGCCGCCGGTCAGCACGATCTGCTGGCTGGGCAGGCTGTCGAACCCGGCCGCGTCCAGCGTGGCGCGCACTTCCTCCAGGTTTTCCTCGACCCGTGGCCGCATGATCCCGATCAGTTCGGTCCGGCTGATCTGGCGGCGATCCTTCTCCCAGTCGCCACTGTCCCCGCCGATATCGATCATCTCGCGGTCGTCCATGCCGGTGGCATAAAGCCCGCCGTGCCGGGTCTTGATCCGCTCTGCCGCCGCCAGCGGGATCTGCAGGCCCTTGGAGATGTCACTGGTCACATGATCCCCGCCCATCCGCACCGAATCCGCATAGATCATGTGCTTCTTGATGAAGATCGACAGCCCGGTCGCCCCGCCACCAATGTCGATGCAGGCCGCGCCCAGCTCCTGCTCATCCTCGACCAGGCTGGAAATCCCCGAAACATAGGCCGAGGACGCAATCCCCGCCAATTCCAGATCACAGCGCTTGATGCAGTAAAGCAGGTTCTGCACCACATCGCCATCGACCGACAGAAGGTGCATGTCGCAAGCAAGGCGATGCCCGATCTGCCCGCGTGGATCGCCAAGGCCAGACCGATGGTCCAGCGCAAAGTTCACCGGCTGGGCATGCAGCACCTCGCGCCCCGCCCCAAGGTCAGGCACGTCGCAGGCGGCCAGCACGCGGCTTACGTCCTGTTCCGTCACTACGCTGTCTTGCAGGTCCAGCTCGCCCGCCAGGCCATAGCTGCGGGGTTCCGCCCCCGAGAAGCAGGCGATCACATGATCGACCCGCACATTCGCCATCTTCTGCGCCGCCTGAACCGCCGTGCGGATCGCGCGCTCGGTCTCGTTCATCACGGCAATCTCGCCAAAGCGCACCCCGCGCGACCGCGTGGTCGCCGCCCCGATCACCCGGAACTGGCTTTGCCCGGCCATCGGCCCGACGCCATCCTGTTCGCGCAGACGGTCCGGCCCGTCAAAGCGCAGGATCAGACAGGCGATTTTACTGGTGCCCACATCCAGAATGGCAATGACGCCACGCTGCATGGCGGCGCGGCGCATGTTCCGCATGGTGCGCTGCGAGGTATAGAGATCGGTCACAGTTCGTTCTCCACGGTTTCGATGCCGATGGCGCGGCGCGCCTCGGCAAGGGCGTTGGGGCTAAGGCGAAGGGTGGGGCGGTGGTCGGACCGCAGATCGACGGTCAGGATGTCGCGGTTCATGATGTCTTCGACGTGGTCCAGCGCCAGAAGACGCTCAAGCGCCTGGACAGGGTTCTTTTCGGGCAGCATCACCCGCTGGTCGCGATCAAGGATCAGGTCCCAGCGCCGCTCTCCCATCCGGACGAGGCCGCGAATGCGCGGGGACAGGGGGCCGGCCGCGGCCATCAGGTCCAGCGCTTCGGCGGCGGCAAGATCGGCCCCCTCGCCCGCAATCAGCGGCAGGTCGGGCCGGTCCGAGCGGGACAGAAGGCCCGCAACCCGGTTGCCATCCTCATCGACCAGCGTCAGGCCGCCGTCGGTCCGCCAGACGACCACCGGGACCCGTTCGGTGATCATGACCTGCAGGACACCGCCGGACCGCACCCGAAGATCCGCCTGCTTCACGGCATCAAGGGTCTCGATCCGTGCCCGAGCGGCGTCAAGGTCGATGTCGAACGACGACATCGGCAGATCAAGCCCGAGACGTGCCCGAACCGCCTCGGCCAACTCGGGCGATGCGCCTTCGATCCGGGCCAGCGACACGCGGAATTCCGGGCGCGCCTCGAATTCCGCGCGCAGTTCGGTAAGGTGCGCGAGAAGGGCCAGGCGGTTCGGCTCATGGCCAATCCAGATGGACGCGGCCCCGACCAGCACCAGCGTCGGCAAACCGGTGCGCAGAAAGGCGCGCACATAGGGCGTCAGCAGCCAGCGCTGCTTGCGATAGGCCCATTTCGACGGTGCCGGATCGCGGCGCGCAGCGTGCTTGCCGGCAAGGCCGCCCGGAGGATTTGCATAGCGGCGCGCGGTCAGCGGTTGCATGACGCGTCCCTCACCATCCAGTCGCAGAACGCGGCAAAGGAAATCCCCCGCATCGCCGCCTGCTCGGGGGCAAGCGACGTCGGCGTCATGCCCGGCTGGGTGTTTGTCTCCAGCAGGATCAGCCCCGCCAGACCGCGCGCCTCGTCCCAGCGGAAATCCGTGCGGCTCACGCCCCTGCACCCCAGCGCCCGATGCGCGCGCAAGGCGTAGTCTAGACAGGCCTCGGCAATCCCGGTGGGGATGTTCGCGGGACATTCGTGACGGCTGCCGCCGGGCTTGTACTTCGCGTCATAATCATACCAGCCGTCGGTAAGGATATCCGTCACCCCAAGCGCCCGGTCGCCCATCACCGTTGTCGTCAACTCGCGCCCAGGGGCGTAGGCTTCCACCATCACCGCAGCGGGCATCGACGCCGCCATGCGCGGGGTATTCGACCCCTCGCGCACGATGTAGACCCCGACCGACGAGCCTTCGTTGTTCGGCTTGACCACATAGGGCGGGGCCATGACATGCCTGGCCTCGACCGCCTCTTTCGTCGCGATCACGCTGGCCACGACCGGAAGTCCCGCGGCGGCATACACCTCTTTGGTCTTCGCCTTGTCCATCGCCAGGGCTGACGCGAGCACACCCGAATGGGTATACGGGATCTGCAGCCATTCGAGGATGCCCTGCACGCAGCCATCCTCGCCCCAGCGGCCATGCAATGCGTTAAAGCAGACGTCGGGCCGGGTTTCGGACAGGCGCACAGCAAGATCGGGGCCGCAATCGACCTCGATCACCTGATATCCAG
Organism: Rhodobacterales bacterium; assembly: GCA_026400325.1. Classification (GTDB taxonomy): domain Bacteria; phylum Pseudomonadota; class Alphaproteobacteria; order Rhodobacterales; family Rhodobacteraceae; genus Tabrizicola. The sequence goes on from JAPLPF010000091.1 coordinate 9,708, forward strand.
CCTCCCGAAGGGCAAGGGCGCACTCGCGCCCCGACGACAAGGAAACCTCCCGCTCAGCGGAAAGTCCACCCATCAACACCGCCACTTTGGGGGGCATCCTGCTCGATGCGCCCGCCATACACTGCCTCATCCGGGGCTTATGTGCCCCGTGATATCGTTAGTCCTGCAGGCGTTCTCCGACCCGCATGATTTCCCACTCTAACGTGATGCCGCTTGATTGGAAAACCTTTTTTCGCACATCCTCGCCCAGATTTTCCAGGTCTGCGGCAGTTGCGCCACCGGTGTTGATCAGAAAGTTGGAATGCATCGGCGACATCTGCGCCCCGCCCAGCGTGGTACCGCGCATCCCGGCCTCGTCGATCACTTTCCAGGCTTTCAGCTCATGGCTGTCGTCGGCCCTGCCGGTCGAGGAAAATCCCGCCGGGTTGCGGAAGGTCGATCCCGCGCTGCGGTCCCTGGTGGGCTGGCTTGCGTCGCGCCGAGCGATCTGGTCGGCCATCTTCGCCTCCAGCGCCGCCGAATCCCCCTGCGGCGCGCGAAAGCTGGCCGAGACGATCACCGCGCCGTCGGGCAATGCGCTTTGCCGGTAGCGCAAGGCCAATGCCGAGACAGGCAAGGTCTCTACCCGGCCCGAGCGTGTGACGATTCGCACTTCCTGCAACACATCTGCAACGTAGGACCCGTAACAGCCCGCATTCATCCGCACCGCGCCCCCGATGCTGCCGGGAATGGTGCGCAGGAAGGTCAGATCAAGGCCCGCTTCGGCGGCTCGTTTCGCCACATGCGCATCCAGCGCGGCCGCACCGGCGGTGATCTGGTCGCCGTGAACTTCGATCCCGTTGAACCCGCGCCCCAGCCGGATCACCACCGCCCGGAGACCACCATCCCGCACGATCAGGTTCGACCCCATCCCCAACGGGAAGACCGCGACCGACGGATCAAGCGCCGCCAGGAACTCCGCCAGATCATCCTCGTCCGCCGGCTGAAACAGCCAATCCGCAGGCCCCCCGACCCGAAGCCAGGTCAGGTCAGACAGGGGGCGGTCCGGGGTAAGCGCGCCGCGCGGGGTGGGGAGGGAGGTCATGACATCTGCTATCCGGGATAGCCCTGTTCTGGCAAGGGTCGGATAGGGAGGCGGGTCCATAACGGTTGTCCCCCGGACAGACGGTTTGCTATTTCCCGCTCAGGCGCGACAGCATGACCCCGATCAAGGCCCCCGCCATCGAAGCGCCGGCAAGGACCGTGGCGACGGCGATCATCCCCATCGCCTGATGCGCCTCCATCCCGGATGCGCGCCACATCAGCACCCCGACGGAAAGCACCGCCATCAGCGGCACGATCAGCGCGCGGCTTCGCCCATAGCGCCTTGCCACACCCCAGGTCATGGCCGCAGAAAGCACGACCGTCACCAGACCGATCAGCAGAACGGTTCCGTGCATTCCCCTACCCCAGTTGTCGGCGCAGCCAGCGCCAGAAGTAGACCACCGGCCAGCGCAGCACCGAAGCCCCGGCGGCAAGAACGACCATGCCGATGATCGGACCGGCCTCCCAGGTGACCCAGCCCAGCAAAGGCACACCGACGGCGATCAGGACATAGGCCGCGCGCCAGTGATAATCGCGCGACGGGAACATTGCGATCACGTTCGCCGCAATCAGCCAGATCAGGCTCAGGGCCAGCGGCACCATCATTTCTCAAGCTCTTTCGGCAAGGGCGCAGGACGGCCCAGCGCCCGGCGCAGGAAATACCGCAACGGATTGCGGAACATCGAGATGAAGGCAAAAAGCCCAAGCGCCAGCCAGATCCAGCCATGCACCCAGCCGATCCAGACCAGAAGGACCGGCGCTGCAACCAGCAGCGCCACACCCGGCACCATCTGGCTTCTCATCGGCAGCATGGCGACAATGGCAGAGGCGACAACCCAAAGCGCCCCAAGGATCAAGGGCAGGCTCATGCGCGCGATACCACATGGCAAGAGCCAAATTCCCTTGAAGGAATTTGCAAGACTTTCCGAAAAGTTCTGGCCCGCTTCACGCAGCCGCCCCCATCAGTTTGGCCGGCAACGCGTTCGCCCAGGCCGAGATTGTCCCTGCCCCCAGGCAGACCACCATGTCACCCGGCCGCGCCTGTTCGCGAACCAGTCGCGCAAGGTCGGCCTCGTCCAAGAGCGCGCGGGCGTGGCGATGACCATGGGCGATAAGTCCCGCCACCAGATCATCGCGGGCAGCCCCCGGGATAGGGTCTTCGCCCGCCGCATAGACATCGGCAATGGCGACCACGTCGGCCTCGTTGAAGCAGGTGCAGAATTCCTCGAACAGGCTGGAAAGCCGCGTATAGCGGTGCGGCTGATGGACCGCGATGATCCGCCCCTTTGTCGCCTGCCGGGCTGCGCGCAGGACGGCGGCAATCTCGACCGGGTGATGGCCGTAGTCGTCGATGATGGTGACCCCGTTCACCTCGGCCACCTTGGTGAAGCGCCGGTTGACGCCGGCAAAGCCGGCAAGCGCCTCACGGATTTCGTCCTTCTTCATCCCCAGGTGCCGAGCAACCGCCACCGCTGCCAGCGCGTTCGAGACGTTGTGATCCCCCGGCATCGGCAGGGTGCAGCCTTCGATCACCGCATCCTCGGCCTGCAAGGCAATGTCGAAATGCGCCACACCGTTTTCATAGGTCAGGTTCAGCGCCCGCACATCGGCCTGTGCGTTGAAACCGAAGGTCACCACCCGGCGGTCCGTCACCCGCCCGACCAGCGCCTGCACTTCGGGATGATCCGTGCAGCAGACCGCCAGCCCATAGAACGGAATGTTCGACACGAAATCCAGGAACCCCTTCCGCAGCGCGTCGAAGGTGTGCCAATGCTCCATGTGCTCGGGGTCGATGTTGGTCACGATGGCAATCGTTGCAGGCAGCCGGTTCACCCCTCCGTTGATCACCGTGGGGTCGAAGCCCCCCTTGTCCAGCAGGGTCGCCACCATCGTGGTCGTCGTGGTCTTGCCATGCGTACCTGCCACGGCGATGTTCGACCGCATCCGCATGAGTTCGGCCAGCATCTCGGCCCGGCGCACGACCGGCAGCTTCCGCAGCCGCGCTTCCTCCAGTTCCGGGTTGCCCTTCTTGATGGCGCTTGAGATCACCACCACCGCCGCCTCACCAATATTCCCGGCCTTCTGCCCCTCGAAGAACGTGGCCCCCAGCTTGACCAGCCGGTCGGTGATCTTCGACGCCTTTGCATCCGACCCCTGCACCCGGTAGCCAAGCGTCATCAGAACCTCGGCGATGCCCGACATTCCGATCCCGCCGATGCCGACAAAGTGGATGGGCCCCAGTTCCAGCGGAAGCTTGGTGGCTGCGTTCATGGCGTTTCTCCTCCCAGGGCTTCGACCAGCGCCACCATTCGGGCGGTGGCATCGGGTTTGCCCTCGGCAAGGGCGTTGCGGGCCATCGTCTCGGCATGCGCCGGATCATCAAGGATGGCGGCGATGTGCCGCGACAGGCTGGCCGCGTCAAGCCCGGCCTCCGTGATCAGGACCGCTGCCCCCGCGTCAACCAGCCCCCTGGCGTTCGCGGTCTGATGATCGCCCGTCGCTGCCGCAAAGGGGATCAGGATCGAGGGACGCCCGATGACCGCGACATCTGCGACCGACGAAGCGCCGGATCGGCTGATCACAAGCTGGGCCTCGGAAAGGCGGCGCGGGATATCGGCAAAGAAGGGCGCAATCTCGGCGCGCACGTCTGCGGCCTCGTAGGCGGCCGCCGCGCGGTGGGCGTCTTCGTCGCGGGCCTGATGCGCCACGCGCAGTTTCGCCCGCAACGCTTCGGGCAGACTGGCCACGGCTGCGGGAACCACGTCTGACAGGATGCGCGCACCCTGGCTGCCGCCAATCACCACCAGTGCCATGGGATAGTCCCCGGGCGGAATGTAGGGTGCCGAGGCCCGATCAAGGATTGCCTGTCGCACCGGATTGCCCACAGGGTCGCCCGTCACGCCGACAGGCAGGGTCGTCGGCCATGTGCCGCAGGCGATTTTCTGGACATGTCTGGCAAAGACCCGGTTGACCCGTCCCAGAACGCCGTTCTGTTCATGGATCATCCGGGGCCGCCGCAAGACCCAGGCCGCCGACAGCGCCGGGATCGACGGATAACCGCCAAATCCCACGACCACGGCCGGCCTGTCGCGCAGTTGCGACCAAAGGGCCGCAATCACCCCTCCGGCAATGCGGAACGGTGCCAGAAGCTTGGCCAGCGCGCCGCCCCTTGCAAATGTGGCCGATGCCACGCGCTCGACCTTTACCGCCGCCGGAAACCCGCCCGCATAGCGCGCGCCCCGGTCGTCGGTGGATAGCGTCACCCGCCAACCCCGCGCCAGCATCGCCTCGGCCAGCGCCTGCGCCGGGAACATGTGCCCACCCGTGCCTCCCGCCGCAATCAGAAGCAGCTTGCCGGTCATCGGCCCGAGCTTTCGACGTCAGCAACCTGCGCCGCCCTCCCTCCAGGGTGGCGGAGGGCCGCAATGGGAGGGTTGCAAGGAACGCGGATGACCATCATCACCGGCCCCGCTTGAAGACATCGCCCATCTGCCCGCGCGGACGGGCGCGGGTCAGGGCCAGAAGCATTCCCATCGTGATCCCCGCTGCGATGACCGACGAGCCACCATAGCTCACGAAGGGCAGCGTCATGCCCTTGGCAGGCAAAAGCCGCACGGCCACCCCCATGTTGATCATCGCCTGCACGCCGAAGATGCAGGCCAGCCCTGCCCCGGCAAGGCGGGCAAAGGGGTCACGTTCCTGCACGAGGCGCGCCAGCGACCGGACCACGATCACCCCGTAAAGGGCCAGGATGACAAGGACCAGGATCAGGCCGTCTTCCTCGGCCGCGACGGCGATGATGAAATCGGTATGGGCATCCGGCAGCGACCATTTCACCTGGCCTTCGCCCACGCCGACGCCGAAGAACCCGCCCTCTTGGATCGCGTTCGCGGCATAGCCAAGCTGGGTGCGCGGGTCCACATCGGGCGACAGGAACCCGTCGATGCGGCGGGCAAAATGCTCGGACGCCTCATAAAAGACCAGCCCGGCCCCGGCCACGATCCCGCCGATCACCACGATCAGCGTCATCGGCGCGCCACCGATGAAATAGATCACGCCCCAGGCAAAGATGATCAGCGCCGACTGGCCGAAATCCGGCTGCATTGCAAGAAAGCCCACAACGAGCAGCATCATCGCAAAGGATACCGTCCGACCGGGCGGACCATTCAGGTCCTGGGCCGATGCGATAAGCCAGGCGGTCACGATGACAAAGCCCGGTTTCAGGAATTCCGACGGCTGGAAGCTGGCAAAGCCAAGGCTGAACCAGCGCACCGCACCCTTGCCGAAATCGGTGCCGAATAATGGCAACAGCATCAGCGCCATCAGCGACAGCGCAAATCCCATCACCCCCAGACGCCGCACCATGTCTGGTGACATCATCGAAATGGCAAGCATCACCACCAGCGCGATCCCGCCGAAAAACGCCTGGCGCTGGACGTAGTAGTAGGGATCAAGTCCGTTGCGCTGCGCCAGCGGAACCGAGGCCGCAAGACCCAAGAGAAGTCCGATCCCGAACAGGACGAAGACCGAAGTCAGCGTCCACTTGTCCATTGTGCGCCACCAGCGCGGAAGCACCGGCTCGGTCACCCGAACGGGATTGGAGCCATAGACCATCTCAGTCATGGGAAGTCCGCCTGTAACGTCTGCTCTGCCTTCATGCCCGGATGTGACCCCCAGGCTTTGACGGAAGAGTAGCGAAGATCAGCCCGTCTGACTAGCCGGAAAACCGCAAGGTCCCCGCAAGGTCCTTGTCTGACCTGCCACAAGACCGCAGACTGGCCAGGGGTCGGGCGGCGGCCCCGCGCGACACCGGGGGCGCCATGACCTTCAACTTGTTTCTCGTCCTCTTTACCCTTGCGGCCCTGGTCGTGGGCTGGGTGATGCACAAGGTGTTCGACGAAACCGACGATGGTCCCGCCTATTGGGAAACCGTACTCTTTCCGGGCCGCCACCACCCGCCGCCAAGCTATCGCTGGCCCTTCGTCATCGTCTTTCTGATCATCGGTGGCATCGGCGCATACACCCTGCCCTGAGGTTCGCCCCCCTTGCGCCCGCCCGTTGGACACGCGACGCTTCTCCGAAACGTGCGGTGGAGGCAGACATGAAAGTTGGAATCGTCGGGGCGTCTTGATCGACCACAACCCGGCCCGCGCCGCGGCCGAGGCCGAGGATATCTCCCACGCTGTCCCCTTTGGCCGCCCCGTCACGGTCCGCGCCGGCGATTATCCTGATCTTGTCGGCGCCGGTGTGGTGATCCTTGCCGCCGGGGTCGCACAAGCCCCGGGCGAAACACGCCTCCACCTTCTGGAACGCAACGCAGAAGTCTTTCGCCTGATCATCGGTCAGGTCACCCGCACCGCCCCCGAGGCCATCCTCCTCATCGCGACGAACCCCGTCGACGTGATGACCCATGTGGCCATGCGCCTGTCCGGCCTGCCGCCCGCGCGGGTGGTCGGGTCGGGCACGATCCTTGATACCGCCCGTTTCCGTGCCCTGCTGGGACGCCACCTTGGCATCGCACCACAGGCCGTACATGCCTATGTCCTTGGCGAACATGGCGACAGCGAGGTTCTGGCCTGGTCGGCGGCACGCGCGGGGTCCACACGGATCACCACCTTTGCAGCCCAGGTCGGCGCCGCCTTGACCGAAAGAGTGCGTGCCGACATCGACCAGGGCGTCCGCCGGGCCGCCTATGGGATCATCGACGGCAAGGGGGCCACCTGGCATGGCATCGGCGCCGGGCTGGCC
>JAPLPF010000033.1:0-6780 GCA_026400325.1 Rhodobacterales bacterium
TACCGCCCTGAAACGCGGCAAAAGCCCGTGCTGGCCAAGCGAGATCTGCATCTTTTCCGCCGATCCGTTCGAGCCCACCGCATAGGGCACCCCGGCCGCATCCAGCCGGTCCAGGACATCGGTGATGCCGGGGATCAGGGGCGTGCCGTCGCGCAGCATCGCATACATCTGCGTGTAGATCGCATCGACCCAGCCAACGGGCAGGGTGGCGCCAGCGGTCCTGGCCTTGTGGCCGATGGTTTCGATCGTGCCGCCGATGAAATCCGTCTCAAGCTGGTGGCGGGTCAGCGGCAGGCCGCGCAGGGCAAGATCGGCGATCAGAAGGTCGAAGGTCGGGCCCTCGCTGTCGACGATGACGCCGTCACAGTCGAAAAGGACGGCAGCGGGGCGGATCACACGAGGATTCACGACGGCGCCCGCATCAGGGTGACCAGCGTGTCGCCATAGCGGCGCTGGTCGATCTGGACAAATCCCGGCGGCGGGGTTGGCGGGGTGTTCTCCTCCCACACGACCATCGCGGCGGGCGCAATCCAGCCCCCTGCGGCGGCGGCGACAAGTGCAGCTTCGCCCAGACCCTTGCCATAGGGCGGATCAAGAAACACCAGCGCATGCAGCGCACCCGGGTTCGGTCCAAGCCGGGTCGCGCTTTGGCGCAGAAGGCGGGTTTCGCCCGTGACCCCAAGCTTTGCCACATTGGCGCGGATCAGCGTCTCGGCCGCCTTGCCATCATCGACAAAGGTCACATGCGCCGCCCCCCGGCTGAGCGCCTCGAGCCCGAGCGCGCCCGTCCCGGCAAAGAGGTCCAGCACCCGCGCGCCGGGAAGGGGGTTGCCATGCGTGCCGTTGATCAGAAGGTTGAAGATCGCCTCGCGCACCCGGTCGGAGGTGGGGCGCAGATGGGCTGCGGCATCGCCTTCGCCCACCTCGGCCAGCTTGAGGCCACGCCGGGTCCCGCCGATGATCCTCATGCCTTCAAAAGCGATTTCAGATCGGGGGTGCTGGTGATTGCGTCCGGGGCCGGGGATTTGCCCGCTTCGATCAGGCGCTTGCCGACCATGTAGGCCCGCGCGTCGTTCATCGCGTCAACGGCAAGCAGGGTATCGCCACGATAATACCAGAAACTGACCGCATCACCCTCGCCTGCGCGGGTGACGATATGATCGTAGCCAGTGTTCAGGCCAGCGATCTGCAGTTTCAGGTCGAACTGGTCGGACCAGAACCAGGGCTTCGGCTGATAGGGCTGGCCCGCACCAAGGATGTTGGCGGCCACCGCTTCGGCCATGTCGATGGCATTGCCGACCGATTCCAGCCGCAACTTGCCACCCGCCCACGGGAACGAGGCGCAGTCGCCCGCCGCCCAGATTGCCGCGTCGGACGTCTGGCCCAGATCATTGACCGCGATGCCATTGTCGATCTCGAGGCCCGCATTGTCCGCCAGATGCGCGTTCGGCGTGATCCCGACACCGACAATCACGAAATCGGCCGGCAGGTTGCGCCCGTCCTGCAAAAGCGCCCCAGAAACGCGGTCCGTGCCGATCAGCCGGTCAAGGCCGGTCGATTCGAGGATCGAAACCCCGTGGGCCAGATGCAGCGCGCGGACATGGTCGCTGGTTTCGGGTGAGGCGACCCGCTGCAGGATGCGCGGGGCCATCTCCAGCACAGTCACATCCAGCCCCAGCTTCGAGGCGACCGCCGCCGCCTCCAGCCCGATATAGCCACCGCCAACGATGATGACGCGGCGGCCGGGCTGGAACTCGCCCCGCATCGCATCGACATCAGCCAGGGTGCGGACGGTGTAAACCCCGGCAAGATCACCACCGATGGATGCAGGCAGGTGGCGGGGGGTAGAGCCGGTGGTCAGGGCAAGCGCGTCATAGGTCACCACCTCACCCGCGACGGTGACTGACTTTGCCACCGGATCAAGATGCGTCACGGGTTGGCCAAGCCGCAAGTCCACCCGGTTTTCCGTCCAGAAATCGGGGGACCGCAGCCAAAGCCGATCTTCCTCCATCTCGCCCAGAAGGTAGGCCTTCGACAGCGGTGGGCGCTGATAGGGGGGCGCGGGTTCGTCGCCCAGCATGACGATCTCGCCCTGGTGCCCAAGGGCCCGCAGCTTTGCCGCCAGGGCCGCCCCGGCCTGACCTGCCCCGACGATCACGACTTTCAGCATTGGCCCCGTCTCCTTTTCGCCGAGTCTCCCTCTGGCCGACCACGGCAGCGAACGCTATATCCGGCCGCAAGCGAATGGCAACCTGCGAGGAACGGACTGATGGCAATTTCGACAGGACAACGACTTCCCGAGGCAAGCATGGTGACGATGGGGGCCAATGGGCCGGAAGTCATCAGCCTTGCGGGCAAGCTGAAGGGCCGCAAGGTCGTGATCTTCGCGCTGCCGGGGGCTTTCACCGGGACATGCTCGACCATCCATATGCCATCCTTCCTGCGCACCGCGGCCGCGTTCCGTGCCAAGGGCGTGGACGAGATCATCTGCATATCGGTCAACGATCCCTTCACGCTGAATGCCTGGGACAACGCGACCGGGGCCACGAAAGCCGGGATCACGCTGCTGGGCGATGCCGACGGATCGTTCACCAAGTCTGTGGGGATGGACTTCTCTGCCCCGCAGATCGGGTTGATCGGCCGGTCCAACCGCTATGCGCTGGTGGTAGATGATGGCGTCGTCTCGGTGGCGAACATCGACAAGCCGGGCGAATGCAACATTTCGGCGGGTGAGGCGCTGCTGGAAGAACTTTGAGGGAAAGGCCCCGCCCCTCTTGGCACAAGGGAGGAGGGAGCTGGTTCCGCCGGGTGGGTCAGGCCTTGCGGGCGCGGATCTCACACAGCGACATGACCGGCGCGCCATGGTCGCGCTGGACATCGGCAGTCCCTGCCAGTTTGTCCATGGCCTGAGCAAGCTCGATGTCCAGCTTGCTCAGGCCATGGCAATCATGCGTTGAGAGGGTCACGTCCACCACATTGTAGACATTGCGCCATTCCGGGTGGTGGTTCAGCTTTTCCGCCACCAGCGCCGCACGGGACATGAAGCCCCAGGCCTCGGAGAAGTTGCGAAACTTCATCACCTTGCGGATTGCATCGCGGTCTGGCACGGCAGCCCAGCCGGTTTCGCCCAGGGGCGGCAACAGGGTTGTGCGGTCGTCGGGGGGCAGAAGGTCGGACATGATGTGCATTCCTTAGCGGGGGTCCTGCATTTCGCCCCGGCGGAAGGGGCCATACGAGGTCAGCACCTCGATCTCTTCGCCAACGGCCCTGCGCTCGGCCTGAAGATAGCGCTCGACCGCCGTGCGGAAAGACGGCTCGGCAATCCAGTGCAGCGAATGGGTCTCGACCGGCAGGTAGCCACGGGCAAGTTTGTGCTCGCCCTGCGCCCCGGCCTCGACCCGGGAAAGGCCGTTCGCGATGGCCCAGTCGATGGCCTGATAGTAGCACAGCTCGAAGTGCAGGCAGGGGTGATCCTCGACGCTGCCCCAATAGCGGCCATACAGCGTTTCGCGACCGATGAAGTTCAGCGCACCGGCAACCGGGCGGTCGCCGTTGAAGGCAAGAACCAGCAGCATGTCGTCGCGCATGGTGGCGTGGAACAGATCAAAAGCCTTGCGGGTCAGGTAGGGTGTCCCCCATTTCCGGGCGCCCGTGTCCTGGTAGAAGGTCCAGAAGGCCCCCCAGTGCCGGGGTTCGATCTGGTCGCCCGTCAACGCGCGGATGGTCAGCCCCCGGCCTTGTGCCGTTTCGCGTTCCTTGCGGATCATCTTGCGCTTGCGGCTGGAAAGGTCGGCGAGAAAGTCGTTGAAGGTCGCGTAGCCCCGGTTTTCCCAGTGGAACTGCTGGGTCACGCGGTGCAGCGTGCCCTCGACGCCTGCCAGCGTCTCGGCCTCGTCTGCGGTGCAGAACGTGGCGTGCAGCGACGACAGGCGGTTCTGGATGCCGATGCCGATCGCGGCGCGCAAAAGCGTCTCGCGGTGTTCGCGGGCCCCGAGAAACCGCCGGCCGGTGGCAGGGGTGAACGGGACGGCGATCTGCAGCTTGGGATAGTAGCGCCCGCCCGCCCGTTCCAGCGCGTCGGCCCAGCCGTGGTCGAAGATGTATTCGCCCTGGCTGTGGGTTTTGACATAAAGCGGCGTCGCGGCCACGAGGCGGCCAGCGTCGCGCAAGGCCAGCGGCCGCGCCTCCCAGCCGGTGCCAGTGCCGGTGGACCGCGAGGTTTCCAGAGCAGCCAGAAACCGGTGGGTGGTGAAAGGGTCAAGCGGACGCCCTGTCGCCTGTTCGGGCGCTGCGATGGCGTCCCAGTCAGGGGCGGAGATCTCGGACAGGCTGTCGTGCAGGGTCAGGTCGGCCATCGGTACTTTCGCGGCTGGCGGCGCGCCGGGGGTTTTGCACCCCCGGACCCCCGCAGGATATATGACCAATGTGAAACTGGCAGCGGAATGCCGAAGGTCAAGCGGGAAGCTTTGCCAGGTAACCCTCGAAGGTCACATTGTCGGCGATCTGGCGGGCCTTTGCCTCGGCTGCAGGTGACCGGACGGTCCAGCACAGGACAGCAGCCCCCTGCGCCTTCAGCGCGGCCACACGCGGGCGCCCGAGGTCGGTCACCTGGTGCGAAATGAAGCTTGACCGGGTTCTGTCGTAGTCCGGAATCTCACGCAGGTGGTCGCAAACTTCGGCGGGGATCGGGGCGTTCTGGACCGGATCATAGGCTTCGGTCGTCAGGCCGCGCGGCAGATCCGGTGCAAAGCGGGCCATATGCGCGATGCAATGGGGGTTGAACGCCATGACCGCGACCGGCCCTTCGTAGGTGGCAAGGGCCGTGGCAACCGCCTGTTCCAGAATACCGTCGGTATCCTCCATCGTGTTCCAGTTTTCCTTGATCTCGACAAGCAGGGGCACCTTGCCCGCAACCAGCGCCAGGACGTCTGCCAAGGTCGGAATCGTGTCGGTGCTGCCGCGCAGGACCGTGCGCCCCAGTGTGGCGGCGCTGTGGTCGCGAAACGCACCGGTTGCATCGGTCAGGCGGTGCATGTCGTCATCGTGAAAGACAACAGCCACGTCATCCGCGCTGCGTTGCACGTCAAGCTCGATGCCGTAGCCCGCATTGATCGCGGCGCGGAAGGCGGTCAGCGAATTTTCGATCACGCCGTGCGGGTGGTCATGCAGCCCGCGGTGGGCCAGGGGCAGGCGAAGGAACGCCGCAGGCAACGGAACGCGGGTCATTTCAGCGCGAAGATCGCTTCGATCTCGACCGCGACACCAAGGGGAAGCGAGGCGGCGGACACGGCCGACCGTGCATGGCGTCCGCCCTCGCCGAGGACCGCGACCAGAAAGTCGGAGGCACCGTTGATCACTTTGGGCTGGTCGATGAAATCGGGAGTGGAGTTCACGAAACCCGTAAGCTTGACCGCGCGTTCAAGCCGGTCCCAGTCGCCGTCCACGGCCTTTTTCAGCTGCGCGAGGAGCGCGATTGCGCAGCGTTTCGCCGCCTCGGCGCCTTGCTCGAAGGAGAGATCCTCGCCCAGGCGACCCTTGATCAGGCCGTGTTCGTTCTGGCTGATCTGGCCCGAGATGTGGACAAGGCCGCCGACCTGAACAAAGGGCACGTAGTTCGCAGCCGGGGCGGGGGCGTCGGGAAGGGTGACGCCAAGGTCAGCCAGGCGTTTGTCGATGGGGTGCATGAGGGGTCCTTTCGCTTCGGTCGGGACGTTAGCCTGATCGGCGCTCAGCGGGCAAGGACCGTCCAGGGGTCAGCATAGCGGTATTCTTCAAGGTTGGGCGTTGGGCCGATGCGGTCCACCACTGCAAAAAGGCCGGGGGCGTGCAGCGGTGTCAGCACACCGTGCCAGGTGCCGCGATGCAGGTTGATGCCCTGCGCGCCGTTGGTCAGGAAAGCCTGCGGGGCCACGTCGGGGCTGCAGGCGACGATCAAGAGAAACGGATGATCGGTCATGGGAAGGAAGGCCTGGCTGCCTTCGGGGTGGCGCTCGATCAGATCAAAGCTGTAGGGCAGTGCGCGGGGTTCGGCCTCAAAAATCGAAATCCCCGCGCGGCCGTCGCTGAAGTCAAGCCGGGCGCGGTCGTGGTGGCGATGGCAAAGCCCGGCATTGATCAGCCGGAAGTCGCCGGTCGCGTCCAGCACGTCGCCGAACGGGGCGAAGGCTTCGCGGGCAAGGGGTTCGGGGTGGATCAGTGGCATCGGGCTTGGCCCGTGCCAAACGTCGGAGCGAGGGGTTTCACACCCCTCGCGCTCCCCGTGGGATATTTGGGCCAGAATGAAAGCATCAGCGGGGTGTGCCGAAGGCACCGGGACCGCGCAGACGGGCGTGGCGGTTCACGTCCTTGTAAAGCAGGTAGCGGAAGCGGCCCGGTCCGGCGGCATAGCAGGCCTGTGGGCAATAGGCGCGCAGCCACATGAAATCACCGGCCTCGACCTCGACCCAATCCTGGTTGAGCTTGTAGACCGCCCGGCCTTCCAGGACGTAAAGGCCATGTTCCATCACATGGGTTTCCTCGAAGGGGATCAGGCCGCCGGGTTCGAAGGTCACGATGTTGACATGGGCGTCGTGGGCGATGTCTTCGGGGTCGACGAAGCGGGTGGTGCCCCAACGCTCGCCCGTATCTGGCATCCAGCGGATGGGGACATCGGTTTCGTTGATGACGAGCGGGGTGGGTGCGGCGATGCCCGGTGTAGGTTCGTAAAGCTTGCGCAGCCAATGAAAGCGGGCCGGCGTTCCGCCTTCGGCGAAAAGCGTCCAGGGTGTGGCCGGGGGGATA
>JAPLPF010000033.1:6833-10877 GCA_026400325.1 Rhodobacterales bacterium
AGGGTGGCAAGGCCGCCGGTGAAAAAGAACCAATGCTCGGCGCCCGTTTCGGGGTCGGGCGCGTCCGAACCGCCGCCGGGGGCCACTTCCATCACATACTGGCTGAAGGTTTCTGCAAAGCCGGTCAAGGGGCGCGCGATCAGCCAGAGGCGGGTCTTTGTCCAGCCGGGAAGTTGGCTGCACACGATGTCCGAGAAGCAGCCTTTGGGAATGACGCAGTAGCTGTTGGTGAAGACCGCACGCCCGGTCAACAGGGCGGTCTGTGGCGGCAGGCCACCGGTGGGGAAATGGTAGCCGGTCATGGGAGCTGGTCCTTCAGGCGCAGTTCGGCAATGCGTTCGACCTGGGCGCAAGCGTTAAGGAATTCGGTCGCCGTGTCATAGGCAAGGCGCAGGTGAAAGGCCTGCAGGATACTGGCCCGGGTGTTGTCGCGGACGGCAATGATGAAGGGAAAGCCGTGCTTGGCTACGTAGGCGGCGTTCAGTTCCTGGAATTGAAGGCGCTCTTCGTCAGTCAGCGCGTCAAGTGCTGCACTGGCCTGTTCCTGGGTGCTTTCAGGCGTCAGGCGTCTTGCGGCGGCCAGTTTGCCGGCAAGGTCGGGGTGGGCCTTCAGGACGCCAAGCCGGTCTTTCTCGCTGGCGCTGCGGAACGTCCGGGCCAGCGCGTTGTGCAGGCCGGACGCGCAATCATGGGCGGGGCCGAGTTCAAGGTCGAAGGCGCGATCGGCGATCCAGGGCGAGTGTTCGTAGACTGCACCGAAGCGGGTGAGGAAACGGTCACGGGTCATCTGGCTGGGCCGCTCCATGCGCTGATGCGGATGCGTCCTGCGCCAGTGGTCGGCAATGTCGATGCGCCGGGGGAACCAGACGCCCTCATGGCTGCGGGCGTAGTCGAGGAAGCGTTTCAGCCCGGCGATCTTGCCGGGGCGTCCGATAAGGCGGCAGTGGAGGCCGATGGAGAACATCTTGGCCTGACCCGCCTCGCCTTCGGCATAGAGGGTGTCGAAGCTGTCCTTGAGGTATTGGTAGAATTGCTCGCCCGTGATGTAGCCCGGCGCGGTGGCAAAGCGCATGTCGTTGGCTTCCAGCGTGTAGGGGATCACCAACTGGTCGTGGTCGCCATATTCGCGCCAGTAGGGCAGGTCGTCGTCGTAGGTGTCGGAGATCCAGGCCAGCCGACGGGTCTCGGCGGTCAGGCGGACGGTGTTCATCGAGCAGCGGCCGGTGTACCAGCCTTGAGGCGGGGAGCCCACGACTTCCTCATGCAGGCGGAAGGATTCGGCGATCTGGGCGGCCTCTTCCTCGGGCGGCATGTCGCGGTGGTCGACCCATTTGAGGCCGTGCGACGCGATCTCCCACCCCGCCGCCTTCATCGCGGCGACCTGTTCGGGGTTGCGCGCAAGGGCCGTCGTCACCCCGTAGACCGTGACGGGAATGCCCATCCCGGTGAACAGCCGGTGCAGCCGCCAGAACCCGGCGCGCGCGCCATAGTCGTAGATCGATTCCATGTTCCAGTGGCGCTGGCCCGGCCAGGGCGCGGCACCGGCGATGTCGGACAGGAACGCTTCGGACTGGGCATCGCCGTGCAGGATGTTGTTCTCGCCACCTTCTTCATAGTTCAGCACAAGGCTGACCGCGATCCTGGCCCCGCCCGGCCAGGCGGCATCGGGCGGGTTCGGGCCGTGACCGCGGAAATCTCGGGGGTAGCGGTTCAAGGGCGACTCCTGCATCGGGCCAGACTAGGGGCGAAAGCATGGGAATACTTTCAGGATTTCCCGAAAGGTCATATGCGCCGATTGCGGGGTCGCGGCGCAAGGGGTTTCGTGATCAGATGCCTTGCAAATGGAGGATGCCATGGGACGGCTGTCAACGCATGTGCTGGATACCGCGAAGGGCAAGCCTGCGGCGGGCGTGAAGATCATGCTTTACCGGATTTCCGGGCAGAGCCACCGCAAGATCAGGGAGGTCGTCACCAACGCAGACGGCCGCACCGATGGGCCGCTGCTGGAAGGCAAGGATCTGACAGCCGGAAGCTATGAGCTGGTGTTCTGCGCGGGTGACTATCTGCGGGCAAGCGGGCAGGCCGGTGACGGGACGTTGTTTCTGGACGAAGTCCCGATCCGCTTCGGCGTGCCGGATGCCAGCCAGCATTATCATGTGCCGCTTCTGATCGCGCCTTACGGTTATTCAACCTATCGGGGGTCGTGACGAAAAGTCGGCGCGCGTCAGGCCCAGGGAAAGCGGCACGCCAGGGTGCCGCGTCCGCGTGGTCATGAAACGGTTACTTGCGGTTCACCTGAAGACAGGGTTTGTTGCGCCCGTCGATTTGACCCGATCAAGGAGAACCAAAACATGTTTCGGACCACATCCTGTTTCGCAGCCCCGGCATTTGTCCTGCTTATGGGCGGAACTGCCCACGCCGCCCTGACGGCGGATCAGGTCTGGCAGTCCTGGAAGGACGCGGGCGCGGTGGTCGGGCTTGAGGTCTCGGCTGCGACGGAAAACAAGGATGGCGGCACGCTGACGCTGAACGGTGTATCTGTCGCGCCGGCCGGGACGAGCGGGCTGACGATTTCCGACATGGTCCTGACCGAACAGTCGGACGGATCGGTCACCATCGCCCCCGGTGCCGATATCGGCGTGGCGCTGACCGGCGATACCAAGGGGACGGCAAAGCTTGTCCATGACGGTCTTACCCTGACCGCGCGTGAGGCGGATGGCGGCCTGGCTTATGACTATGCCGCGACCAAGCTGGATGTCGTCTATGACACCACCTCGCCCGGCATGTCCTTTGACGGCTCGGCGGCACCAGAGGTCAAGTCCAGCGGAACTGTCGGCTTTGCCGGGCTGAGCGGCACCTATTCCGATATCCCCGGCACGAACCGGACCATCGGGCTTGATCTCAAGGCGGATGCGCTGGACTACACCACCGCAAGCGACGATCCCTCGATGGAGATGAAGCAGAAGACCACCAGCGAAACCGCCAATGTCGAGATTTCCTTCGATTTCGCCCTGCCCAGCACCACCCCGATGACGTCGATGGGCGATGCTGCCAGCTTTGGGGCCGCCTTGCAGGAGGGGATGAGCGTCAGCTTTTCAACCAAGCAGGGCGACTCGAACGGCACGATGAACCAGGAAAGCGCCTTCATGCCGATGGACATGGTCATCAAGGCCGGCGGCGGCGAGGCGACGGGCCTGTTCAACAAGGACACCTTCTCGATCAAGTCATCCGGGTCCGGGCTGGCGATTGACGTGACCTCGGCAATGCTGCCGGTTCCGGTCAAGATCACCTCGGGCGCGATCGAGTTCGGTCTCACCTCGCCGGTCATGGCGGCGGATGCGGCGGGCGACTACGGGTTCGTGATGAAACTGTCCCAGTTTTCGGTGAACGAGGAAGCCTGGGCGATGCTGGACCCGGGTGGCGCGCTCAGCCGTGAAGCCGCCGATATCGCCATCGACGTCTCGGGCAAGACCAAGCTGGACTTTGTCGGCATGATTGCGGCCGAAGAGACCGGCGTTGAACCGCCGGTTCCGGCAGTGGAAACGCTGGACATCAACCAACTGGCGCTGAAGGTCGCGGGCGCGGCGCTGACCGGGACCGGGGCCTTTACCTTTGACAACACCTCCGGGATGCCGATGCCCTTGGGCGAGGCGAACGTGTCGGTGACCGGTGCCAATGCGCTGATCGACGGGTTGATCAAGACCGGCCTTGTCGCCGAGCAAGACGCGATGGGTGCGCGGATGATGATGGGTGCCTTCATGTCGCCTGGCGCGAACCCCGACGAGCTGACCTCGAAGATCGAAGCCAAGGCAGGCGGCGAAATCTATGTGAACGGCCAGCGCGTCCAGTAAGGAACGCATTGAACAGCAAAGGGGCGGGGCTTCGGTCCCGCCTTTCTTGTTGACCTCACCCCGGCAGCATCGCCCGGCGCAGGTCATCACGGATCTGGGCTGCCATCCAGTCGGTGAAAAGCTGGACCTTGGGGTCCTTAAGCCGCCGGTGCTGGCTAAGGGTGGACAGCTGCACGGCCAGGGGCGGGGTTGC
>JAPLPF010000196.1 GCA_026400325.1 Rhodobacterales bacterium
CGGCCCCGGATGCAACCGAGGTGGCCCTCACCATCTCGATCGACACCGAGGAACCCCAGACCTACACCGTCCCCCTGAACGAGGATCTGGAGCTTCCTGTGACCCTGCCGCATGGCGGCGCGAACGTGCTGCAGTTCAGCATCGCACCGGTGGACGGTGAATTGACCGACCGCAACAATGCGATCGCCTTGCAGATCAACGGCGTGCGCGACCGGCTGCGCGTGCTTCTGGTGTCGGGTGAGCCTCATGCCGGTGAACGGGTCTGGCGCAACCTGCTGAAGTCGGACGCAAGCGTGGACCTGGTCCACTTCACCATCCTGCGCCCGCCTGAAAAGCAGGACGGCGTGCCGGTGGACGAGCTGTCGCTGATCGCCTTCCCGACGCGCGAACTGTTCATCGACAAGATCGAAGAGTTCGACCTGATCATTTTTGACCGCTACCGGATGCGGGGCATCCTGCCGATGTCCTATATCGAGAATGTGGTGAAATATGTCCGGAACGGCGGGACCGTGCTGGTCGCGGCCGGGCCGGAATTCGGGGCGGTGGACAGCCTTTACCGCTCGCCCCTGGCGGAAATCCTGCCGGTCGCACCCACCGCGCGGGTGATCGAGGAAGGCTACCGCCCGGCGCTGACCGACCTTGGCCGCCGCCATCCGGTCACTGAAGGGCTGGAAGACAACGCCCCCGAAGGCGGCTGGGGCCGCTGGTTCCGGCTGGTCGAGGTGGAACAACTGGATGGCCAGGTGCTGATGACCGGGCCGGGGGATCGGCCGCTTCTGGTCCTGAACCGGGTCGATCAGGGCCGGGTGGCGGTGCTGGCCTCGGACCAGGCCTGGCTTTGGGGCCGGGGGTATGAGGGTGGCGGGCCACAGCTGGAACTGCTGCGCCGCCTCGCGCACTGGATGCTCAAGGAACCCGAGCTTGAGGAAGAGACCCTGACCGCCATGGTCCAGGGCGAGGCCATGACCATCACCCGTCGGTCGCTGGAAGCAGACCCGCCCGGACCGGTGACCGTCACCGGGCCCGACGGCACCGAGGTCGTGCTGGAAATGCCCGAGGTCAGCCCCGGCAAGTATGAAACCACATGGACCGCCCCGTCGCTTGGGCTTTACCGGCTGGAGCAGGGCGATCTGACACGGGTGATCGCGGTAGGCCCCGCGACCCCGCGCGAATTCGTCGAGACCATCGCCTCGGGGGCGGACCT
Organism: Rhodobacterales bacterium; assembly: GCA_026400325.1. Classification (GTDB taxonomy): domain Bacteria; phylum Pseudomonadota; class Alphaproteobacteria; order Rhodobacterales; family Rhodobacteraceae; genus Tabrizicola. Next base: position 1,205 of record JAPLPF010000196.1, read on the forward strand.
TGCACCCCTGGCTGCGGCCACGCTGGGGGGCGTCACCCGGGTCGAGGACGGCCTGCCCGACATCCGCAAGGTTGCCGAAGGCCGCCCCGCGGTCGGTCGCGGCTGGATCGGGGTGACCCCGCGTGAAGCCTATCTCACGACGGACGTGAAGGTGGCAACGCTGTTGCCCGCCTGGGCCTGGCTGCTTATTGCTGCCGGCCTTGCCGTCGCGGCCTGGCTGGTGGAAGGTCGCAAGGGCCGTCCGACGGCCTGACGCCGGATCAATCCGCCCGGTCCATGATCACCGCGCGGGAATGGCTGGCGAACTCGCGCCGCAAAAGTATGCTGGTGGCCAGGACCGTGCTGATCAGAAGCCCCCAGGGGCCAAGCAGCCAGCCAAGGGCCGCCAGCGCGAAGTAGATCGAATGCAGGCCCCGGTTGAAGCTTTTGGCGGCAGTGATGTTGATCTCGGCCGCCTGGCCCGCGCGGTGAAAGGCCTGGGGGTCGGTCGGGTCGTTCGGGACGGCAGCCATCAGGACCGAGCAATAGCCGAACAGCCGATGGGACCAGACGAACTTCAACAGCGCGTTGGCCAGAAACCCGATCACCGGCAGCATGCGCAGGGCCACGTCCGGGCCCTGAACGGCCACGGGCAGCTCGGACGCCAGCCGTTGCACGGTTGCGGCGTTGCCGATCAGCGCAACCCCGCCCCCGATGGCGATCAGGCAGGCCGAGGCGAAGAACGCGGTGCCCTGGCGCAGACTGTCGATCACGGTGGCATCAAAGATGCGCGGCTGGCGGGTGACGAAGGCCCGCATCCAGTCACGCCGATACTCCTGCATCAGGACCGAGACCGAGGGTCGCGCCTTCGGCGGGTTCTCGATCAGCCAGCCCGACAGCATCCAGGCAAGGACAAGACCGCAAAGCAGGGCGATTTCGGACAGGGAAAGCGGAATGACCGGCATCATGGCCGCACTAGACCGCAAGCGGCAAGGCAGGGCAAGCGGTCCGTCAGGTCTGGCCGGCCCGGACCACTGCCCTTTAATCCGGCAGTTGCCTTGGCGAGCTGCCAGGTTTTCTGCCAAAGCGTTTGACTTCGCCGCCCCGCGGGCCAACCTTTCCCCTCAACACCGGGGAAAACGATGCAGCACCGCTTTTGGGCCGACCATACCGCGCGCGATTTCGCCGCCCTGCCGCGTGACCGCTTGATAGCCGTTCTGCCGGTGGGGGCCATCGAACAGCACGGGCCGCACTTGCCGCTTCGTGTCGATCAGGCGATCCTGGACGGCATCCTTGCCGCGACCCTGCCGCTGATCCCGGCTGACCTTCCGGCGCTGATCCTGCCGACCCTGCCGGTCGGCAAGTCGGATGAGCACAGCGCCTATCCCGGCACGCTGACCTTTTCCGCCGCGACGCTGATGGCGATGTGGTCCGATATCGGTGATTCTGTCGCCCGCGCCGGGGTGCGCAAGCTGGTGATCCTGAACTCTCACGGCGGGCAGATAGCGCCCATGGACATCGTGGCCCGCGACCTGCGACTGCGCCACAGGATGCTGGTCGTTGCCGCCAACTGGTTTGCCATGGGGATGCCCGAGGGGCTGTTCACGCCCGAGGAGAACCGCTTTGGCATCCATGCCGGGGATATGGAAACCAGCGTGATGCGCGCCCTGCATCCTGACCTTGTCCAGATGGACCACGCCCGCGACTTTCGCCCGCTGATGGCCGATCTTGCGCTGACCAACCGGCATCTTGGCCTGTCGCCCGCAGGCAAGCTGGCCTGGGCCGCGCAGGACCTGCATCCCGCAGGGGCGGCGGGCAATGCGTCCCTTGCCACCGTGGAAAAGGGCCGCGCTGTCATCGAGAACGCCGCCCGGCAGATTGTCACGCTCTTGCAAGAGGTGGACCGGATGCCGCTGGATCATCTGTCCCGCAGTCCGGACCTTGACGCGCAATGATCCTCGACCGCGTGAACCTCAATGGCGTGACCGTTCGTCTGACGCTGGCCGAAGGGCGCATCGCCGCCATCGACCCCACGTCCGGTCCTGCCACACAGACTGTCCTTCCCCTGCTGGTCGAGGCGCATGTCCATCTGGACAAGGCCTTTACCATCGCCCGCTGCCGCCCCGATGAACCGGGCCTGTTCGGTGCGATCAACGCGATGGTCCGCGACAAGGGCAACTGGACTGCCAACGACCTGCGGCACCGGATCGGCCAGGGGATGAACGAGGCCTATGCC
>JAPLPF010000031.1 GCA_026400325.1 Rhodobacterales bacterium
CGCGAAAGGCCGCATCCATCGTGGATTGCGAGATGCCGCGCCCCGCAGCCCGGCCCTTGTAGCCTTCGACCCAGGCATCCCACCCGGCGTTCGGCACTGGTCGTGGTGCCGGGTCCGGCGCACGGTAGCCGCCGCCACTTGTCTGCCCGCCGCCAGAGACACAGGCAGACAGCAGCGCCGCCGCCCCTGCCAGAAGTGTCACGCGACGCGAGATGTAACTTGCTTGCATGGGTCCGCCACCTGTCCTGCTCTTTTCCCGGATGATAGCCTGACCCAAACCACGCCGCCAAGTCCCGGTCCACAGGATGCGCGGACCGGACCTCTGGTTGATCCGTCAGCCGCCGCCGTTCTTCAATTTCCACGCAATCTGCCGCAGCATCCCGTGAAAGGTCTGCACCTCGGCGCGCGTCAGCCCCAGCCGTCCCCACATGTTGCGCAGGTTCGATTTCATCCCCGCCACCTTCGTCGGCGGAAAGAAGAACCCGGCGGCATCCAGCCGTTCCTCGAAATGATCAGCCAGCCGGTTCACCTCCTCGCGGTTGGCAAGTTCGGTCCGGGCCATTTCCTGAACGACCGGGGGTACGTCCGACCCCTGCCGACCCCATTCATACCCCATGAGCAGCACGCATTGGGCAAGGTTCAGCGACGGAAACTCCGGGTTGACGGGAACCGAAACCGTCGCGTTCGCCCGGATGATGTCGTCGTTCTCCAGCCCGGCCCGCTCGGGTCCGAACATCACCCCCACCCGCTTGCCTTCCGCCGACAAGGCCCGGGCCATCGCCATGGCATGTTCCGGGGTCACGACATCCTTCACCAGTTCCCGCCGCTGTGAAGTTGTCGCAAAGACATAGTCGCAATCCGCAATCGCCGGCCCGAGATCGGGGAAGAGTTGCGCCTGATCCAGCAGCCGCCCCGCGCCCGAGGCCATGGCCACCGCCTTCGGGTTCGGCCAGCCATCGCGCGGACCGACGACCCGCATCCGCTCCAGCCCGAAGTTCAGCATCGCCCGCGCCGCCGCTCCGATGTTCTCGCCCATCTGTGGGCGCACAAGGATGAAGACGGGGGGGATCATGCTGAACCTCTGCGAAACGCCTGCCTGCAGATAGGCCAGGCTTGGCAAAGTGACAAGCCGACCATTCCCCCAGCCCGGTAGCCAAGCTGACCAAAGGCTGCTAGATGAGCCGCCAACCCTTTGCCGGAGCCCGAAATGGCCACAGACGACCGCCCGCAGATCACGCTTGTCACGCCTCCGGTCTTTGATGCCGAGGTTTTTTCCGACCGGATAGGCCGGGTACTGGACGGGGCAGCTATCGCCTGCCTCAGACTGTCCCTCGGAACCCGCGACGAGGATGTGCTGATGCGCGCCGCCGATGCCGCGCGCGAGGTGGCCCATGCCCGCGATGTGGCTATCGTGATCGACAACCATCTTCTTCTGGTCGAGCGGCTGGGCCTGGACGGGGTACATCTGACCGACGGGTCACGCACTGTCCGGAAGGCACGCAAGGACCTTGGCGCAGATGCCATCGTTGGGGCGTTTTGCGGCATCAGCAAGCATGACGGAATGACCGCAGGCGAAGCGGGGGCCGACTACGTCGCTTTCGGCCCGATCGGCGAAACCGCCCTTGGCGATGGCAGCCGCGCCCCGCACGAGCTGTTCGAGTGGTGGTCCGAAGTGATTGAAGTGCCGGTGATCGCCGAGGGCGCGCTGACCGCCGAACTTGTCGCCCGCTTTGGCCCGGTGACAGACTTCTTCGCTCTTGGCGAAGAGATCTGGTCGGCCGACGACCCGCTTGCCACGCTGAAGGCCCTGATCGCCCCGCTGGGGTAGGGCGGGAAAGCACCGGGCAGGACCGCCTGCCCGTCCTCAGTCCACTGCATGCACATGTGACGCGCGGATCACTCGTTCACAGTGCTGCGCCAGAACCTTGCGGTTCTCGAAGGCATCAACCGGCACTTCGGGGTGAAAGGTGATCTCGACACGGCCCTGCCGCCTTGTTGCCAGCATCTTCAGCAGATGGCCGGCAAAGGTCATGTCACCCCACCAGCCGTAGTGCCGGGCGTCCGCCCCCTCGGGTGCATGGAACACCACCGTCACGGGCTGGATATGCAGGTTTCGGACCAGCGCGGGGGAAAAGAAGGCGGCGAACAGCGTGCTCTTGAACGGCAGGACCCGGATCCCGTCGGTCGAGGTGCCTTCGGGAAAGAACAAAAGCCGATGTCCGGCCATCAGGCGGGCCTCGAACACCTCTTTCTGCCTTTTCGCCTCGGTCCCCTTGCGGGCGATGAAGACGGTCCCGGTCGCCCGGGCCAGCCAGCCGATGCCCGGCCAGTCTGCCACCTCGGACTTGGCCACGAAGTAGACCCGTTGGATGGCATTCAGCGCAAAGATGTCCAGCCAGCTGGAATGGTTGGCGACGATCGCTCCGTTGCCGGTCATGGGGTGGCCGTGAATGATCAACGGCAGGCGCAGGATGACAAGACCTGCACGGCACACGGCTTGGGTGATGAAGGGGGTCACCGGGCGGGACTGGCCGAAAAGCGGCCATTCGACAAGACGGACCAGAAGAAGGATCGCAAGCCCGCCATAGGTCAGCACCGCAAGCAGCACTCCGCGCCACAGCGCCCGCATGAAGCCTCCGGGCCCAATGCGAAAGGGGGGCGGCGCGGCGTCATTCCAGCCGGTCATCCCTGGCCCGCCCCCTGCCCCACCTTGCGAATATAGAATTCGCGGTGTCGGGCCGACATCTGGCCGGTGTCCATCACAAGGCAGACATCCGTGGTGTTGAAGTCCCGGTCGATATAAGCCCCGTCACCGACAAAGCCGCCCAGCCGAAGATAGGCCTTGATCAGCGCGGGTGTGGCGGCCATCGCGGCCTTGCGGTCCAGCGCGTCCACCGGGATCAGCGCCATCTCCAGCCGGTTCGGCGGCAAGGCGCGGACCCGCATCTCGGGCGGGGCAAGGTGATGGTGATGCAACCAGGACAGGGGTTGCGCCAGTGCCGCGCTGTCGGTGCCGTGAAAGCTTGCGACACCGAACAGAACCTCGATCCCGCGCTCCAGCACATAGTCCGCCAGGCCGTTCCACAGATGGAACATGGAGGCCCCGCCGCGATGGTCGGCATGCACGCAGGACCGGCCCAACTCCAGCAGGCGGCGGCCCGATGCAAGCAGCGGGCCAAGGTCGTATTCGGATTCGGAATAGAACTGCCCCGCTGCCGCCCGCCGGTCGCCGGGCATCACCCGATAGGCGCCGATCACATGGTCAAGCCCTGCGGGATCAAGGCGGCGGTCCACCAGGACCAGATGATCGAAATGCGGATCGAAGGCATCCCGCTCCAGCCGTTTCCTGTGGTCGACAAGCGGTCCATCGCCGCCCAGTTCGGCCACGAACACCTCATACCGCAGCCGTTGCGCGGCGGTCAGGTCTTCGGCCGAGGTGGCAAGCCGGACCGCATAGAATGAGTCTTCGATCGACATCGGCCCCATTTCACGGCTTGGACGCCCCTGACTTAGACACCGCTCTTCGCCAATGCAACCAAACGCGGACAGCGTGATCGGCCACTCTGGCCGCGCTGCTGCAAGAGACAGGCAGAAAGCAATTGCCGGTTGAGTTTCACGCCCTAACTCGCACTATGGGCGATCAGTGCCATAGTCGGGAACAAGGGTTACGCGCTTGCTGTCAATCACCACTTTCCCGGCATGTTCAAAGTTGACCGTAACCCGCGCCCCGATCACCGATTGCACCTGCCCAAGCCCCCAGTCGCCCTGCCCGGGGTGACGCACCAGCATGCCTGGCTCCAGCAATCCCGCCATATCTTCAGCACCCCGGATTTCGCATGCAAGACAAGCCTGACCTGACCGCCCTGATCGCCTCGCGCATCTGCCATGATCTTATCAGCCCGATCGGCGCGATAGGCAACGGGGTCGAACTTTTGGGCATGGAGCAGGACGGGGTTCAAAGCCCGGAGCTGGCCTTGATCGCGGAAAGCGTCGCGAATGCCAACGCCCGCATCCGGTTCTTTCGTATCAGCTTTGGCGCCGCGCGTGGCGACCAGCGGATTGCCCGGTCCGAGGTGTTGTCGATCCTGACCGATCTGGGGCGGGCCGGGCGGGTCACCTACGGCTGGACCAGTCAGGCCGATCTTTCGCGCCGCGAGGTGCGGCTGGCATTTCTGCTGTTGCAGTGCCTTGATTCCGCGATGGCCTATGGCGGCAAGGTCGAGGTGACGCAACAGGACGCCGGCTGGACGATCCGCGCCGAGGCCTTGCGATTGCGGACGGAAGTGGCGCTTTGGGAGATGCTGTCCGATCCCTCAAGCCTTGCCGAGATCGAGGCCGGTCAGGTTCATTTTGCGCTGGTTCCCGAGGAATTGGCGCGTCAGGGCCGCAGCCTTGTCACCGAGATCAGTGCGACGACGATACGGCTCAGCTTCTGACGGTCCCGTCTCCGGTCACCAGATACTTGAAGCTGGTCAACTGCTCGGCCCCGACCGGCCCGCGGGCGTGCAGCTTGCCCGTGGCAATGCCGATTTCCGCGCCCATCCCGAACTCGCCCCCGTCGGCGAACTGGGTGCTGGCGTTGCGCATCAGGATGGCGCTGTCCAGCCGTTCAAAGAACCGCGCGGCGGTGGCGTCGTTTTCGGTCAGGATGCTTTCCGTGTGGTTCGAACCAAAGCGGCGGATGTGGGCAATCGCCTCGTCCACCCCATCCACCAGTTTCGCCGCAATGATCATGTCCAGGAATTCGTGGCCAAAATCCTCGGGGCTGGCCTTGACGGTGCCGGGCACCTTCAAGAGCGCGCCTTCCGTGCGCACCTCCACTCCGGCCTTCAGCAGATCCTCGATCAGCACCGCCCCGTGCCGGGTGTAGAACTGCCAGTCGATCAGCAGGCATTCCGCTGACCCGCAAACCCCGGTGCGGCGCGTCTTGGAATTCAGGACCACCCGACGCGCCTTTTCCAGGTCGGCATCCCGGTCGGCATAGACGTGGCAGATGCCTTCCAGATGGGCAAAGACCGGCACCCGGGCCTCACGCTGGACGAGGCCGACAAGGCCCTTGCCGCCCCGCGGGACAATGACGTCGATCCAGTCCGTGGCCTGCAGCATCGCCGTCACCATCGCGCGGTCGCGGGTCGGAACGAACTGGATTGCAGCCTCGGGCAGGTTGGCCGACCGCAGGCCCGCAACCATGCAGGCATGTAGCGCGGTCGACGTCTCGAAGCTTTCGCTGCCGCCACGCAGGATGACGGCGTTTCCAGCCTTCAGGCACAGCGCCCCTGCGTCGGCGGTCACATTCGGGCGGGATTCGTAGATGACGCCGACCACGCCCAAGGGAGTGGCCACCCGCTGGATGTGCAGCCCGCTCGGTCGGTCCCATTCAGCCAGCACGCGGCCCACAGGGTCTTTCTGTTCGGCGATCTGGCGCAGCGCGTCGACGATACCGCGCAGGCGGTGATCGTCCAGTCGCAGCCGGTCCAGCATTGCAGGGCTAAGGCCCTTGGCGGTGCCTGCATCAAGGTCAAGCGTGTTGGCGTCAAGGATCGACTCACGCCGTTGCCAGACGAAATCTGCCGCCGAAATCAGCGCCGTTGCCTTGCGCTCGGACCCGGCAAAGGCAAGCTCGGACGCCGCGGCCCGCGCCTGCTGGCCGATGTCGCTCATAAGGTTTGTGACCTGTCCGTCCATCTTCTCACCCCGTCTCAAGCAGAGAACAAAAGTTTTCGAGAACTTTTGCAAATTCCTTCGAAGGATTTTGGCCCGCTCACACCACCATGTCGTCCCGGTGGACAAGCGCCGCGCGGCCCTGATACCCCAGAATGGCCTCGATCTCGCCAGACCGGTGCCCGGCAATCTTCTTCGTCTCGCCCGAAGTATAGCGCACCAGCCCCTTGCCGAGAACCACACCATCCGGCGACAGGATCGCCACCGGCTCGCCACGGCGCCGGTCACCTTGGTAACCCCAGCCGGAAGCAGGCTTTTCCCGGCCTTCAGCGCCGTGACCGCGCCGGGATCCAGCAGCAGTTCGCCTTTCGGCTTCATCGCATTGATCCAGCGTTTGCGAGCGGCCTGTGGATCGGAATGGGCCACGAACCAGGTCCGGTTCGCGCCCTCGGACAGGGATTTCAGGGGCCGCAGGACGCTGCCTTCCATGATTGCCATGGCGCAACCGCCCGCTACGGCTGTTTTCGCCGCCATCAGCTTTGTCTTCATCCCGCCTTTGGAAAGACCACTGATCGGATCTCCGGCCATCGCCTCGATCTCGGGGGTGATGATTTCCACAAGGTCAAACCGGGTGGCGGTGGCGTCTTCCTTCGGGTTCGCAGTGTAAAAGCCGTCCACGTCGGACAAGAGGACCAACTGGTCCGCGCCCGCCGTCACCGCGATCTGCGCTGCCAGACGGTCGTTGTCGCCAAAGCGGATTTCATCGGTCGCCACGGTGTCATTCTCGTTCACGATCGGCACGACACCCAGGCCCAGCAGCGTCTCCATGGTGGCGCGGGAGTTGAGGTAGCGGCGGCGATCCTCGGTATCCTCCAGCGTCACCAGCACCTGCGCGGTGGTAATGCCATGGGGGGCAAACACTTCCTCATAGGCGCGGGCCAGACGGATCTGGCCCACGGCGGCGGCGGCCTGCGATTGCTCCAGCGTCAGGACGCCGTCCCCAAGGTTCAGCACCTTGCGGCCAAGCGCGATCGAGCCGGAGGAGACCAGCACGACATCCGCCCCGCGGGCCTTCGCCTCCACAACATCCAGCGCAAGGGCGGACAGCCAGGCCTGTTTCAGCCCGGTCTTGCGATCCACCAGCAACGCCGAGCCGATCTTGACGACCAGCCGCCTGGCCGACCGTATATCGGGCGCGGCGGGCGTCAAGGCTGCCACGGTCCCTGCTCCTCTTGCGGGTCCTTGGCGTGGATGGTCGCGTAAAGCGCGCGCAGAACCTCGGGCAGGCCCTTGCCGGAAACCCCCGAAATGACGTGGACATTGCCACCGCTGGCCTTTTCCAGCGCCCGGCGACGGTCGCCGGTTTCCTTGGCCGTCATCGCATCGGTCTTGTTCAACGCCAGAATCCGGGGCTTGTCGCCCAGAAGGTCGGAATAGGCCTCAAGCTCGGTCACGATGGTGCGGTAGTCCTTTGTGATGGTCGAGGACGTGCCGTCGACAAGGTGCAGAAGTACCTTGCAACGTTCGACATGGGCCAGGAACTGGGTGCCAAGGCCCCTGCCCTCGGAGGCACCTTCGATCAGGCCGGGGATGTCGGCCATCACGAATTCATGCCCGTCGATCCCGACGACGCCAAGATTGGGGACAAGGGTGGTGAAAGGGTAGTCGGCGATCTTCGGGCGGGCGTTCGAAACGGCGGCAAGGAACGTGGACTTGCCCGCGTTGGGCAGACCCACAAGCCCGGCATCGGCGATCAGCTTCAGGCGAAGCCAGATCGTCCGCTCGATCCCCTCTTGCCCCGGGTTCGCCCGGGCCGGCGCACGGTTGGTGCTGGACTTGAACTGCAGGTTCCCCCAGCCGCCGTTGCCGCCCTGCGCCAGCTTGACGCGCTGGCCGACCCGGGTCAGGTCGGCAAGGACGGTCTCTTCGTCTTCATCCAGGATCTCGGTTCCCAGCGGCACCTTCAGGATGATGTCGTCGCCCGATTTGCCGGTCTTCTGGCTGCCCATGCCGGGCTGGCCGGACCTGGCAAAGAAATGCTGCTGGTAGCGATAGTCGATCAGGGTGTTCAGCCCTTCGACCGCTTCGGCCCAGACCGACCCGCCATGGCCGCCATCGCCGCCGTCCGGGCCGCCGAATTCGACGAACTTCTCGCGGCGGAACGACACGCAGCCGGCCCCGCCGCCACCAGAGCGGATGTAGACACGGGCGAGGTCGAGAAATTTCATCGGTCGGACTTTCGGGGCAAGGATAAGCCGCAGGGGATACAGGAAGCGGGACGGATGCTCAAGCAAGCTTGCGGACCAATCCGAAGCGCGGTCATGCCCTGCGGAACCGCGCGTCGATGCTTGCGTCACTCCTCGCGGCGGTTGACACGCGACGAGAAGACGAAGGCGCACGAGGAGCGTTCGCTATCCCAGCTTGCGGATATAGGTCCAGGTCGGCACGGTGGTGCCACGCGCGACCGAAAAGCTTTCGGCGTCGCCCAGATACTGAAAGCCTGCGTTGGTCAACACCCGGGCGGACCCGGCATTGTCCTGGAACGCCTCGGCGAACATGGTGCAGTTCTTCTGCGGATTTGCCGCCACCAGCGCCTGCACCGCCTGGGATGCGATGCCGTGGTTCCAGAAGGCGGGGGCAACCCAGAAGGCAACCTCGGACTGGTTGCGGTCCATCTTCTTCAACGAGATCACGCCCAGAACCTCGGGCAGGCCCTGGCGGGTGCCGTCCATGACCCAGATATCCTCGTCGGATCCTGCCACCATGGCGCGGGCGCAGAACGCCTCTGCAGCACCGGGGGGAAGCGGATGGGGAATGCCTTGCGTCGCCTCGGCCACCCGTTTGTCACCGGCGTAAAGCGCGAAGAGGCCGGCATCGGACTTTTGCACCGGACGCAAGGTGAAGCGTTCAGTTGCAATCTCGGATTGCGGGACGATCTTCTCGTGGATCATGGCTTCCCTCCTTTGAAGCGCATGTGGGGATTGCCGGATACCTTGGCAACCGCCCGAATGTTTGGCCGTTTCGCGGTGGCGGCATGACCTTTCGCCACAATCGCTTTCGGACGTGACCGGGCCCGGAAACGACGAAGGGGACCGGCCCTCTGGCCGATCCCCCCCATACAACGTGATTGTAAAGGTTCGGCTTACTCGGCTGCCACCTTGGCGGGCAGCACAGAAATGAAGGTGCGGCCCTTGAGACCCTTCTTGAAGGTCACATGGCCCTCGACCTTGGCGAAGATCGTGTGATCGGTGCCCATGCCCACGCCCTCGCCCGGGAACCAGGTGGTCCCGCGCTGGCGGCAGATGATGTTGCCGGGAATGGCGTGCTGTCCGCCGAAAAGCTTGACGCCCAGACGGCGGCCGGCCGAGTCGCGACCGTTGCGGGACGAACCGCCTGCTTTCTTGTGTGCCATTTGCGATTACTCCTTAACAGCAGCGGCTTTGGCAGCGCGCTTCGGTTTCTCGGCAACATCCGCCTTTGGAGCGGCGGCAGCCTTGGCAGCTTTCGCGGGCTTTTCAGCCGGCGCGGCAGCCTTGGCGGTGCCAGGAGCCTCGTGTGCGACGACACGGGCGGCGGCGGTGCCGGTAGCGGCCTTGACGCCCGACTTGTCCGCGCCGGATGCCAGCACTTCAGTCACGCGGACCAGCGTCAGGTGCTGGCGGTGGCCCTTGGTGCGCTGGCTGGAATGCTTCCGGCGGCGCTTGACGTAGTGAATGGTCTTTTCGCCCTTGATCTGGTCGATGACCTCGGCTTGCACAGCCGCGCCAGCAACCATCGGCACACCGATCGTTGTGCCAACCATCAGTATGTCGTTGAACTGGATCTTTTCGCCAGCAGCAGCATCAAGCTTTTCAACGCGCAGCACGTCACCCGCCTGCACCTTGTATTGCTTGCCGCCAGTCTTGAGGACCGCAAACATGGGTCGTATCCTTCTTTTGCTCCGCGCCCTGTGGCCCCCGCCGACCTTTCGATCCTTGGGTGTTCGGGAGTTGCCTCCGCCTCGGACAGCGCGCCCTTCTCAGGGCGTCATGAATGAATTGCCCGGCGAGAGTCGCCCCTCGCCGGGATGCGCGCTTATGCGGCGAAGGCAGGACGGTGTCAAGAAGGCTAAAGTCAGATATCCAGGCCCAGCATCGCCAGACCCGCCTCTCGGCCAAGATCATGCGAGACCTGCCGGAAAACACTGTCAAACGCCAGGAAAAGTGCCGCGTTCAGGCGCTGTCCCGCCGGGCTTTCCCAAAAGGTGATGTAGGTGTCAAGTTCTGCATCGGTCAGCGGCGCGTAGGCCAGGCCAAGGTAGGCCTGCATCCAGACTGCCGTATCCTCACGGATCTGGGCTTCCTGGCCCCAGACATTCTGCATCAGTTCGTCCTGCGGCAGAGCGGGTCCGTTCGCCCCGCTTTCATCCAGCCCGGTCATGAAGGCCAGGTTCCCGGTCAAGGCCCCCGCGACATTCATCTCAAGCAGATCCCCGGCCGTGATGAAGCGGTCGATCTGGTCTGCCCTCGGGTCACGAGCTGTCCGGCGCTTGTCGGCGGCAACGCGCGCGGCGTCCTCGGCCGCCGGGTCAAGAAAGGCTCGGCGGGCGGCGATCTCGAGGCCCACGATGCGCGCACCAAGATCGGACGCAAAGAAAGCCTGCATCTCGGCCAGGCTTTCGGGGTCCTCGCCAAGTTCGACCGCAAGTTCGCGGTCAAAACCCGCTCTCAGCGCGGAAAGGGTATAGATGCGGTCCAGCGCAGTTGCCCAACCTGACCCGAAGCCCGACGGGAACATGTCGGCCTCGATCCGCGCGCCGGAGGCAAGACCCTCATCGCGCAGGACGGCAAAGAGGTCATCCAGACGCAAAGCCCGGGCCAGGGCGGTGATCTCGGCCGAAACGGGGGCCGTCCCGGTTGATGACGCCGGGACCGAAGGATCCGCCGATTGCGCCAGGGCGGGACTGACACCGGACAGAGGCAGTCCGAGGGTGACGAC
>JAPLPF010000080.1:0-18239 GCA_026400325.1 Rhodobacterales bacterium
AGCGACACGGCTGAGCGCGAGGATGGCTGCAAACATCGCAACAGTAGCGCCGCTGATGAGGATCCTGCGGCGCAAGTCGAGGGCGGACCAGGTGGCTATCACGTTCTGCAAGGCGATTCTCCGGCACCGGTGCTTCTGCCGGTACCCACAGGAATGACCACAGGCCGCTTAACAATCGGTTAGTGACCTTTGGACTAATGTGACCGGGTACCAGGATGATGGAGGCAGATGTGGCCACCGCGGATGCAACGCTGGAGTCAACACCGAAGACCCGCTCGAAACGACCGATGATGGTCGGACTTCTGCTTGCGCTGGTTCTGGGGGGCGGGGGTTTCTATGCCACTTGGTCCGGCATGATTCTGGGCGGTGAGGCAGGCCATGCAGCGGGCGAAGGCGCCCCCGGCCCCTTGCAGGGGATCGCTTTCGTGCCACTGGAGACGATGGTTGTTTCGCTTGGTCCCGATTCGGGAAGTGAGCATCTGCGTTTCACGTCCCAGGTCGAGGTGGTTGCAGGCGCCGAGGCTGATGTCGCTCTTCTGAAACCACGCATTCTTGATGTGCTGAACAGTTATCTTCGGGCAATCGACACCGCCTTGATCGAAGATCCGCAGTCCATGGCGCGGCTTCGGGCCCAGATGCTGCGGCGCGTCCAGATCGTCACGGGCGAAGGCCGGGTGCGCGATCTTCTGATCACCGAATTCGTTCTGAACTGATCGGGGGAACGATGGATCTTATCGCTGATATCCTTCTGGTGGCCGGGTCCTTCGGGGCGGCGGTCTATTGTTACGTCCTGGCCGCAAGGCTCAAGCGATTTACCACTCTGGAAAGTGGCATGGGCGGGGCCATTGCGGTCCTGTCGGCGCAGGTCGATGACATGACCGTCGCGCTGGAACAGGCGCGCGGGGCGGCAAATGGTTCTGCCGAAAGCCTCGAAGCACTGACCGCACGTGGCGAGGCTGTGGCGCGGCGGCTGGAGCTTCTTGTTGCCTCGCTGCATGATCTGCCGGACCCCAAGGCGCCCGCACCGCGCCCGATCCAGGAAGACGAAGCGCCTGACGATGATCGGCGCCTGCGCTTTGTCCGACGACGCGCCCCGCGCGACACGATGGAGGCCGCGGAATGAACCGCAGGGCCGGACAAGGCACGCTTTTCCTGGTGGCCATGCTTTTTGCAACTTCGGGCGCATTGCGCCTTGGGTCCGGAATCGGTGTGGCGCTGGCCCAGGCCGAAGACGTGCCGGCCGCCAGCGCAAGCGTTGAAGCCACCTCTTGCGAAAGCCCGGCCGCCCTGGCCAAGGCTCTGGGACTGCGGGAAGACCGGCTTGCCCTGCGCGAAGCCGCGATCAACGACCGGCAAGCCGCCCTGGCGCTGGCGGATGCGGCCATCGGCGAACGTCTTGTGCAGCTTGAAGCCATGGAAGCAGAACTTCGCGGGACCCTGGCTTTGGCAGATGGTGCGGCCGAGGCCGATATCGACCGGCTGACGGCAGTCTACCAGGCGATGAAACCAAAGGACGCCGCCGCCCTTTTCGAAACGATGTCACCTGAATTCGCCGCCGGGTTCCTGGGTCGCATGACCCCGGAATCCGCTGCGGCGATCCTGTCGGGGATGTCGTCAGAGGCGGCTTATGGCGTCAGCGTGATCGTTGCCGGCCGAAACGCCGGGGCGCCGAAGGAATAGATCGCCGGTGACGGAGTCTTAACCGGCCACGCAGATACTGGTCGCAGCGTCTGAACAGGATTCCACATGCTTGGTTTCGTCGGCATCGCCGTCATTCTTGTCATGGTCTTCGGCGGCTATGTGCTGGCCGGGGGCAAGATGGGGATCATCCTAAAGGCCCTTCCGTTCGAGATGATCATGATCGGCGGCGCGGCCGTGGGTGCCTTCCTGATCTCGAACGACATGGCCGCAGTAAAGCTGACCATCAAGGACATCGGCAAGGTCTTCAAGGGACCCCGCTGGAAGCCGAACGACTATCGGGATCTGCTGTGCCTCTTGTTCGAGTTGATCCGCCTTGCCCGCGCCAACCCGGTCGCGCTTGAGGAGCATGTCGAACAGCCCGACTCATCAGTGATTTTCGGCAAATATCCCCGCATCCAGCATGACCACGAGGCGATGGACCTGATCTGCGACACGTTGAGGGCGGCGTCAATGAACTATGACGATCCGCATCAGGTGGAAGAGGTGCTGGACAAGCGGATGGAGGCAACCCTGCACCATGCCATGCATTCAAGCCACGCATTGCAGACCGTGGCCGATGGTCTTCCCGCACTGGGGATCGTTGCGGCCGTTCTGGGGGTAATCAAGACCATGGGATCGATCGACCAGCCGCCGGAAGTGCTGGGAAAGATGATCGGTGGCGCGCTGGTGGGGACCTTTCTTGGTGTGTTCCTGGCCTATGGTCTGATGGGCCCCTTCGCCGCGCGCGTGAAGACCGTGGTCGAGGAAGACATGCATTTCTACCAGCTGATCCGCGAGGTCCTGATCGCAAACCTGCACCGCCATCCGCCGAACATCTGCATCGAGGTTGGCCGCCAGAACACGCCACATCATGTTCGCCCCGGCTTCAGTGACCTGGAAGACGCGATGCGTGGCCTGAAACAGGAAGCCGCATGATTCGCTGGATCGCCTGTCTTCTGTCCGTTGCCATCCTGTTTGCGCCCGGGGCCTTCGCCCAATCTTCGGGGCAGTCTTCGGGGCAATCCGCACGGGTTCTGTCTGGCGAACATGCCGATTTTACCCGCCTTGTGATCGAGCTTCCGGGCGATGGGGACTGGATCCTCGGCCGCACGATGACTGGATATGGGTTCGCAAGCGGCTCTGTGATGCAGCCAGTCTATGACCTTTCAAAGGTCTGGGATCGGATCCCCCGCAGTCGGCTTCAGTCCCTGCGCGTCGATCCGGACAGCGGGGCATTGCTGATCAGCCTGGCTTGCCCCTGCCATGTCTTTCCGTTCGAATACCAGAAGGGAATGGTCGTTCTTGACATCCGCGGCGGCCCGGCCCCGCCCGCATCGGCCTTTGAGGCAGCATTTTCCTTGCCGTCCGCCACCCTCGCCCCGATTTCGCGGCCCGAGCTGGCCGTGATTTCGGCGTATGACTGGCTTGATCCGTTGCTGCCCGTCGCGGGTGCAGCCCGGACAGGCAATCTGCCGCTGCAGCCGTCATCAGGCGACCCCGCATTGCAGAAATTGCGTGACGAGCTGTTGCTTCAGATCAGTCGCGGCGCGGCGGACGGGGTGGTAGACATGAAGCTTCCCGGCAAGGCGACGTTGACTGCAATCAACTCGGGTGCGGCGCTCGAAGGCGCCCGCATCAGTCTTGGAGAGCTTCCCGGGGTTGCCATTCTGGAAGGATCGGACGAGCTGGAGGACCGCCAAACGGACAAGGCTGAATGCTTGCCGGACAAGGACCTCTCGGTGGCGGACTGGGGGAACGACAGGCCGCCGCTGGATCTGCTGGCCGAAGCCAGGGGCGGTCTCTATGGCGAATTCGATGCCGCGGATCCGGCGGCTGTCCTGAGGGCGATCAAGTTGCACATCTACCTCGGGTTCGGGGCCGAGGCATTGCAATATGCGGCCCTCTTGCCCGATCCGGAGGCCGATCGGGACCTTGCGCCCCTTCTGTCCATGGCCCGACTGATCGACGGCGAGTCGGACCCGGCGACACCGTTCGCGTCCATGCTTGGCTGTGATGGGTCGGCGGCCCTTTGGGCGGCGCTGGCCCATGCGCGATTGCCCCCCACGACAGAGGTGAACACCGATGCCATCGTGCGCAGTTTCCAGACCCTGCCGCCACATCTTCGGCGTGCCTTGGGCATGGCTTTGGTCGACAGGCTTCTGGAGCGGGACGCCGACGCTGCCCGCATGATTCGGGACGCGATGGAGCGCACTCCGGAAATGCCGAAGGGAACCGTCGCCCTCATGGATGCAAAGGCCGATCTGCAGGCTGGTCTTTCGGACGCAGCCCTTGTTCACGCCGAAGCGGCGTTGGCAGGGGGCGGGTCCACTCCCGACGGTCTGATTGCACTGGTCGATGCGCATTTCCGGTCAAGCCTGCCCCTTTCCGCCGATGTTGCCGAGGCGCTCGGGTCGCTTTTCCGGGAGGCTGACCCCGGCAGGAACGGACAGGAGTTGCACCGTGCGCTTGTCCTGTCACTTGCCTTGTCCGGACAGGTGGATGAGGCCTTTGGTCTGGTCGACCCCGCAGCGCCAGAGAGTGCCGACCTGTGGAGCGTCCTGGCCGACCGTGCCGAGGACGGAGCGTTTCTTGTCCACGCAGTTCTACCTTCCGACGCCCCGGTACCCCCTGTCAGCGAGAAGGTCGCTTTGGCATTGGCAACTCGCCTTTCCGCGTTGGGGTTCGCCGAAGCGGCGCTTGCCTGGCTTGGGCCTGTCGGTCCCGAAGATCCTGCACTCCGTCGCGAGATTGCCGCGACGGCAGAGCTTTTGCGGGGGGATGCCCGGCGCGTGCTGACCCTGTTGTCCGGACTGGAGGGGCCAGAAATCACCCGGATGCGGACCGAAGCGCAGACCCAGCTTGGCGCTCTTGATGCAGCACGTCAGTCGCTGGAGGCTGATGGTCAGGCGGATAAGGCTTTCCGCCTTGCCACATGGCAAGAGGACTGGCCCACACTTCAGACGGGGGGGGCCGACCCATGGGCAACGGCCGCGGCCTTTGCCACGGTGCCGCCGCCCATGGCGCCCGGCACACTGGCCCGGGGTATGGAACTTCTTGCCGACAGCACCGCCGCGCGCACGGCGATCACGGCGCTTTTGACAGGCGTGCCCGCCCCTGCACCTTGATCCTGCTAACCGGATGGAAAGGTTCGCCGCCTAGCCTGCACGCATCCCGGCAGAATGCCGCTGAGCATGAGCGAAATGCCCCATCCCTCCGTCCACCCATGTGCGGTTCTGCAAAAGCTGATACGGGGCGCACTTGCCCTGGCTGCTGCGACCACCTTGGCCCACAGTGGGGATGATCCTTCGGCGCTTTGCCTGCAGGCTGCACGGGCAGCCGCCGACCGGACCGGTGTGCCCTATGAGGTGCTTCTGGCGGTTTCGCTGGTCGAGACCGGCCGCGACCGCCGCCCCTGGCCATGGACCGTCAACCTTGGGGGAGAGGGGCATTGGCTTGACAGCGCCCCCGAAGCAGAGGCGCTGGTCGCTGCTGCGCTCGACCAGGGTGCGACAAACATTGATATCGGGTGTTTCCAGCTGAATTATCGCTGGCATGCCGAGGCGTTCAGTTCCGTTGCCGACATGCTCGACCCGGGCCAGAACGCGTCCTACGCCGCAGAATACCTTGCCTCGCATTTCGCCACGACGGGGGATTGGGCCCTTGCCGCCGCGGCCTACCATTCGGCCACCCCTGAGCATGCCGATCGCTACCGGACGCAGTTCGAAACGACTTTCGCCGGCCTGACCGACGGTGAACTGCCCCCCGGAAGCGAGATCGCCGAAACCCGGGTGAACACCTTTCCGCTGCTCGTTGTCGGGGCAGCGGGAACACGAGGTTCGCTGGTTCCGGCAACGTCAGGCGGGCGGCGCCTGATCGGGGGGCCCTGACGTGACCCTTAGAGTCCGCCTGTCGAACCTGTTTCGACCAACCATCCTTCTGGCGCTTGGCCTGATGGGGGTTATCGTCATGATGATCCTGCCAATTCCGGCATGGGCATTGGACATCGGGCTCGCGCTGTCATTCGCGCTCGCGATCCTCATGTTGACAGTGACGCTGTTCATCGACCGGCCCCTGGACTTCTCGGCCTTTCCGACGATCCTCCTCGCCTCGCTGCTGCTGCGTCTCGCGCTGAACGTCTCTTCGACAAAGCTCATCATCGCGGAAGGCCACACCGGTACCGATGCCGCCGGCCATGTCATTGAAGGCTTTGCCGAATTCATAATGGGTGGAAACCTGATCCTGGGGATCGTGATCTTCATCGTCCTTCTGATCGTGAACTTCATGGTCATCACCAAGGGCGCCGGCCGCATGGCCGAGGTTGGCGCGCGCTTTGCGCTTGACGGCATGCCCGGTCGGCAGCTTGCCATCGACTCGGACCTTTCGGCTGGCGCAATCGACCATGCAGAAGCCAAGCGCCGCCGCGAGCAGGAACTGGCCGAGACGAACTTCTTCGGTTCGCTCGACGGCGCGTCGAAATTCGTCAAGGGCGATGCGATTGCCGGGCTACTGATCACCTGCCTAAACATCGTGGTCGGGCTGATCGTGGGTCTTGTGGTACATGATCTGGATGCCGAAACTGCGTTTCGCACCTATACGATCCTGACCGTGGGGGATGGGTTGGTCAGCCAGATTCCGGCTGTCATCATCTCGGTCGCGGCAGCACTGCTTCTGGCCAAGGGCAGCGAGAAAGGTGCCGCGGACGTGTCGTTTTTTGCGCAGCTTGGCAACTATCCCGCGGCGCTGGGCACGGTGGGCGCCCTGATGGCCCTGTTCGCTCTTGTGCCGGGCATGCCTTTCCTGCCCTTCATGCTGGCCGCTTGTGCGCTTTGGGGGTTGGCCTATCATCGGGCGCGGCAGATTGCCCGCCCACCTGAAACCCCCGTCCGAGAGGTTGAGGCCGCGAAGCCCAGGTCCATCGGTGACGTGCTGGACTTCGACGACATCCACATCGAATTCGCGCCGAACCTGGTGGCAATGGTGCTGGACCCGGCGACTGGCCTTGATGGCCGGATCTCCAACATGCGCAACCACGTCGCGTCGGCCTTCGGGTTCATCCTGCCCGAGATCAGACTTACGGACGAGGCGGCTTTGCCTGTCGGGCAATACCGCATCCGCCTGCAAGGGGTGGAGCGGGTCTCGGACCGCCTCTATCCGGACCGTGTGCTGGTCCTTCTGGGCGACGGAGTGCCCGCGCCCGACGGAATCGACGTCAGCGAGCCGGTCTATGGAGCCCCTGCGCGATGGATCCGTCCGGATCAGCAAGAAGACGCCGCCCTTTCCGGGCTGACCGTCGTGTCACCGACCGAGGTGCTGGCGACCCATCTTCTTGAAGTGCTGAAGACCAACCTCTCGCGACTGCTGACCTTGCGCGGATTGCGGCGGCTTCTGGATGAGTTCGTGAAGCTTTCCGATCCGGTCCGCGCCGAGGCAAACCGGCGCTTCCTGGACGAGTTGTTGCCGGAACGGGTTCCGATCGACCTCTTGCATGCCGTGCTTCGGCTTTTGCTTGATGAGCGTGTCTCGATCCGGAACCTGCCCCTGATCCTTGAGGCGGTAGCCGAAGCGCGGCACATGGGTGCGCCCGAGGCGATCTGTGAGCATGTCCGCCAGCGGCTGGGCTTTCAGATCCTTGCGGAGCTCAAGCGACCAGACGGGTCGGTGCCGCTGATCCAACTTGCGCCCGAATGGGAAAAGACTTTCGCGACCTATCAGATCGACACCGACCGTGGCCCCCGCGATGTGGCGCTGCCGCCCGAGCTTTTTGCAAGACTTGCCAATGGTCTGACCGAAAGGGTGAATCGCGCTGCGGAAAGCGGGGTCTACCCTGCCCTTGTCACCTCGGTCGCGCGGCGGCGGTTTCTGCGCACGGTGGTCCAGGCCAAGGGCCTGCAGCTGCCAGTGCTGTCCTACGAGGAAATCGGGACCGAGGCCCGCCCCGCGCTGTTGGGCCAGGTGCCCGCATGAATGGACTGGTTGTCGAGCTTTCGGCACTCCTCGACCTTGCGAATGGGTTTGTCTGGGCCGCGGCTCTGGTCTTTGTCCGCCTTGGGGCCGTCGTTGCATTGATGCCGGGCCTTGGTGATCAGGCGGTCCCACAGCGGGTGAAACTGGCCTTGATCCTTGCCTTCACCCTGGTCCTGACCCCGATCCTTGCCGAAAATCCATCGGCGTTGCCGGACCCTGCATTGGCGCCCCTTGCGGGCGAAGCGGCCGCGGGACTTATCCTGGGAATCGGGATGCGGCTTTTTCTTCTCGCCCTGCAGACGGCGGCGGTAATCATTGCCCAGGCCTCGACCCTGTCACAGCTCTTCGCGGGCGCGACACCCGATCCGCAGCCGGCGATCGGGAACCTGTTCCTTGTGGCCGGCATTGCGCTGGCACTGACCGCCGGGCTGCATGTACGGGCGGCAGAACTGGCGCTTCTGTCCTATGACATTCTGCCCGCGGGTGGTTATCCGGATGCCCGTGCGGCCGCAGACTGGAATCTTGCCCTTGTCAGCCAGACCTTCAGCCTGGCCTTTTCGCTGGCTGCGCCCTTTGTCGTGGCCTCGATGATCTACAATCTGGCGCTTGGGGCGATCAACCGGGCGATGCCGCAGCTGATGGTCTCGATGGTCGGGGCACCCGCACTGACGCTGGGCGCATTGGCCCTTCTGGCCGTTGCCGCGCCGATCCTGCTGTCAGTCTGGCTGCAGGCGTTCGAGGCTTATCTCGCCGATCCATTCTCGGTTCCGCCATGAGCGGTGAAGACGACGACAGCGCCGACAAGGAACACGAGGCCTCGCCGCAAAAGCTCGTCGAGGCGCGAAAGAAGGGCGATATCCCGCGTTCGGCCGATCTTCTGATGGCCGCCGGGGTCGCGGGGCTTCTTCTGGCGCTGGTCACGATGGGAAGCTGGGCGGTCGGTCGCAGCGGTGAAGCCGGGATGGTGCTTTTGGACCAGGCCGACCGTCTGGCGCGGTTGATGGCCACCGGGTCCTCTGGTCCGCTGGGAGGCATCCTCATCGCCTTCGCCGGACCTCCGGTTGCGCTTCTTCTGGTGCCGCCCGTCCTGGTCCTTGCCGTGGTGTTTGCCACGCGCGGATTTGTCGTTGCGCCAGACCGGATTGCGCCGAAACTTTCACGCATCTCTCCCCTTGCCACGGCCAAGCACAAGTTCGGAGCCGAAGGGATGATGGAGTTTGCAAAGAGCGCAGTGAAGCTGGGCCTTGTTTCGGTGATTCTTTACGCTTTCCTTGCGGCCCGGCTGGAAGAGGTCTTGGCAACGATCTATCTCACGCCAGCGCTGTCGGCTGTGACCCTCGCACGGCTGACGATCGAGTTTCTGTTCATCCTGCTTGTCATTGCGGCCGCCCTTGGCGGGGCAGACTATCTTTGGCAGGTGCATCTGTTCCAGCAGCGCAACCGGATGTCCCGCAAGGAGATGATGGATGAATACAAGGAAAGCGAAGGCGACCCCCATGTGAAAGCGGCGCGGCGCCAGCGCGCCCAGGAGGTGGCAACAAACCGGATGCTGTCAGATGTGGCGACGGCGGACGTGGTGGTGGTGAACCCGACGCACTTTGCCGTCGCCTTGCGCTGGGATCGCGGCAAGGGCGGTGCGCCGGTCTGCGTGGCCAAGGGCGTGGATGAAATCGCGAAGGCAATCCGCAGTCGGGCGGCGGAACACGGGATCCCGATCCACAGCGACCCTCCAACGGCCCGGGCGATTCACGCCACGGTCGAGCTTGGCCAGGAAGTTCGCAGCGAACATTACCGAGCCGTGGCCGCTGCGATCCGCTTTGCCGATGCCATGCGCATGAAGTCCCGCCGCAGATGAGCCGCGCACGGGATATTGAAAAGCTTGAGCAACTGTCGCGGCTGATGCTGGATGACCGGCTTTCTCGCCTGCGCGCGGCGATGGCACTGGTCGAGAAAAGCCGGATGCAGATCGCTGCACTTGACCGCAGCGCCGGGCGCGAGGATTTGCCACCCGTCGCTGCAAGCCAGGTCGCGCTGCGCTACCAGCTTTGGGCCGATGTCCGCAAAAGCGAGTTGAACGCGGTCCTTGCACGGCAGACCGTCACCTGGCTGGACGCCCGGCACGAGGCCCGCCAGGCCTTCGGCCGGGCTGAAGCCCTGCGCGGTATTGCCGATCGACTGATCAGAAAGAAGTGACCCGGCGCCCTTGCTGGCCGCGCGGGTCACGAAGGAACGGCTGTCAGCTGTCCTGCCGGGCGATGTCGGTGATCAGGACGTCATGGACGATTGTGCCAAGGACGAGGGCAGACGCCTCTTTCAAGGAGGTTCGCAGCAAGATCAGATTCGATCCGTCGGTGAAGGAGCCGCTGAAACCGCCAACATTTGCGTGGTCGAACAACACCTGAAGAAAGGCGTCGCGCAGCTTCGGCTCACGTTCATAGACTGCTTCGGTGGTGCCAGGCTCCACCTCCAGCGAGAGCGACAGCACGACCATGGCCGAAACCCGCCCGTCTGTAACAACCGGGACAACGAACTGGTTGTTCAGCTTGACATATTCTGGGCCGGTGCCCTCCTCCTCTTGCGCCCCTTCCTTCGTGGCATGATCCTTCATTGCGGCGGGGTCTTCGGCATCAGCATGGGCGGGATCTTCGGCTGCCGGTCGCAGGAAGAAGCCAGCGCCGACGCCGCCCCCAAGACCGACAAGGGCAAGAAGAAGGGGAAGCAGTTTCCGCATCATCAGAACGGCAACACGATGTCGGCCACTTGCTGGCCGTAGGTCGGCTGCTGCACGTCGCTGATCTGCCCGCGCCCGCCATAGGACACCCGTGCCCCGGCAATCTTGTCATAGGTGATCTCGTTCTGGCGCGAGATGTCGATCGGACGGACGAAGCCGGTCACGATCAACTCGCGCAACTCGTTGTTCACGCGCACCTCCTGCTGGCCCTCGATCCGCAGGACACCGTTCGGCAGCTCCTCCACCACGGTTGCGGCAACGCGCAGCGTCAGCTGTTCCTTGCGCGACACGTTGCCCGAACCCTTGAAGGTGGACGAGGACTTTGTCTCATAGGCTTCGGCCATGCTGGCGCCGTCGGGCAGGTTTTCGTCAATGCGCTGCGGGATGCCGAAAAGCTCGGGCAGGCCGGACTTCTGCGATCCAGTACGATTGCGGCCAGTGCTGTTCGAGATCGAGGCGCTGTCATCAATCTCGATCACGACGGTCAGGATGTCGCCCCGCCCCGCCGCCCGGCGGTCACCAAAGAGCGAGTCCGTTTCCCCGGTCCAAAGCGAAGAGGCGTCTGACGGCGTTGCGGTCGCCACGTCTTCGGGCAAGGTGGCGGAATACATTGCATAGTGCTGGCTGCTGCCTTCAAGTCCGGTGAAATCCGGGGCGCGGCCGACCTGGCCAAGCTTGCCGCATCCGGCAACGGCCAAAGCGCAAAGCAGGATGTATCGTGTCATTTCAGCCTTCCCATCCAACGTAAACCGCACCGTCCGGGCCGATCCGGCCATTGACCGTGGTGCGAGAGCCAAGGTTCATGATCCGGATCACCTCACCCTCGGCCCCGCGGGCAAGCGCGCGCCCCTCGGTCGAGATGGCAAGGCCGCCGGACAGATAGATCAGCGGCACAACCTGGTTGCGCTGGACCAGCGCCGGGGGGGCAAGATCCGAAGGTCGGACCGGCTTGCCCGCATAAATCGCAACGCGGGCTTCAAGACCCAGGGCAGGGCCTGTGTCGGTCAAGGCACCGGGCAGATCGGCGGCGACCAGCGTCAGGTCATCCGGGCCGATCACCGTTTGCGCGCGGATCGTGCGCGTCGCCACCACACTGTCGGCAAGTGCCGGTTGGGTGGCCAGAAGCAGGATCAGCACGGCCCGCATCAACGGACCTGCGTGGTTGCGGACAGCATCTGGTCGGCGGCGGTGATGACCTTGGCGTTCAGCTCATACCCGCGCTGGGCCTTGATCAGTTCCGTCACCTCACGCACCGCATCGACCGAGCTGGATTCAAGATAGCCCTGCCGCAACGTGCCAAGCCCGTCCTGCCCGGGTGTCGCCGAAAAGGCCGGCCCCGAAGCCGGGCTTTCCAGGAAAAGGTTCGATCCGATCGCCTCCAGCCCCTTTTCGTTGGAGAAGGTGGAAAGCGTCAGCTGGCCAAGCAACTCGGGGTCCACCCGGTCGGCGAAATCGGCCCAGACTTCGCCAGAAGGGCTGATCGTCAGGCCACGTGCGTCCGACGGAATGGTGATCCCCGGCACGACGGGAAAGCCGTCCGAGGTCACGATCAGCCCGTCCGCCGACCGCTTCAGCGCCCCGTCGCGGGTATAGCCGGTCTGGCCCGAGGGCATCTGCACCTCGATGTAGCCATTGCCGTCGATGGCAAGGTCAAGGTCCCCGCCGGTGGATTCCAGCGAGCCCTGGCCAAGCACGACCGACACGCTTGCCGGCCGCACCCCCAGGCCGATCTGCACACCGGTGGGCAGCATCGACCCGTCCGCCGCCGAAACACTGCCGGGCCGGGCCATCTGCTGATAATGCAGATCGGCGAAATCGGCGCGGCGCGGGTTGTATCCGGTGGTCGACATGTTGGCGAGGTTGTTGGCCACCACATCCACCTTCATCTGTTGGGCGGCCATGCCGGTTGCGGCGATCTGCAAGGCTTTCATCGCGGTCCCCTATCGTCCAAGTGCCTGGATCACACCGCGCACGCGGTCGTCCTCGGCATCCAGAAACTTCTGTCCCAACTCGTAGGCGCGCTGCACTTCGATCATGCGGGCTATCTCGGACACGGGCTGGACGTTGCTGTCCTCCAGCATGCCCTGCATCACGACCCCATCTTCGACCGGTTCCAGCGCACCACCGTCAAACATGGTTCCGGTCTGATGGCGCAACGCCAAGGGATCGGCCGGCCGCCAGAGGCCGATCTGCGCGATCGGCTGACCGTTTGCCGACAGCGTGCCGTCGCGGGAAAGCGCCACGCCTTTTGCGTCGGGGGGAATGAAGACCGGCGCGCCACCCGCATCCAGCAGACGATAGCCGTCCGGGGTGACAAGCTCGCCTTCGGCGCTGGGGGTGAAGGCCCCGGCGCGGGTCAGCCGTTCGCCCTGCGGCGTTTCGATCAGGAAGAAGCCTTCCCCCTGGATCGCAAAGTCATAGGCGCCGCCAGTCTGCGCCAGCGTGGCCTGCGTCAGATCGACGTGCCGCCCGCTGGCATGGGCCATCGAAAGAGACGGGTCTTCGTCCATGGCCGCGACGTATTCCGCAAACACCACCCCCTCGCGCCGGAACCCGGTGGTCGAGGCATTGGCGATGTTGTTGGCGACCACGCCCATTTCGCGCATGAGGCCGGACTGGCGGTTGAGGGTTGCATAGCCTGCGGCGTCCATGGCTTAGCCCCCGGCGATCTGCGGGATGATCGTGTCCTGGAAGAACGACACGAGCGTTGCGGTCATGAAGCTCATCGAGGCCCAGAATACCGCCATCATCAACGCGGCTTTCGGCACGAAGGTCAGCGTCATTTCCTGGATCGAGGTCAGTGCCTGAAAGAGGCCAACCACGACGCCTGCGATCAGGGCCACGGCAAGAAGCGGGGTCGAGATCAGCACGGAAACCCACAGGCCCTGGCGCATGATGTCGAAGATCAGGTCTTCGGTCATACCGGCATCCTCAGGATTTCCTGATAGGCTTCAACCACCCGGTCGCGGACTGTTGCGACCGTCTCGACCGCCATCTGCGACGAGGCCAGCGCCTGCACCAGGGCATGCGGATCGGCCCCCCCGGTCATGGCAGAGCGGGCGGTCGCCTCATGTTCCTTCAGCGCGCCCATGAAAGTGTCGGCAAGCTTTGCAAACCCCTCTGCCGCCCCGTCAGCCTTTGGCTGGGGGGCGGCGGCCGTGCGGGCGTTGGCATAGGCCTGACTGACGAGCGAGGTTTTCACATCCATTCTGGATCTCCCTTAACGGCGCAGAAGGTCGAACAGGCTTTGCGTCATCTGACGTGTCTGATCGAACATTCGAAGGTTCGCCTCGTAGCTGCGCTGCGCTTCGCGCGCGTCAGCGATTTCGATCACCAGATCGACATTCGAGCCGTCGTAGTAACCGGTGTCATCGGCCAGCGGGTGGCCGGGGTCGTAGATTTTCGTCAGTTCGCTTTGGTCCAGCCGGACCTGCCCGGGTTCCACAAGGCCGGTATCCATTGCCTCATCGAAGGTCATGACCTTGCGGTGGTAGCCGGGCGTGTCGGCGTTGGCGATGTTCTCGGAGACATGCCGCAGGCGCATGGCCTGCGTCTCCATCCCGGCGGCGGCGAAAGAGAGGGAGCTGATCAGGTCGTTGCCCATGTATTTGCCCCCTACCGTGACCGGCCAAGACTGGCGCGGATCACGTCCGACGTCGCCCGGTAGACGGCCAGCGCCATGTCGTGGCTTTGCCGCGCCTCGACCGATTTGACCATCTCGCCTTCAAGCGACACGGTGTTGCCGTTCGGGGATTCCCGGCCTGGCGCACGTTCGGGGACAAGCGTCGCCGACCCCTGGGCACTGTGCAGATGGCCGGGCCTTGTGGCGCGCATATCCGCCCCCCCGGCCGCAAAGACCTTGTCGAACGGGGGCAGATCCTGCGCCTTGTAGCCCGGCGTATCCGCGTGGGCGACATTCTGTGCAATGACCGACATGCGCGTACCGGCATAGGCTGCCAACCCTTGCGCCATTCGGGTAAGTTCCAGTTTCTCGAACATCGTGGGCTTCTCCCTCGACCGCTTTCACCAAGGCTTAAGGGTGATTCCTTTAGAAACGGTTGAGAGCGAACAAAGGGAGAATCCCATGTCAGGGCTGTTTGATGGCCTCTTGGCCGAAATCGCCGGGGCGGCCCCGGTGCGGCGGGTGGGGCGGGTGGTGGAAACCCGCCGTGGCCTTGCCCAGGTGGCAGGGCTGGACGGGGCCACGATTGGCGACCGCGTGCTGATTCACAGCCGTGATGGGGCCGCCGGGGGCGAGGTGCTGCGTCTTGCTCTGGGTCTTTGCGCGGTCCTGCCCGATGCCTCGGGCGACGGCATGGCGATTGGAAACCGGGTGGACCTTGTGGGCCGCGCGGACATCGCGCCCGATGACAGCTGGATCGGCCGGATCATCGACGCGTCGGGGCGGCCGCTGGACGGGCGGCCGCTGTTGCGCGGGGCGGTGTCTCGGGCCTTGCGCGCGCCTGCGCCCCCGGCAGCTTCGCGCCGCAGGCTCGGCGGCCGTCTTTCGACAAGTGTGGCGGTGTTCGACACGCTTTTGCCGCTGGTTCGGGGTCAGCGCATCGGGCTTTTTGCAGGATCGGGCGTTGGAAAATCCTCACTTCTGGCCCGCTTCGCGCGCGGGGTCGAGGCGGACGTGGTCGTGATCGCCCTTGTGGGCGAACGACCGCGACCTCGGACCAGTCGCCGCTGATGCGTCGGATGTGTGCGCTGACGGCAATGGCCGTGGCCGAGCATTTCCGCGACCAGGGTCTGCATGTGCTTCTTCTGGTGGATTCGGTCACCCGCTTTGCCGAGGCGCATCGCGAGGTGGCCCTTGCCGGAGGTGAAGATGCCAGTCTGCGTGGGTATCCGCCCTCGCTGACCCAGGCGATCATGGGCCTTGCCGAACGGGCCGGTCCGGGGCCAGAGGGCACAGGGGACATTACGGCGGTCTTTTCGGTGCTGGTGGCGGGGTCGGACATGGAGGAACCCGTGGCCGACATCCTGCGCGGGGTGCTGGATGGGCATGTGGTCCTTGATCGCCGCATCGCCGAGCGCGGGCGATTTCCGGCGATCGATCTCTTGCGGTCGGTATCGCGGTCCCTCCCCGAGGCGGCGAGCGAGGAGGAAAACCAGATGATCGGCGAGGCGCGGCGTCTTCTTGGTGCTTACGACAAGGCCGAGTTGATGATCCAGGCCGGACTGTATGCCGCCGGGTCCGACCCGGTGATCGACCGCGCCATTCAGGTCTGGCCGAAACTGGATGGTTTTCTTGCCGAAGCGGCACCGGAAAATGGTGTCGCTGGCAGTTTCGAAAGACTGGGCAGCTGTTTGGAAAAGTGACAGGACCGCCATCATGGCAAGCCGGAATGGGGAAGGAAGGCGCTCTGACAGCATTTGATGTGGCTCGACCAGGACGACAGGGTCCGACCATTCGGGTCAGGCGGCAATCGAAACCGGGTCCGGACCCAAAGGGGAGGTGCCATCGCACGTGCAGGGCCATAGTTTGGCGGAAAATGATGGGCTCGCCCCGTTGGAAAGGCTGCAACCCAAGGCTGACACTCAAATCAGGACCGGTTCTGCCTCAGGCGCAGTACGGGTCCGTCGGTCTTGTTCACCGGCCGACGTTCAAGACGACCATCTCAAGTTTAGCGGACGGTCCTTGATTGTCCCCGCTCCGCAAGAAACGCGGGCGCTCTGCATCATGGTGGACTGTGCGACTGATCACGACGGATGCGCGCCAATAGCGGCATTTACCTTTCATTCGAAGGCGCCCCCGGGTGGAACCCGAGGCCAGCAGGCTAACGCCGCAAGAGTGTCAAGGCGATTGCGGCAGGGGAAAGGCCGCTGCCCTGATCACGGGCATCGGCCCTCAGGATGAATCGCTGAACGAGGGACTCCATGCGGGCGGGGTCGGAGAATTGGCCAACGTCAGAGGCCCCGAATGTTGCCCCCATCTTTTCCTTGAGGACAGAGACCTGTTGATCAAGGTCGATGGCGGCAAAGCTTTTCGGCAAGCCAAGCGCAGTCTGCACCACTTCGCGCAATGGCGGGTTGCCAAGGATCGAAAACCATTTGGCCGCGTCGCTGATGCCTTTTGCGGCCAGCAAGGGCAGCTCTCTTTCGGCATTGAGGGCCAGCCGGTAGGTATTGTTCTGCGCACCGACAGAAGTCTCGAAGCTGCGGGCCCGGAACTGGACCAGGATCTCCTCCGGGAAGGTCGAGATCTTCGTTCGGGGTACCGAATAGTCACCAAAGCCGAAGGCAGAAGAAAGCTTTTGATACTGTTTGTCGGCCAGTTTGTTGGCCAGGCTGCCTTCTTTCAGAGTGCCGCCTTCCAGCACTTTCTGGATGAAGGCCTTGCTGTTGACATCGCCTTCCAGCCCGAAGGCAGTAAGCGATATCCTGAGAAGGCGCTTGTCTGAAACCAGTTGTTCGGCCGTCTGAACCTTGCCGATCCGGTCACGGAAGTAAGTCTCGTCGCGCTGCTGTATGGGCGCGGCCATTTGCAGGGCTTGCTGGCGCACCATCGTGCGCTTGAGGAAGGTCCAGCCGGTGTAGCCGCCAAGTGGCAGGACCGGCTGGAAGGTCACGCCCGTGCCGCAGCGAAAAGTCGCTCTTCGCGCGGCAGAAGGCTGCGAAGGGCCTTGAGCGCCTGATAATGCTGGTCATCCATGACTGCGCGGCTGGCAAGCGCGAGCTGCGTGCGACTGTCGTGGTCAGTCAGTGCCTGGCTGAGCTGTTCGATCCCGCGCAAAAGCTGCATCCGCGCATCGCCGGGATCGGCATCGCCGGAAAGGACCATCTGCGCGATATAGCAGACCCGACGAACCGGCGTGTTTACTTCTTCGGGATGGATTGCATCGCGCAAGCGCAGGATGTTGGCGTTTGGCGTCATGATCGCAAGGCGCGATCGTTTCTCGCCGTTTTCGATCACCGCGCCGTTGATCAACACGCGTTCGTGCGGGCCAAGTTTCAGGACAAGTCCGGTCATGTCGCAGCCCCGTCACCCCGAAGGCCGCGCATGACGGCCGTGTTGATGTCGGCAAGCACCTCGACACTGGCCTTGCCTTCAAGGACGGCGCGGCTGTGATGGACAGTGAATTCGTAAAGATAGAAAAGTCGCGCGCGCAGGGCTGCGGGCAGCATGTTGCCCGGCAGCGCCACATCTGCGGCCAGCGTGGACCAAAGCTGCTGGTTGTCGGCGACAGCGCGGACAAGACCGGGAAAATTCTCGGCCCGTGTGGCCCAGGCCGAGCGGAGACGCCGGGTGGTCTGAGCGAGAAGATCGTATTCGATCGAGCGAAGCGAACGTGTGGGCGCTTCCTGCCGCGCGTAGGCAAAGGGGGCTTGAAGGGACATGGGGGTTCCGTCTGTTCAGGGCCGGGCGTTCCGGGCCATGGGGGGGTGTGGAGGGCTGCGGGGATGAATACCCCGCAGCCCCGGTCGATCAACGGAACAAGGACAGAAGGCCCTGCGGCTGCTGGTTGGCAATCGACAGCGCCTGGGTCGCCAGCTGCTGCTGAACTTGCAGCGCCTGAAGCCGGGCCGAGGCTTCCTCCATGTCGGTATCGACCATCACGCCGATTCCGGTCTTGAGCGAATCGGTCAGGTTTCCGACGAACTCATTCTGGATGTCGATCCGCTTTTGCGATGAACCGAAGGACGCTGCCGCGTCGATCGAGGTCTGCAACATCCCCTCGATTGCCTGAAGGGCGCTGGCCGGCTGGTTGACGACGTCGATGGTATTGAGGCCCGAGAGCCCACCGGTGCCGCGCGTGGTGCCGACCGAAATCGCCGCCGATTGGTTGGTGTTGTTGGCCACCGACAGGGCACCAGCGGCAAGGGACAAGGTGAAGTCGCTGTCCGAAAGCCCGTTTTC
>JAPLPF010000080.1:18300-55440 GCA_026400325.1 Rhodobacterales bacterium
GAGAGTCTGCGGTGTCGCCTTCCTTCACCACATAGTTGCCGGCAACCGATCCGACATTCAGCGTGATCTTGTCGCCGGCGATCATCCCGGTCAGCGTTGCCGGAGCAGCGGTCGGCGCATTGGAAGCAAGCGCCCCGGCACCGCCCTGCAAGGTGAAGCCGTTCAGCGTGACCGGCGTGCCTGTGACGACGTTGGCAGCCGAAAGGGTCCCGCCCCCGGCCGTCAGTGTGGCACCGGCGTCGGTGGACAGGTTCTGCGCGGTGACGGTGATGTTGGACGAGGTCACGCCCGTGGCGCTGCGGTCAAGCGAAGACAGCACGTTCACCGAGGTGCGCGACCCGTCGACCAGGTTCAGGCCGTTGAACTGGGCCGCACCGACGACGGATTCGATCTGGGCGGTCAGCGCGTCGACATCAGTCTGGATCTTCGCGCGGTCGACGTTTTCAGCTTGAGACGCGACGATCTTGCCCTTCATCTCGGTCAGAAGCTTCGTCACGGATTCCGAGGCGTTGCGGGCGACAGTCAGGGTGGCCGAACCGACGGAGAGGCTGTCGGAAATGCCCTTGAAGCCCTGCACGTCCGATTCCATCACCTTGGAAATTGCCCAGACGGCGGCATTGTCCTTGGCCGAGGCCACGCTTTTGCCAGTCGAGATATCGGCCTGGGTCTTGTTCAGGTTGGCGTTGATCCCCTTCATCGTCTGAAGGGCCACCATCGCGCTGGTATTGGTCAGAATTGAAGACATTGCGTTTTCCTTCACGAAAGGCCGCTGATTTCACGGCCGGAAAAAGCCACTTGGCGTGGCAGGACGGGCATTCTGTCCGATGCAGCCGGGTGGTCCGGAAGCGCCGCCCCATCATGAGGCGCAAGGTCAATCAAGCACCGAAGGTTCTAATCAATTCCTAACTGACGACGTTTCAATGCCCGGCATTTGACACAACTCAGAACCGTCCAAGCGACGTTGGGGCCAGGGAATGTGACGCCTTCCGTCCGCGCTCATCATAGGTGGTCAGCGTGGGACCAGTCGTGATGTCGGCCAACCGGTCGCGCGCGGCCCTCAGACCCCGTCCGGCCGCCAGTAACAGCCGGGCGTTCCGTTCGGCTTTGCGGCGCAGGCGGTCTGCTGTTTCGGTGTCACCGCGCGGGATCGCGCCGGCCTGCGATTCCATTAGCGGGCCAAGCTTGGCCAAGGCATCGATATCGCCGGACAAAAGGGCATCGCGGGTCTGGTCAAGCAGATCTTCAAGCTGGGTCACGAGCTGCCTCCGTCATGGATTTGAAGATCATTTCGGCCAGGCCGATCCCGCCCTTCGCGACCATCAACCGCGCCTGTTCCTGACGCAGGAAGGAAGCGAACTGCCCCTCCCCCTCGCCGCCGCCAAAATCCCCCTCCATCCGATCCAGGCCGGTATGTCCCAACATTTCGGCCAGAAATGCAGCTTCCATTTCCTCGGCCTTTGCCATCAGCGGGTCCTGGCGCCGCAGTGGCATGGGCAGAGATGGCGGTGTCGGCACAATGTCCATGGCAGCACTCCTGATTGTTCCGATTTTCCGTAACGATCCGCGACGGGGGTAAAGAATAGGTAACTTCTCGCGGTGATAACGGGGCATCGACGGCAGAAGCTGCGGGATCATGCAAACGACCTACATCATCACTTCGCAGTCCGGGGCAGCTGGACAACCTCCGCCTGCGCCGTCCCGGGGCGGGCAATCCCTTTCGGGCGTCGAAGACGATGGAAACGGGTTCGTTGCAATCCTTTCAGAACGTGACGATGCAGGGGCCGACCCCGGCTCAGCCACGGGCATTGTCAAGGACACGGACACTGTCCAGGCGGTTGATCCTGACGCCACGGCTGTCGCTCCGGCCTTGTTCGGTGCCGCCTTTTCGTGGCCATTGCCGGCCGTGATTGCATCGGATGCCGCCGCCAACGGGGCAGAAGAACCGGCTCTGGGGAAGGCACCTTCGGGCCAAGGCGATCTGCCCGCTCCGGGCGGCTCTCAAACAGGGGTTGCCTCATCCGGACGGTCGGGTTCCGGGGTGCCGGACCTGCTGGCCTTGGGCGATGATCTTGACCTTGCTGCCGTGGCAGGGGGGCTTGCGGCGATGCAACAAGACCCTGCTACCCCACCCGCAAGTGCAGCCGGACAACAAGGCAACCCGCGCCAATACCCCGGGAACATGGAGCCGCCGCTCCTTGAAGCGGCAAGTCGATCTGCACGAATGGAGACGCCTTTTCAGGTGGTTCTGACCGATCTTGGCGAAGGGGGCGTCCAGCCAGCTGCCAGTGCTGCGGCCCTTGCAAAGGGCGCAGGCGCAACGAGTTCGTCAGGCCCCGGATCTTCGGGGACAGAGGGCCCAGGCCAGGCTCAGGGCCCTCAGCCCGACCAAGGCAGGGCGATGGCCGGAGTGGTACTGTCACCGATCGAAGCAGCGCAGGATGGAGCGTTGTCCAAAGCGGCTGACAGCCTGAAAAAGGCGGAAACCACCACAACGCGCCCGGACGCGCCGGATGAAATCCTGGTGCGACGTGACGTGCCAACCGGGGCAGAGCTTTCCCGGGTGGAACAGTCGGTGCAGGTCGTCCTCCCCGCCTCTGCCGCCGAAAGCCTGTGGCGCGGGGCGGCCTTGGCACGGCTTGCCGGGTCCGAAGATGAAACGAATGATCACCGCGACATGGCCTTGCCCCAGGCCAGCAGTCCGCTTGCAGACGACAGGGCCAAGCTGGTTGCGGTCGGTGGGGTGGACAAGGTCGTTCCGCAGGTCGCAACGACCACCTCTTCGGTTGAGGGGGTAGTGCCGGGCTCAGGGTCGGCCAAGGTATCCAGACGCGAGGTTGATCCTGCCCCCTCGGGTTCGGGGCATGTCGTCGCGCAGTCTGGCGGGGCATCAGGCGGTCCGGGCCTGCAACGACCCCAGGCCGCCATTGCTGGCACGCTTTCGGTTCTGCCACCCGATCCGACCTTGCCCGTCGAGGATGAGGCACTGACGGATCCCGATCTTTCCCTGTCCGTGGGCTTTGCCAGCGGTTCAGCAACCTCGGTGCCATTTTCTGTTGTCGGCACATCTGTCATGCCGCACCTGCCGGCAACGGTTGGGCATCTTGCCGGTCAAATCGCAGCGGTTGTCGCGCAGACAAAGGGCGGCTTGACGGAAATCGCGCTTTCGCCCGAAGAACTGGGGCGCGTCCAGATGACCCTGCAGGCCGATGCCCGCCAGCCGGACCGGATGGTCATCTTTCTCAGCTTCGACCGCCCCGAAACGCTGGAGTTGTTCAGGCGACACGGGGACCAACTGGCCGAGGCAATGCGCATGGCCGGCTATTCGGGAGCGGACATCAGCTTTGGTCAGTCTGGAACCAACGCCGGTGGCAATTCCGGTGCCGACCCTGGCCAGGCCGGGTCTGCCCAGGGAAATGGGTCTCTGCAACCCTTGGCGCAATCAGCGTCCCGGACATCGGACACGGCAATCGGCCGGGGCGATCTGAACGCACCAAAGCACGGCGCAGGTTCTGCGCTTGATCTTCGATTGTAAGGTTTGACATGGATATCATCACCACAGCCGCCCCGAAAAGCTCGGTCACCGGTGTGACTGCCGGCAGTTCTGGATCCGGGCAGAGCGCCAAAATCACATCGGACTTTGACACATTCCTGCGGATGCTCACCGTCCAGATGCAGAATCAGGATCCGTTGAACCCGATCGATTCGGCCGACTACGCCGTTCAGCTTGCCACTTTTTCCGGCGTCGAACAGCAGGTGCGGACCAATCAACTGCTTGCCGACATGCAAAGCCGGTTTCAGCAGATGGGCATGACTGAAATGGCAGGATGGATCGGCAAGGAGGCGCGGTCCGCCGCCCCCGTACGCTATGACGGACTGCCCGTGACGCTGTCACCAAACCCGGCGCAGGGGGCGACCGGTGCCGTGCTTGTGGTCCGCGACATGCAAGGCGGCCTTGTAGCGCGCGAGGCGATCCCGGTCAGTTCCCAGCCCTACAGCTGGCTGGGGGCGGACGCAGCAGGCAACCCTTTGCCGAAGGGGCTTTACTCCCTGTCCGTGGAAAGCATGAACGGAGAAGTGGTCATCAGCGCCGGACCGATGGAACACTATGCCCGCGTCATCGAGGCGCGAAGCACGTCGGCTGGCGTGCGGCTGGTTCTGGAAGGCGGGGTCGAGGTTGAAGCGGATCAGGTGACGGCGCTGCGGGCGGCAGGGGTTTGATGCGGTGGCTCTGTCCTGACGACGGGTGCTTTGCTTGGGCGGAGGGATCCCTGCCCGCTACAATCATGCGAAAAGGAAGCCTGATCAATGCTATCGAAGCCCTGACGCGTTGACTGCCTTTGGGCCAAGGCGATCATCCAAACCGGCAGTACCTTGCAGGATGGCCGGCTTGTCACAAGATCGGGACCATGACCGGTTCACGTCAGCGGGCAGCAACCCTTCGCAGCGGTCACAACAGAAACTTGCCCACGCCCAAGCCAAGGGCGGCGGCAAGTGCCAGCATCAGGGCAAGAAGTGCCGGCTTCACCTGCCGGTCGGCCGGGGCTGGCGTGGTCGGGTTGCCGGTGCGAATCAACTGCGCCTCCACCAGGGCTGGAAGCCTTGGGCCGAAGCGGGCCAGCACGCGCGCGGTTTTCACCAGATCACGCAACACCGCCTTCGGGCCGATCGTTTCGCGGATGTAGCTTTCCACGATCGGGCTGGCGACTTGCCAGATGTTGATATGCGGGTCGAGCGAACGTGCGACGCCCTCGACCACGACCATGGTGCGCTGCAGAAGGATCAGTTCGGTCCGCGTTTCCATCCCGAAGCGTTCGGTGACTTCGAACAGATAGGCAAGCAGCCGCGCCATGCTGATCCGGCTGGCGTCCATGCCGAAGATCGGTTCGCCCACAGCGCGCAGGGCGCGGGCGAATTCGTCGATGTCGCGGTCGGGCGGGACATAACCCGCCTCGAAATGCACCTCGGCGACGCGGCGGTAATCCTTGCGGATGAAGCCCATCAGGATCTCGGCATAAACCCGGCGGGTGTATTCGTCGATCCGCCCCATGATCCCGAAATCATAGGCGATGATGTCGCCATTCGCGGCGATCTTCAGATTTCCCTGATGCATGTCGGCATGAAAGAACCCGTCGCGCAGCGCGTGATTCAGGAACAGTTGCAGCACGCGTGCGCCAAGAACGCGGCGATCATGGCCCGCGGCGTCGATCAGCGCCAGGTCGTTCAGCCCGATACCTTCGGCCCAGCCAAGGGTCATCACGTTGCGGCTGGACAGGAACCAGTGCGTCTTGGGCACCTGGAATCCTTCGTCTTTTGCCGTGTTCGCCGCAAATTCGGCCGCGGCCGAGGACTCAAGCCGCAGGTCCAGCTCGTCTATGACCACGCCTTCGAAATGCTTGATCACTTCAACCGGGCGCAAGCGGCGTGAGAAGGGGGCCAGCCGCTCGATCCAGGCTGCCGCAAGATAGAACGCGTCAACGTCCTTGCGAAACGCACGCTCGATCCCTGGCCTAAGGACCTTGACGGCCACTTCCTCGCCTGTGTCTACCAGGCGTGCCCGATGGACCTGTGCGATCGAGGCTGCGGCAACAGGTTCCGAGAACTCCGAGAAGATGGCGGAAACCGGCTGTTCAAGCTCGGCCTCGATCATCGCCTTGGCCTTGGCAGTCGGGAAAGGCGGCAGCTTGTCCTGCAGGTACTTCAACTGCTCGGACAACTCCTCGCCCACGATATCGGGGCGGGTGGACAGAACCTGACCGAACTTGATGTAGGCCGGGCCAAGAGCGGTCAGGGCCCGGGTGGCCGGGGGAAGGGCAAGGTCGCCCTGCAGGCCCAGCCATTTGAAGGGCCAGCCCAGCAGTCGCGCAGCAAAGCGCAGGCGGGGCGGCGCGCGGAACGCTTCAAGCACCACGTCCATGGCGCCGGTCCGCTCCAGCGTGGCGCCGGTTCGGATCAGACGGATGATGTTATGGGGACCCTTCACAGCTTCCAGCCGGAATGCAGCGCCGCGATGCCCATGGTCATGTTGCGATACTTCACCTGACCAAAGCCCGCGTCGCGGATCATCGCGGCAAAGGTTTCCTGATCCGGGAACTTGCGGATCGATTCCACCAGATACTGGTAACTGGCCCGGTCCCCCGCCACGACCTGACCCATCGCGGGGATCACGTTGAAGGAATACAGGTCATAGGCCTTCTGCATCAGGTCATTCGGAATGCGGCTGAACTCCAGCACCATCAGCCGCCCGCCGGGGCGCAGCACGCGGTACGCCTCGGTCAGGGCATCGGCGATTCGGGTCACATTCCTGATGCCAAAGGAAATCGTGTAGACATCAAAGCTTGCATCCGGGAACGGCAGCGCCATCGCATCGCCGACCACCCAGTCCAGGCTTTCCGCCAGCTTTTCCGCTTCGGCCCGCTTGCGACCCTCGATCAGCATCGGCTCGGTCAGATCGCAGACCACGGCAGTTGCCCCCGGCGCCCGCTTGAGGAAACGGAAGGCCACGTCGCCCGTCCCGCCCGCCACATCCAGCAATCGCTGGCCAGAGCGAGGGGCAAGCCAGTCCATCATCGCATCCTTCCAGACGCGGTGGATGCCAAGCGACATCAGGTCGTTCATCACGTCGTACTTGCTGGCCACCCGCGAAAAGACGCCATGCACCATCCCGGCCTTTTCGGCCTCCGGGACGTCCTGATAGCCGAAATGGGTGGTCTTTTCGTCGCTCATCTGACTTGCGGTCCTTGGCTTTGCACCCTCCTTATAGTCCGCCACCCCGCGCCCGCAATGCGCCGAACTGTCCGGAAGTCACCAATGCCCGAACTGCCCGAAGTGGAAACCGTCCGCCGTGGCCTTCTGCCCGTGCTGGAAGGCGCGGTCATCGAACGGGCCGACGTCAACCGCCCCGACCTGCGCTGGCCCCTGCCGGACCGGATGGCCGAACGGTTGACGGGCAAGCGCGTGACGGCGCTGCGGCGGCGGTCAAAGTACATCCTGGCGGATCTGGACAGCGGCGAAACGCTCCTCGTGCATTTGGGAATGTCCGGGCGGATGCTGATATCCGGAGTGCAGATCGGCAGCTTTCACCATGACCATCCGGCACCGCAAAAGCACGACCATGTCGTCCTTCACATGGAAAGCGGCGCGCGCGTCACCTTCAACGACGCCCGCCGATTTGGCGCGATGGACCTGATGCCGACTGATCGCGCCGGGGATCACGCGCTGCTTGCGGGTCTGGGGCCCGAACCTTTCGGCAACGATTTCAACGAACCCTACCTTGCTGCCCGTTTGAAGGGACGCATGACTCCCATCAAGTCGGCGCTTCTGGACCAGCACGTCGTGGCAGGGCTGGGCAACATCTACGTTGCCGAAACGCTGTTCCGGGCGCATGTCAACCCGCACCGCCTGGCGGGTGACCTTGCGGAACCCGCCATCCATGCCCTCGTCCCCCTGATCCGCGAGGTTCTGGCCGAAGCGATCGAGGCTGGTGGTTCGTCGTTGCGCGATTACCGCCAGGCAAATGGCGAGCTTGGCTATTTTTCCAAGCATTTTCAGGTCTATGGCCGCGAAGGTGCGCCTTGTGAGACCCCCGGTTGTACGGGCACTGTTACCCGGACCGTGCAGTCCGGCCGGTCCTCCTTCTGGTGCCCCGCCTGCCAGAGGTGACTTGCCAACGCCACTTTTGGTGCTAGGAGTCACCGCGACTGCTCGGGGGGAGCTTGCCATGGCCTATGAGACGCTGATTGTCGAGATCGAGGACTATGTCTCTTTGATCCGGCTCAATCGCCCCGATGCGATGAACGCGCTCAATGCAACGCTGATGCGGGAACTTGCTGCAGCCGTCACGGCCGCCGAAGCGAATGACAAGGTGCGCTGCATCATCATCACCGGGTCGGAAAAGGCCTTTGCCGCAGGTGCAGATGTGCGCGAGATGGCAGAGAAGTCGTTCATCGACGTGTTTTTCGAGGATCTCTTCGCCCCCGAGGCCGCGATCATCGCCAAGGCGCGCAAACCGATCATCGCTGCCGTTTCGGGCTATTGTCTGGGTGGCGGATGCGAGCTGGCCATGCTGTGTGATTTCATCATCGCCGCCGAGACAGCCAAGTTCGGCCAACCCGAGATCAATCTTGGCATTGTCGCCGGCATGGGCGGTACCCAAAGGCTGACCCGCGCCGTGGGCAAGTCGAAATCCATGGACATGCACCTGACCGGCCGGTTCATGGATGCCGCCGAGGCGGAACGCTGCGGGCTTGTCAGCCGCGTGGTGCCGGCCAAGTCGCTGATCGAAGAGGCGATGAAGGCTGCACAGAAAGTGGTCGAGAAATCGGCCGTCACCGCGATGATCGTCAAGGAATGCGTGAACCGCGCGCAGGAAACCAGCCTCGCCGAAGGGATGCTGTACGAGCGCCGCATGTTCCACGCGCTTTTCGCAACCGAGGACCAGAAAGAGGGCATGGCCGCCTTCCTGGAAAAACGGCATCCGCAGTTTCGCGACCGCTAGGGCTTTTCTTTCCCCCGCACCTGCCCTATAGGCCTGTCGCACATGCGCGTGGGCCCGCTTAGGCAAGAATCACATCCGACCGATGGTCGGACCCTTGTGGTCTTTCGTGCACATTGAAACCGAAAGACCCGAAGGACCGCCAAATGGCCAATACCGAACAGTCCAAGAAACGCGCCCGCCAGTCCGAGGCGCGCTATGCCGTGAACAAGGCGCGCCGGTCGCGCATCCGTACCTTCCTGCGCAAGGTCGAAGAGGCCATCGCTTCGGGCGATCCTGCCGTTGCCGAAGCCGCGCTGAAGGCCGCCCAGCCGGAACTGGCCCGTGGCGTGTCCAAGGGTGTGCTGCACAAGAACACCGTTGCGCGCAAGATGTCGCGCCTGTCGTCGCGTGTGAAGGCCGTCGCCAAGGTCTGATCGGACCGATTCTCGTTTCCTGCTGGGGCGCACCCGCTTGGGTTGCGCCCTTCGGCATTTTTGCGCCCTGAAGCTGCCGGATTTCAGCGTGCAGTTGCCGATTTGCCAGAGGGTCCGGATTCGGTTTCCGGGAACCAGTGTCAAGCGCGTTGTTCGGTTGCTAAGCCTGCATCTGCCTTGTTAGCGTCCACCTGCGATTCACTTCGTCCTGGGGGACATGGACAGATCGCAAAGGAAAGACTGCTTTGATAATCGGACGTCGTTGCGCCAAGGCGTTCGGGTTTTTCTTTTGTGATCAATTGACTAGAGGTGACTTTAACGTCACCCGGTCCTGCACGTGATGGTTGCCGAAGTGGCGGCGATCCTGTGCAGTGTTATCTTGTCCCCTGCAGAATCGATTGATCCGTCATCGCTGTTGCGGTGCGGGCATCGGTTTGGTCGATATGGTTCGCCGTGAGAATGAACTGTGCGGGGCGGTGGGTTTTCCACCGAACAGTGGATATTGGCAGGCGACAGAATGACGAATGAATCTTGGGTCGGCAAGAACAACTATGTCACCTGGATCGAACCGCTGAAGCTGTCGCTCTTGCAGGACGGCGTGGCGCGGTTTGAGGTTCCCACGATATTCTTCGGCGATTGGGTCCAGCGGAACTATGCGGACCATATCCGCACGCAGCTTTCCAGCGCCGGCACGCAGGTGGACCGGGTGGAGTTTTCCGTAGGCGCCGTTGCAGCACCCCGGATCCAGGCGGAAAGGCCGGCGCCCCGTGCTGCCCGCACGCGAACCGTATCGGATGACGATCTCCCCGGTGCCCCGCTTGATCAGCGATTCACCTTTGACAGCTTTGTTGTCGGCAAGCCGAATGAGCTTGCGCACGCCGCCGCCCGAAGGGTGGCCGAAGGTGGGCCGGTCACGTTCAACCCGCTGTTTCTTTATGGCGGGGTCGGGCTGGGCAAGACGCACCTGATGCACGCCATCGCGCATGATCTGCAGATCAGCCGCCCGGACCTGCGCGTGCTATACCTGTCGGCCGAACAGTTCATGTATCGCTTTGTCCAGGCGCTGCGCGAACGCCAGATCATGGACTTCAAGGAGCTTTTCCGGTCGGTCGATGTACTCATGGTCGATGACGTCCAGTTCATCGCTGGCAAGGATTCCACCCAGGAAGAGTTCTTCCACACCTTCAATGCGCTGGTCGATCAGAACAAGCAGATCGTGATCTCGGCTGACCGCGCACCGGGCGAGATCAAGGACCTGGAAGAACGCATCAAGTCGCGCCTGCAATGCGGATTGGTGGTGGACCTGCACCCAACCGACTATGAATTGCGGTTGGGAATTCTTCAGCAGAAGGTCGAACACTATCGCGCCCAGTACAGCGGGCTGGTTCTGGCCGATGGGGTGCTGGAATTCCTGGCGCACCGCATCACGACCAACGTGCGGGTGCTTGAAGGTGCGCTGACCCGGCTGTTCGCCTTTGCCAGCCTGGTCGGGCGCGAAATCACGCTTGATCTCGCGCAGGACTGCCTGGCCGACATCCTGCGATCCTCGGACCGCAAGCTGACGATCGAGGAAATCCAGCGCAAGGTGGCCGAGCATTACAACATCCGCCTGTCGGACATGATCGGGCCCAAGCGCCTGCGCAACATCGCCCGGCCGCGCCAGGTGGCGATGTATCTGTCCAAACAGCTTACGCCACGGTCCCTGCCCGAGATCGGCCGGCGCTTCGGTGGCCGTGACCACACGACGATCATGCACGGTGTTCGCAAGATCGAAGAGCTGATGGCAGGTGACAGCCAGCTTGCCGATGACCTGCAGCTTCTGCGCCGTCTCTTGCAGGGCTGACACAGCGCCGCCCTTGACGGCCCCCGCAATCGCCAGCACAGTCCCGATCCGATGTTAGCGAACCGGTGAAAACCGGACAGATTTGGCGTCCCTTCATGGGACGGCAGGGGGAAGTCAGATGAAGTTTTCGATCGAACGGGCAACCTTGCTGAAGGCGCTGGCACAGGCGCAGTCGGTGGTAGAGCGTCGCAACACGATTCCGATCCTTGCCAACGTCCTGATCGAAGCTGACGGGGCAAAGGTGTCCCTGCGCGCGACCGATCTTGACATCGAGGTTGTCGACCACGCCGCAGCCATGGTTGAACGCGCCGGTGCCACGACCGTTTCGGCGGTGATGCTGCATGAGATTGTCCGCAAGCTGCCGGATGGGGCGCTGGTCAACATCTCTGAAGATGCCGCTGCCGGGCGGTTGACGGTCACGGCGGGCCGGTCGACCTTCAATCTTGCCACCTTGCCGAAAGAAGATTTTCCGGTGATGGCCAGCAGCGAGTATTCCACGAATTTCTCGGCCCCGGCGCCGGTGTTGCGCCGCCTGTTCGACAAAGCGAAGTTTGCAATCTCGACCGAAGAGACGCGCTATTACCTGAACGGCGTCTACATGCATGTCAGCCAGGGGGACACGGGCAAGGTCCTGCGCTGTGTGGCCACAGATGGTCACCGGCTGGCCCGCATCGACGCGCCCCTGCCTGAGGGTGCTGAGGGTATGGCCGGCGTGATCGTACCCCGCAAGACGGTGGGAGAGTTGCGCAAGCTGCTGGACGATGACGACGCCACCATCGCCGTCTCGGTTTCCGAAACGAAGGTTCGCTTTGCGACGCCAGCCATCACGCTGACCTCCAAGGTCATCGACGGCACTTTCCCGGATTACACCCGCGTCATCCCGACCGGCAACACCCGTCGGCTGGAGGTGGACGCTGCCGAATTCGCCAAGGCGGTCGACCGGGTTGCGACGGTGTCGTCGGAACGATCACGCGCGGTCAAGCTGTCGCTGGATGAGGATCGGCTGATCCTGTCAGTGAACTCGCCGGATTCGGGCGCGGCCGAGGAAGAGTTGGCCGTCGCCTATGGCGATGAAAAGCTGGAAATCGGGTTCAACGCAAAGTACCTGCTGGAAATCGCCAGCCAGGTTGACCGCGAGAATGCTGTTTTCCTGTTCAACACCTCGGTCGATCCCACCTTGATGCGGGAAGGCAACGATACCTCGGCGGTGTATGTTGTCATGCCGATGCGGGTCTGACCTGCATTAAGCGCCCGGTCTGCAAAGGAAATTCCGTGGGCGGTCTGCTGATCGAAACCCTTGCCCTGTCGCATTTCCGCAGCCATCGCGCTCAGCGCCTGGCGCTTGATGGTCAGCCGGTCGCGCTGGTCGGTCCCACTGGTGCCGGCAAGACCAACATCCTTGAGGCGATCTCGCTTCTGTCGCCCGGTCGTGGCCTTCGCCGCGCCTCTGCCGAAGACCTCGCCCGCCGTCCCGAAAGCCTTGGCTGGAAGGTCAGCGCCGCAGTTCAGGGTCTGTCTGCGGCCCACGAGGTTGAGACCTGGGCCGAACCTGGTGAAGCCCGGCAGGTGCGTATCGACGGCAAGGCCGCCACGCAGGCCGCCTTGGGCCGCGTGCTGCGTATCCTCTGGCTGGTTCCAGCGATGGACCGGCTCTGGATCGAAGCGGCCGAAGGCCGCCGCCGCTTTCTTGACCGCATGACCCTCAGCTTCACACCAGAGCATGCCGAACAATCGCTCACATACGACAAGGCGATGCGGGACAGGAACCGGTTGATCAAGGATCAGGTCACTGATCCACACTGGTATGCAGCCCTTGAGGCACAGATGGCCGAGGCCGGGCGCGAGATTACCCTGAACCGGCGCGCGGCTATTGCCCGCATCGCAACGGCTGCCGACCCCGCCAGCGCCTTCCCCTCGGCCGATCTTGCACTGACCGGCCCCGAAGGCGCGCCGGAACCCGAAGACCTTGCCACCGCCCTGTCCGATGGTCGCCGCCGCGACATTGCCGCCGGGCGTACCCTGCAAGGCCCCCACCGTGCCGACCTGACGGCCCGTTACGCCGCAAAGGACACCCCCGCCGACCAGTGTTCGACCGGCGAGCAGAAGGCCCTGCTGATCAGTCTGATCCTTGCCAATGCCCGCGCGCTGACCCAGGACCTTGGTCGCGCGCCGGTCCTTCTTCTGGACGAGGTGGCGGCGCACCTGGACGCCACGCGTCGTGCTGCGCTGTACGACGAGATCTGCACCCTGGGCGCACAAGCGATCATGACCGGCACCGAACCGGGTCTGTTCGATGCACTGGAAGGCCGTTGCCAGACTTTCATCTTGCAGGATGACGGCAAGGGTTCGCACATCCAGCGGGATAAGTGAATGAGCGTTTCGTTTCACCAGCTTCTGCTTTACGCGCTGGGCATGGCGGGTCTCTGGGCTGTGCCCGGCCCGGTCTGGGTTGCCCTGACGGCCCGCGCCTTGTCGGGCGGGTTCGCTGCGGCCTGGCCGCTGGCGGTGGGTGTGGCGATAGGCGATCTGGTCTGGCCGCTGACCGCGATACTGGGCCTCACCTGGATAGAAAGCAGCTTTGGTGATCTCTTGTCGGTCCTGCGCTGGGCCGCCGCCGCGATCTTTCTGGTCATGGGCATCCTCTTGATCCGAAAGCCCGCCGCGGCCCTGAATGCCGATAGCCGCCTGACCCGCCCCGGCATGTGGGCCGGCTTCACCGTCGGCGTCGCAGCGGTGATCGGGAACCCCAAGGCGATCCTGTTCTACATGGGCGCGCTGCCCGGATTCTTCACGCTGGAAACGCTGACAGCCCCGGACATCGCCGTGATCATCGCGCTTTCAGCGGCGATCCCGATGGTGGGGAACCTGGGCCTTGCGCTGTTTCTGGACCGCGCCAAACAGCTTCTTTCCAGCCCGGAAAGCATCCGGAAACTGAACGTCGCCTCAGGGGTCCTTCTGATCGGTGTCGGGCTGGTCATCCCCTTCGTCTGACCACCAAATCTTGTGGCCAAGGGGTGACATTCCCGTGTCAAACCGCTATAACTCGCGGGCAATTATCAGGGTTTCCCGAGCATGGCTGACCAGCCCAAGAACATGGCCGAATACGGCGCCGATTCCA
The DNA here is from genome assembly GCA_026400325.1 of Rhodobacterales bacterium. GTDB lineage: Bacteria > Pseudomonadota > Alphaproteobacteria > Rhodobacterales > Rhodobacteraceae > Tabrizicola. Next base: position 32,169 of record JAPLPF010000080.1, read on the forward strand.
TCAAGGTTCTCAAAGGTTTAGAGGCGGTTCGCAAGCGCCCGGGCATGTATATCGGTGACACCGATGACGGGTCGGGCCTGCACCACATGGTCTATGAAGTCGTCGACAACGGGATTGACGAGGCGCTGGCCGGTCACGCGACCGCCGTCACGGTGAAGATCCACGCCGATGACAGCGTTTCGGTGCGCGACAATGGCCGTGGAATCCCCGTTGACATCCACCAGGAGGAAGGCGTTTCCGCCGCCGAGGTCATCATGACCCAGCTGCACGCCGGCGGCAAATTCAACAACACGGATGAGGGCGGGAACGCTTACAAGGTCTCGGGCGGATTGCACGGCGTGGGTGTGTCTGTCGTCAACGCGCTGTCCGAATGGCTGGAGCTGACGGTCTGGCGCAACGACACCGAATACCGTGCCCGGTTCGAACACGGCGATTGCGTGGTGCATGTCCATCCGGTTGGCCCGGCCCCCGGCATGCGCGGCACCGAGGTGCGTTTTCTTGCGGCGTCCAAGACAAACATTCCCGAAGGAACCTTCAGCAATCTGGACTACAGCTTCAAGACGCTGGAGCATCGGCTGCGCGAACTGGCTTTCCTGAACTCGGGTGTGCGGATCATCATCGAAGATGAACGCCACGCCGAACCCCAGCGGGTTGAGCTGTTCTACGAAGGCGGCGTGCGCGAATTCGTCAAATACATCGACCGGTCCAAGACCGCCGTGATGCCCGAACCGATCTACATGATCGGCGAAAAGAACGGCATCGGGGTCGAGGTCGCGATGTGGTGGAACGACAGTTACCACGAAAACGTACTGCCGTTCACAAACAACATCCCGCAGCGTGACGGCGGCACGCACATGGCCGGTTTCAGGGGTGCCCTGACCCGCACCATCACCGGCTATGCGCAATCCTCCGGCATTGCCAAACGCGAGAAGATCGACTTTACCGGCGACGATGCGCGTGAGGGGTTGACCTGCGTCCTGTCCGTCAAGGTGCCCGACCCGAAGTTTTCATCCCAGACGAAAGACAAGCTTGTCAGCTCGGAAGTGCGTCCCGCCGTCGAAAATCTGGTGAACGAAAAGCTGTCCGAATGGTTCGAGGAAAACCCCGGCCCGGCCCGCATCATCGTTGGCAAGATCATCGAGGCCGCCCTTGCCCGTGAAGCCGCCCGCAAGGCGCGTGAGCTTACCCGCCGCAAGACCGCGCTGGACGTCGCCAGCCTGCCCGGCAAGCTGGCCGATTGTCAGGAACGCGATCCGGCCAAGTCCGAGATATTCCTTGTGGAAGGCGACAGTGCCGGCGGCAGCGCCAAGCAAGGCCGCAGCCGGTCCAACCAGGCCGTCCTTCCCCTGCGCGGCAAGATCCTGAACGTGGAACGCGCCCGGTTTGACCGCATGCTGGGCAGCGCCGAGATCGGCACGCTGATCACGGCCCTTGGCACCGGGATCGGGCGGGATGAGTTCGACATCAAGAAACTGCGCTACCACAAGGTCGTCATCATGACCGACGCCGATGTCGACGGCGCGCATATCCGCACGCTCCTTCTGACCTTCTTCTTCCGTCAGATGCCGCAGCTGATCGAGGGCGGTTATCTTTATATCGCCCAGCCGCCGCTGTACAAAGTCGCGCGCGGCAAGTCCGAGGTCTACCTCAAGGATCAGGCCGCACTTGAGGATTACCTGGTCGAGATGGGACTTGAGGGTGCGGTCCTGCGCTTGTCCGACGGCACCGAGATTGCGGGCAATGACCTGTCCCGCGTGATCGAAGGCGCGCGGCAGTTCCGCCGCGTTCTGGATGCCTTTCCGACGCACTATCCCCGCGCGATCCTGGAACAGGCGGCGCTTGCCGGGGCTTTCGATCCCGGCCGTGCCGATGCCGATCTGCAGGCCGTGGCCGATACCGTGGCCAAGCGGCTCAACCTGATCGCGCCGGAATTTGAGCGTGGCTGGCAAGGCCGCATCACGCAAGATCATGGAATCCGCCTGTCCCGCATCCTGCGCGGGGTCGAAGAGTTGCGCACCCTTGACGGCGCTGTACTGCGATCGGGCGAGGCGCGGCGATTGTCCCAGGTTGCGGGGCAGTTCCGCGACACCTACCGCGACCCGGGCCGTCTGGTGCGCAAGGATCGCGACCAGCCGGTCCATGGCCCGATTGATCTGCTGAAATCCGTCCTGGCCGAGGGCGAGAAGGGCCTTTCCCTGCAGCGTTACAAGGGCCTTGGTGAAATGAACCCCGGCCAATTGTGGGAAACGACGCTGGACCCCGAGGCGCGCACGCTTTTGCAGGTCAAGGTCGATGATCTTGCCGAAGCCGACGACATCTTCTCGAAGCTCATGGGCGACGTGGTCGAACCCCGGCGCGAGTTCATTCAGGCGAACGCACTTTCGGTCGAGAATCTGGACTTCTGACGGGGCTATCCGCCCGAACGATGTCGTGGCAAAGTCGCGGCATTTGAAGGGGAGGGTTATGCCATGGCTTCCGGACGACGTGATTTCCTCGGCATCCTGGGCGCAGCGGCCGCGGCTGCCGCTGCCATTGTGTATTTCGGCCTGGGCGGGGACGTCAAAGCCCTGCTTCCCGGTCCCCAGGGCGATCCGGTCGAGGTCAGCATTGCGTCCTCGGTTACCAAGAAGGCATGGCTGGAAGCAGCGGCCGCAAGTTTTGCTGCGACAGAACCGGAAACGGCAAGCGGTCGGCCCATTTCCATCAAGGTCAGTTCGGTCCTGTCCGGCGAGTCCATGCTGAAGATTGCCGAAAAGTCCCTGCAACCCACCGTCTGGAGCCCGGGGGAAACCGCCTGGGTCGATCAGCTTGCGCAGAAATGGGCCCTGAAGAACCCGACGCCGATCACTTCAGCCGCCTGCGCCCCGACGGTGCTTACGCCGGTTGGACTGGCGATGTGGCAGCCAATGGCCGAGGCATTGGGTTGGCCCAATCAGCCGATCCGGATGTCGCACCTTATTGATCTTGCCAACAATCCCGAAGGCTGGGCCAGCCTTGGCCACGCCGAATGGGGCAAGCTGCGGCTGGGACACACCCATCCGCAGTATTCCAGCGCCGGGCTCTTGTTCCTGACACAGGTCATCTATGCGGTGACCGGCAAGACGCAAGGCATCACCGCGGCCGATATCTATTCGACCAAGGTGCAGACCGCGCTGGAGACGCTGGCCGCCAACACGTCGAAATACGGGATGGTGACGACCGATCTCTTGAACTCCATGGCGGCGCGGGGACCGGCGTTCCTGCATGTGGCCTCTGCCTTCGAGGAAGGCACGCTGCGCCTGAATGCCGAAAAGGGCGCCCAATTGCGCTGGCCGCTGGTCTTCGTCTTCCCAGCCGATGGCACATTCTGGAGTGACCATCCCTATTGCATCCTTGACGGTTCCGGCTGGGTAGACCCCGAAGAGGCCGAGGCCGCGCGACTGTTTCTGGCGCACCTCACCTCATCCGCCGTGCAGGCCGAGGCAGCCAACCATTTCGTCCGTCCGCTTGATGGCCAGATTGCACCAGAGTCGGCCCTGGGCAGACGTGGCGAGATCACCGATCTGTCGGCCTCGCCCGCCACGATCCCGCCCTTTGCCATCCCTTCGCCTGAGGTGTCCGAGGCAATCATCGACCAGTTCTACAACACAAAGCGCAAGGCGACTGTGATCCTCGCGCTTGACGTCTCGGGCTCGATGTCGGGCGAGGCGATCCGTGCCGCGACCGAGTCCACCGCCGAGTTCCTGGATCGGCTGCACCCGAAGGACCGCGTCGGGCTTATCGCCTTCAACCAGAACGTCAAGGTTCTGACGCCTATTTCGCCGGTATCAGAGGTCGTCGAACGCATGAAGGACCAGGTCCTAGCCCTGCCAGCGGACGGTGGAACCAATCTCCACGAAGCCGTCTGCGTTGCGGCCGCGCATTTGCGCGCCGCACAAGCGAAGGACCTCGCCGCAGGAGAGAACCGTCTTTACGGTATCGTCGTGCTTTCGGACGGCAAGGACACGACCGGCCAGGTTTCGGCCAACCAGATGATGACAACCTGCCTTGGGTCCGGCAGCGAAGAGAGCGAGGGTCCCCGGGTCTTTGTCCTTGCTTTCGGAAGCGACGTCGACGGTCCGCTGATGGATCGTCTCGCCAACGAGACCGGGGGCATGCGGTTTGACGCTGCGGCAGGTTCGGTCGGCAACGCCTATCTCAAGATCTCGGCCGAGCAGTAGGGCATGGCCGCCCGACCGGACAGCGCCCTGACGCTTCGCAGTCGCCTTTTTCGCGCTCGTGTCGGCAGCGCGCTGGCGGATCGTGGCGCTGCCTTGGCGCTTGGGGCAGTTCTGATCGTGACGGCCGGCGCCTACGTCCTTGGCGTGCGCGGTGTGATCTCTGCCGCGGCGTGGCAGGCTGGCCTTGGTGCTGGCCTCGCCTTCGTGCTTCTCAGGGCGCTTCTGGGGCTCTTCAACCGTCATCCTGACCCGAATGACCTGCGCGAAATCCTTGCCGCGCACTTTGGCGAAGAGATCCGGGCCGACCCCGATGTCACCCGCCTGTCCCGCCAGGCCATCGAGCAGCGCTTGCAACTGGCGACCGCCCGGTCCGAAGCCCCGCCCGCACTGGCCCGGGCGGTTGATGCGTTGCTTCCCGCGCTTGATCGCCGTCTTGACAGAATTGCTACCGAGGCCCGTGCTGCCGCAACCGGCCGAGGTGCCGCGCGGTTTCAGGCCGGGATGTCCCAGATTGCCAGCAAGCGTTTGTCCGAGGTGTCCCGCATCGCCGAGACGTCACCTGCCGACCGGGCCGCCACCGCCCGGAAGGCCGCCGATGGGCTTTCTGCCCAGGTGGCAGCCTCTGATGGCCTCGTCGCGCATGAGGCAGACCGGCTCATGGCGCTTGACGAGGCCGTGGCCGATTTTGGCACTTCCGTTGCCCGCGCGCTTCTGGCGCTTTCAAAGCAGGATCATGCTGCGCTGCTGTCGCTTGCAAAGGATATGACCGGTGCGGAAGATGGTGACCCCGGCAGGACTTGAACCTGCAACCTTCCCCTTAGGAGGGGGACGCTCTATCCGTTGAGCTACGAGGCCGCGCTGCCTTGAATGCGTCGAAACGCCCGCAAAAGCAACCGTCAGATCAACCGTGAAAAGAAAAGGGGGAGCATGTTTTGGCCCACGGCTCCCCCCTTGGTCCGTCGCATCCGGGTTGAGAGCTTGGTCCGGACACGCAGGATATGGCCAGCCCCGCAGATCAACAGGCGGCTGTTAGCGCTAGCATTAGCAGATGAAACCGGCTTGGACAAGTCCGGGCTTTGCCGCTAACAAAGGATGACAGCAGCGTCGGAACCTTTTCTTGACCAGACCAATCCCAGACCCGCGCCACACCCTTACTCTCCGTGACGTTTCCGAAGCTTCGGGCGTCAGCGAGATGACCGTGTCACGCGTGTTGCGCAACCGGGGCGATGTCTCCGCCCCGACCCGTGCCCGCGTGCTCGAGGCGGCGCGGGCGCTGGGGTATGTGCCAAACAAGATCGCGGGGGCGCTGGCGTCACAGCGGGTGAACCTGGTTGGCGTGGTGATCCCGTCCCTGTCGAACATGGTGTTTCCCGAGGTGATGACCGGCATTTCCTCAACCCTTGACGGCACCGGCCTGCAACCGGTGGTCGGTGTCACCAACTACCTGCCGGATCGTGAGGAATCGGTCATCTACGAGATGCTGTCCTGGCGCCCCTCGGGCATGATCATCGCCGGGCTGGAACACACCGATGCCGCCCGCGCGATGCTTGGCCGCGCGGGCATTCCGATTGTCGAGATCATGGACATCGACGGCACCCCGATCAACCACGCGGTCGGCATATCGCACCGCCGTGCCGGTCGCCAGATGGCCGAGGCGATCATTGCCGCAGGCTACCGCCGCATCGCGTTTCTTGGCACACAGATGCCGAATGATTTTCGCGCCAAGAAGCGGCTTGAAGGCTTTGAAGAGGCGCTTGCCAAGGCGGGCCTCAGCCTTGTCGACCGTGAATACTATTCTGGAGGATCGGCCCTTCTGAAGGGTCGAGAGATGACCGCAGCGGTCCTGACCCGCACCAGAGATATTGATTTTCTTTATTATTCCAACGACATGATCGGGGCAGGCGGCCTACTTTACTGCCTTGCACAGGGCCTTGATGTCCCGGGGCGCATCGGACTTGCCGGTTTCAACGGGGTCGAGCTTCTGGACGGCCTTCCCGCCAAGCTTGCGACGATGGATGCCTGCCGTCTGGAGATCGGGCAGACCGCCGCCCGGATCATCGCCGAAGCCCCGGGACAGGCACAGGTCGTGGAACTTTTCCCAACGCTGCAAGCCGGGGACACGATCCGACCGTAACGCGAGGCTGGCGTGGCGCGATCAATCTGACGCGACGGTACCGCCTCACCTGAGTCTTGGCCTATACAGCCGCGCCGGTTTCAGCTAATGCCCCCGCACGGCCGGGACTTCCAGGTTGTGGGCGAGGAGGCCCGCACCAAAGGGACAGTGGCCGAAATGGCATACCGGGTGCAGGCTGCACCCCCCTTTGGAAAGACATCATGACGATTGAAAACGTGGCCGCGCCGCTGGCGCAGGCTTTGGCTGGCAAGGGCTATGAAAGCCTCACCGCAGTGCAAGAGGCCGTTCTGGCCGAGGGCGTCTCGGGTCGCGACATTCTGGTTTCGGCGCAGACCGGATCGGGCAAGACGGTAGCCTTCGGGTTGGCCATCGCCCCCGAGATTCTGGCCGGGCAGGACCGCCTGCTTTACGCCGATCATCCGCTTGCGCTGATCATCGCGCCGACGCGCGAACTGGCGCTGCAAGTCGCGCGGGAACTGGAGTGGCTGTATGCCGGGGCCGGGGCGAAGATCGCCACCTGCGTCGGCGGCATGGACTACCGCACCGAAAAGCGCGCGCTGGAACGCGGGGCGCATATCGTCGTCGGCACGCCCGGCCGGTTGCGTGACCATATCGAGCGTCGCAGCCTTGACCTGTCCGGTCTGCGCGCCGCCGTGCTGGACGAAGCCGACGAGATGCTGGACCTGGGCTTTGCCGAGGATCTGGAATTCATCCTTGCCGCCGCCCCGGCAGAGCGCCGCACGCTGATGTTTTCGGCCACCGTGCCGAAAGAGATCGAAAAGCTGGCGGGCACCTTCCAGAAGGACGCCCTTCGTATCGTCGCCCAGGGCGAGGCACGCCAGCACGTCGACATCGAATACCGCGCGATTTCCGTGGCCGTGCGCGACCGTGAACATGCGATCTTCAACATCCTGCGGTTCTACGAATCGCAGACTGCCATCGTTTTCTGCAAGACGCGGGTGAACGTGAACCACCTGATGGCCCGCATGGGCAACCGGGGCTTTCAGGTCGTGGCGCTGTCGGGTGAACTTTCGCAGCAGGAACGCACCCATGCGCTGCAAGCCCTACGCGATGGCCGGGCGCGCGTCTGCATCGCCACCGACGTCGCTGCCCGGGGCATTGACCTGCCGGGGCTGGAACTGGTCATTCACGCCGATCTGCCGTCGAACTCGGAAATCCTGCTGCACCGCTCAGGCCGCACCGGCCGCGCCGGGAAAAAGGGTGTATCCGCGCTGATCGTCACCCCGGCTGAATTCAAGAAGGCCCAACGCTTGCTGCAAGGTGCCAAGGTCACCGCTGAATGGGCTGGTCCCCCGGGAGCCGACGAAGTGCAGGCCAAGGATGACTTGCGTATTCTCGAACACCCGACCCTGACCGCCCCCATTGGTGACGAAGCGGGGATTGCTGGCGACCTTCTGGAACAGTTCGGGGCCGAGGCCCTTGCCGCCGCCTTCGTGCGCCTTTGGCGCGAAGGCCGCTCGGCCCCTGAAGTGCTTTCGACCGACGGCCCGACCCCGCCACCCTCGGCCCCGCGTGAACGTGGTGAATTTGGCCCATCGGTCTGGTTCCGCGTCAGTGTTGGCCGCGCCGGCCGGGCCGAGGCGCGTTGGCTGTTGCCGAAGATCTGCGATGCCGGCGGCATCGGCAAGGACGGCATCGGCGCGATCCGGGTGCGCGAGGATGAAACCTTTGTCCAGATCGCCGAGGGCAGCGCGTCCAAGTTCGGTGCGCAGGTTGAACTTGACCGCGACCTGACCATGACCCGGATCGAAGGCGAGCCGGACCTTGACCAGCCACGCAGCTTTGCCCCCCGTCCGGATCGGCCCGAGCGGCGCGAAAAGCCAGCTTACGCACCGAAGCCGCCGCGTGTGGTGGAGGAATCATCCGATACCGGCACCGCGCCCGCCCCGCGCACCGAATACGCGCCGAAGCCAAAGGCAAAGTACGAGGACCGGCCCCGCCCGGCCCCCGTCCCGCGAGAGGCCAAGCCCGAGTGGAAGGACAAGCCCGACTACAAGTCCGACCAGAAACCGGCCTATAAGCCTGCCTACAAGCCGCGTGAGGACGGCGACCGCCCACGCCCTGCGGCCAAGCCCTATGCGGCCAAACCGTACGCCGCCAAACCCTATGCGGACAAACCCTACGCAGATCGCGCCCCTCGCGCCGAAGGTGCGGCGGAACGGCCAGCCAAGCCGCGTTGGTCGCCCGACCAGAAGACCGCTCCGCGAGCTACTGGCTTCAAAAGCCATGGCACTGCACCCGACCGTCCGGCCCGGGCAACCGGCTACAAAAGCCATGCCACCGAAGGTGCCGGCTTCAAACCCCGTTCTGAAGGCTACAAGCCCAAGGCTGAGGGCTACAAGCCCCGCACCGAAGGCTTCAAACCGCGTGAGGACGGCGAGCGTCCGGCAAGAAAGACCTATGCGCCCAAAGGCGACGAGGCACGCCCCTATGTGAAGCGTGACAGCGCCGACAAGGCTGGCGGTTTCAAAAGCCATGCGGCCGGTGGCAAGAAGCCGTTCGAGAAAAAGCCCTATGATCGCAAGCCCTCGGACGCGCCGCGTTCAGAAAGCCCTCGGGGAGAAAAGCCCAAGACCGACGCCCGCGATCCATCGAAACGATTTGTCCCGCCAAAAGGGCCGAAACGCTGAAGCACAGTTGGCGCACCCTTCGCCGGACCAATACTCCGGGCGAAGGGTCGCGCGTGCAGCCTGATCGTCGCCCTTTTGGGTGACTCATTCCGAAGGAAGCTGAAATGACGCAGAAAGTCTGTCTTGTCACCGGGGCTGGTCGTGGCATCGGGGCCGCCATCGCGCGCGAGATGCACGCGCGGGGCTATGCAGTGGTGCTGATGTCGCCTTCGGAGAATTGCACGACCCTGGCGGCCGAACTTGGCGGCGTGGCGCATCGCGGCGTGGCGCAAAGCGGTGACGATCTGAAGGCTGTGGTTGACCTCGCGATGTCCACCCACGGCCGGATCGACGCGGTTCTCAATCACACCGGCCACCCGCCGAAGGGCGATCTTCTGGCGATCACGGATGAAAACTGGGATCTGGCGCATGACATGATCCTGAAGTCGGTGATCCGCATGGCGCGTCTTGTGACCCCGGTGATGGAGGCGCAGGGCGCAGGCGCGATCGTCACCGTCACCACCTATGCCAGCCACGAGCCGTCGCTGTGGTTTCCGGCGTCCTGCACCTATCGCGCTGCCGTCTCGACCTTTACCAAGCTTTACGCTGACCGTTACGGCCCGGCTGGCATCCGGATGAACTGTCTGGCGCCGGGATTTACCGACAGCCTTGATGTGGCGAAGTACGGCGATCTGGCGGCGCTGAAGCGGATCGGAACCGTGCAGGAACAGGCGCAGGCGGCGGCATTCCTGCTGACGGATCAGTCCAGCTATGTGACGGGTCAGACCTTGCGGGTTGATGGCGGACTGACGCGGTCAGTGTAGGCGGCCTTTCGTCCGGCGTCCCCACCCTGTCCCTACCCCAAAAGGGGAAAGGGAAGTGCCGCAAATGCCATGCGCGCTTGGTAGAAACAGGCGCAGGCGACCTGCGTGCGAGTGCCCCGTCAGAACAGCTGCAACAACCGCTTGAGGTAGTCCAGTTCTTCCGACGGACGCGCAAGGTCACCCGAGCGGCGGCGGATTTCGTCCAGCAGCTCTTGCGCGCGCAGGTTCGGATCGTTCTGCACCATGTTCTCGTCTGACCCGATCCGCGCAGTGTCGCCCGATTTGCGGCCAAGCGGGTCGCGGCCATTCGGATCGGCGCTGCCGAACTCCTGATCGCCGCCCTGCCCGTCACGATTTTCGCGCTGCTCTTCGGCCAGAGCCTCTCCAAGGTCCTGCATGCCGTCGCGCAGCGCTTCCATTGCGTCGGCCTGCCGGTCAAGTGCGCCGTCCAGATCACCCTGACGCAAGGCCTCTTCGGCGTCGTTCATCGCGCGGCCGGCTTCGTCCAGGTTGCGACGGCCCGCTTCGCCCTGCTCGGTGCCATCGCCGGGCAGCTGGCCGCTTTGCAGCTGGTCCAGCCGGTCGCGCAATTCGCCCTGGCGTTCGGCAAAGGATCCCTGCCCATCTTCGCCAGGTTGCTGGCCCGGCTGTTGGCCCGGTTGCTCGCCTTCCTGCTGCCCGCCCTGGCCCGGCTCCTGACCCTGTTCCTGACCCTCACCCTCTTGCCCAGGCCGGGGGACGCCCGGCTGCATGCCGCGATAGGCGTCGTCCGACAGTTCCTGCTGGTCGCGCAGCATGTCGCCAAGCTCGCCCATCGGGCCGTTCTGACCCTGGCCCTGGCCTTGCCCCTGACCCTCGACGACCTGCATGTTTTCCATCAGCTGGCGCAGCTGTTCCATCAGTTCGGCGGCCTCGGCGGTCTTGCCTTCCTTCATCAGCTGCTGAAGCTTGTCCAGCATCTCTTGCAGCTGGTCGCCCGACATCATCTGGCCCTGCATCTGACCCTGCTGCTGTTCGTCGCCGGGGTTGCGCTGGGCCTCTTCGGCCAGTTCGCGCGTGTATTCGTTCAGCGCCTGCTGCATTTCCTTCATCAGCTGGTCAATTTCCTCGGGCGAGGCGCCGTTCTCGATCGCCTCTTGCAGGCGGTCCTGTGCGCGCTGCAGCCGGTCAAGCGCGGATTGCAGGTTCCCCTCTTCGACCATCAGCGCGATGGTCCAAAGATCTTCGGCGATGGCATCGCGATCTTCTACCGTCAGCGAGGCCTCTTTCGCCTGCAGATCGCGGATCAGGACGCGAAGGTACAGAAACGCGCGGTCGTGGCGGATGAAGCCTTCAGGCGCATGGGTCACGGCTTTCAGGATCTGCACGGCACGGGTGGCGTTGATGCGGTTCCACAGGATGTCGCGACGCATCTCGATCAGTGCGGCGGCAAGGGGGTCGAAGAAACGCTTGCCGGGCAGGGTTACGGCATAGGGTACGGACAGGCCTTCCTGTCCTGCCGCATCGACGGCAGCAAAGACCATGGTCACCGGCAGGTTGGCGAAGACATGCTTGGACAGGTCGTCGATCAGCGTTTCGGTGATAGCGGCCCGGTCGCCCGACAAGGGCATCGGCAGGTCAAGGGTGACCGGCTCGACAGGCTCGGGGTCGGGGCCAAGGCCGTGGCGGCGGTCAACGGCAGCAAGGTCAAGGCTGATGGTGACCCGGCCGGCGACCACGCCATAATCGTCTGACGCCGTAAAACCCTGCTTGAAGCGGCCATCCGCCTCGCGCCCCATCTCTCCGGTCACGGTGATTTCCGGCAAGGCATCGGGCAGGGCGGTGATCGCCCACTCGCGCCCGCCGGGCCCGGTGATGGAAAGGGTCCCCGACCGGGTGACCGTCAGGTCGCTGACCCCTGCCATGCCATCCGGCGCGGCGGCGGCGGGGGTCGCTGCCGTATCGGCAACAGGCGGCGGCACATCGGCAATGGTCTGTGCCACGGTCAAACCGCCCTCGGGCCCGTAGACGCGGATCTGCAGGCGCGTTCCGGTGGGAAGTTCCAGTGTCGGGTCGGTGATGTCGTTCAGGTAAAGCGACGGTTTGCCGGTATAGGCGGGGGGCTGGGCCCAGCCTTCCCAGCTTGGGCCCCCCGGCATGGCGACGGCAACGCCAGGTGCCAGACCGGAAATCGAGGCAACACGCCAGAACGATCCGAAGATCATCGCCATGACAAAGGCGGTCAGCGCGACATAACGCAAGGAAAACGGGTCGCGCGACGATAGGCGCAGGTCGGGCTGCACCGGGCGCGCAGCGGCGGCACGGGTGGCCATCCGCTCCTGATGCGCCTGCCAGACCGCCAGCGAGGCGGGATCCTTCGTACCAATGGCCTGCGTGTCCAGCAACGCCGAGATCGGCCGCCCCGGCATTGCCGCGTCCAGCCGCATCAGGGCGTCGACCGTCGTCGGCCTGCGGAACCGAAGATAGCCGACCACCAGAAGCACCAGCGCCAACACCGATGCCACCCCGCCGCCGATCTGCGCCCACAAGAGCGGGCCAAGGTCCTGCAGCCCGAAGGCAAGCGCCGCCAGAACAACCAGGGCAAGCGACCAGAGCGGCCAGAAGGCACGGGCAAGCCGCTCGGCCCACAGGCCGACCCAGGTCAGGCGCATGGGCCAGACCAGCGCCTTCAGCGGGGGTTGTTCGGATTTCCCGGTCATCTCACCTGCCTTGGACCTGACACTTCCACGTGCGGGGCGTCACAGCCATGGAGGTAAGCTATCGCGGTTGATGATTTCGTCAAAGGTCGGTCTTTCGCGGATGACAGCGAAGTGATCCCCATGGACCAGCACCTCGGGCACCAGGGGCCGGGTGTTGTATTCCGACGCCATGACCGCGCCGTAGGCCCCGGCGCTGCGGAAGGCCACAAGGTCACCCTCGGCCACCAGCGGCAGATCGCGGCCCTTGGCAAAGGTGTCGCCGGTTTCACAGACCGGGCCGACCACGTCGAACTCTTGTGTGGGCGCTGCGACGGGGGCCTCGGCCACCGGCACGATGTCATGGTGGGCGCCATACATCGACGGGCGGACAAGGTCGTTCATCGCGGCGTCAAGGATCAGGAAATCCCGCCCCTCGCCGTTCTTCACATAGATCACTTTCGACACGAGGATGCCGGCGTTGCCCGAGATCAGGCGACCGGGTTCGATCTCGATCTCGCAGCCAAGGTCACCCACGGTCCGCGTCAGTGGGCAGGGGCGGGGCTTCGTTCGAGCGTTCGTAGGGAATCCCGAGGCCTCCGCCAAGGTCCAGCCGCGTGATGGTGTGGCCCTCGGCGCGCAACCGGCGGGTCAGGTCGGCCACCTTGTGGTAAGCCACTTCGAACGGCTCCAGCTCGGTCAGCTGGCTGCCGATATGGACGTCGATCCCGATGACCTGCAACCCGGGCAGGCGGGCAGCTTCGGCATAGACGTCGGACGCGCGGGCAATCGGGATGCCGAACTTGTTTTCCTTCTTCCCGGTCGCGATCTTTTCGTGGGTTTTCGCATCGACATCCGGGTTGACGCGGATGGTGATCGGGGCTGTCACGCCAAGGCTGACCGCCACCTCGGACAAGGCCCGCATCTCGGGCTCGCTTTCCACGTTGAACTGCCGGATGCCGCCGGTCAGCGCCAGCCGCATCTCCTCCCGCGTCTTGCCGACGCCGGAAAAGACGATCCTGTCACCCGGCACACCCGCGGCCCTGGCCCGCAGGTATTCCCCGCCGGAAACCACATCCATTCCTGCGCCAAGGTTTCCCAGCGTTTTCAGGACCGCGACATTGGACAAGGACTTGATCGCAAAGCAGACAAGGTGGGGAAGCGGCGAAAGCGCCTCGGTGAACAGATGATAATGCCGGGTCAGCGTGGCCGTCGAATAGGCGTAAAACGGCGTGCCGACGGCCGCGGCGATGTCCGGGATTGCCACGTCCTCGGCATGCAGGATGCCGTTCTTGTACTGAAAATGATCCATGAGACAGGGGTTTAGCACAGGCCAGTGGCTTTGCAATTCGGATCAGGCGGAATTGGCCGGACCGGAGCGAACTCATCCGCCGCTTTCACGGCTTGCGGGCGGCCCGCATCCTTGCGTTGCGCGCGTCGACCTTGTCGAAGGCAGCCGAAAAGGTGGCATTCAATAGCCCGCGGCCGGTTGCAAGCTGATAGATGCCGTGGGACGTGTTCTCGTTGCACTCGATCAGAACCGGGCCCTCTGGTCCGATTGCAATGCCCCAACCAAGAATGCCGCTTGCAGGCACGACGGCATGTGCGGATACGGCAAGGGCTGCAGCTTCGTTCCAGAACGGCAGGTTCCGGCCGGTGACAGGGGTGCCATGCACAGGATGGCTGGTCCGCCATTCTGTTTCTGGCCCCTTGCCTTGGCGCAGATGCCCAAGTTGCCCGCTGGCAATGTCGACATTCGCCATCAGGCTTTGATCTTGCCAGAAATCGTCGATCATCGCGTCCGGCGGTGGCAAGCGCCAAACGGCATACAGCACTTGCGGCTGGTCCGCTTCGGCAACAACCGTGACGATCCGCAGGGTCGAGAGCGTCCTGCCCCCCGACATTTCCACAAGATCGGAATGCTGATCGACAACGTCCTGAAACAGATAGCCACCTGTGGCGTGCCCGGCGATCTCGCTGACCAGCCTGCGCAGGCCGACGGTCCGCCCATTGCCAAGCCGTGCCGTGCCAAGGCGTCTGTCGATAGTGTCGATCCAGACCGCCCCAAGACCAGCCTGAAGTTGCGCAGGCTTGCCGAACAGCGGAAACCGCGCCTCGTTCGTCAGAAATCGCTCGATATCCGCTTCGCATCGCAGTGTCTTGAGCGCGCCAAAGCTGCGGCCGGTGCCAAATGCCGCCTGAACCCGCGTGGTGGGCAACCCGAGATGAGTCATCAAGCCAGTGAAGGCCAGCTTGTCGGACAGAAATCCCCGCATCTGCGAAAGACCAGGAGGCGCAAGTCGAAGATTGAGCCTGGTGCTGCCCTTCCGCCCGACGAATGACCGCTTTTCAGTCCAGCTGAGATCAGGGCGGTAAACCTGATAGCGGTGATATTCGTAGGGGCCCAAGGCGGTATCGTGACGGTTCAAGCCAAGAATCTCGGCGAACTGGCGCAAGGGGCTTACCCCGGATGTTCGGGCCACAGCCTCAATCATCCTGCAATCGATCGCCGAGGGCCGGTCGAGTTTGCCGACCAGTGCCGCCCCCAGTGTCTGTGCCTGCATCACATCTGTTCCCGCCTTCTGCCGCCGAACAGGTTGGCTGCCGAATATGAACAGATTAGGGCAGAATTGGTGAATTCCGGCGAAGCCGTGCCGTCAGGGTGACGGACGCGACCGCAGGAACAGATAGAGCGGCAGGCCGCAGCTGACGCCGATGCAGAAGGTCGCGGGAATTGCCAGCAGACCGACCCAGGTCTTGCGTGAGGTTACCTCGGCCAGGATCCAGACGGTCAGCGCGATGGCGGCGATGGTCAGGTCCCAGGTCAGGCCCGTGGTCGAGGCGTTGACATACCAGGCGTCGATCAGGCCGGAAAGGCCGGTGCCGGATTCGCGCATGTAGCGCAGGAACCAGTACATCGGATGCACAGCGCCCCAGATCGCCAACCCAAGAAACCCCAGACGCAGCGGGCTCATCTCGAGACGATCCCGAACTGCGCGTCACCCGTCACGGTGATTCCGGGCTTCACGGGTGGCTGTGGCGCGCCATCGACACCGCAGGCGCCAAGGGCAAGACAGGCGGTCAGCGCAAGCGCGATGGACAGTGTCAGACGGGGCATATCGGGTCTCTTTTCAGTTGGGTTGGAGGCTTATGGCGGTGTTACCGACGACACCTGACAAGGTAGGGCTTACCGTCAGGCCACCGCCATCTATCGCCATGTCGGCCGAAAGCATCGGCTGCGCACAGCCGGAAAGGGCAAGAATGGCAAGCAGAAACAATGGTTTCACGGAAATGCCCCTGGATCGGACCACCGGTATCGGCTGGTCAAGGCTACCACCCTCTCGACCCGCCGTCACCCCAGGGCTGCCCGCCATCGGGCGGCCTGTTCGCGCACGCGGTCAGGCGCCGTGCCGCCGTACGAGGTGCGGCTGCGGACTGAGTTTTCGACCCCCAGCACAGCGAACACGGCATCGGTGATGCCGGGCAGGACCGATTGCATCCGGGCCAGGGACAGCTCAGGCAAGTCAACGCCCTCGGCTTCGGCGATGGCGACCAGGGTGCCGGTCACATGATGCGCCTCGCGGAACGGCAGGCCCAGCGCACGGACCAGCCAGTCGGCAAGATCGGTCGCGGTGGAAAAGCCGGAGGCCGCCGCAGCTTTCAGCGTGTCGCGGTTGGCCGTCATGTCCGCCACCATGCCGGTCATCGCGGCAAGTCCCAGCATCAGGCTGTCAGCCGCATCGAACACCTGTTCCTTGTCTTCCTGCATGTCCTTGGAATAGGTCAGCGGCAGGCCCTTCATCACCGTGAAAAGCGCGACCGTCGCCCCCAGGATCCGGCCAAGCTTGGCGCGCAAAAGCTCGGCCGCGTCGGGGTTCTTCTTTTGCGGCATGATCGAACTGCCCGTGGTCCACTTGTCCGACAGGCGGACAAAGCGGAACTGGGCACTGGACCAGATCACCAACTCTTCGGCAAAGCGCGACAGGTGCATGGCGGTGATGCTGGCAGCCGACAGAAACTCCAGCGCGAAGTCGCGGTCGCTGACAGAGTCCAGACTGTTCGCCGTGGGCCGGTCAAAGCCAAGCGCCCTTGCCGTCATCTCACGATCAATCGGAAAGCTTGTCCCGGCCAGCGCCGCCGCCCCAAGCGGGCATTCGTTCATCCGGCGGCGGGCATCCTGAAACCGGCCACGATCGCGTGCCAGCATTTCGACATAGGCCAGCATGTGATGGCCCCAGGTCACTGGCTGCGCGGTTTGCAGGTGGGTAAAGCCCGGCATCACCCAATCCGCCCCCGCCTCGGCCTGGGCCAAGAATGTCTCCATCAGCCCGGTGATCCCCTGGATCGCCTGATCGCACTGGTCGCGCACCCACAGGCGGAAATCGACCGCAACCTGGTCATTCCGGCTGCGCCCGGTGTGCAGCCGCTTGCCGGGGTCGCCGATGATCTCGGTCAGCCGGCTTTCGATGTTCAGGTGAATATCCTCAAACTCGACCTTGAACCGGAATTGTCCGCGTTCAAGTGAGCAGCCCTTCCCCGATGGCTGCCGCGTCGCTATCACTCAGGATGCCTGTCGCCGCCAACATCGCGGCATGGGCCCGGCTGCCCGCGATATCCTGCGCATATAGCCGCTGGTCGAACCCGATCGAGGCGTTGATCGCCTGCATGATCGCGTCTGGCCCGCTGGCGAAACGTCCGCCCCACATCTGGTTGGCGGCAGGGGACTTGGGGCGATCGGTCATGGGCAACGGCCTTTGGAGGGATATCGTGCGGAAACTGCTGGGTGTCCTCTACACGGCCTTCCTTCTTGGTGCAAACGCCGCTCTGGCCGATGTTGCTGCCTTGCGCGACGGCGACATGAAGAAGCTTGCCCTGCACGAGGTTCCCGTCGCTTTGCCCGACGCAATCCTGCTGGACGCCGGGGATGCTGAGCACCGGCTTGCCGACTACCACGGCAAATGGGTGGTGCTGAACTTCTGGGCGACCTGGTGTGCGCCCTGCCGGCACGAGATGCCGTCGCTGGACCGTCTGCAGGCGGCGATGCCCGAAATTGCGGTCGTCCCTGTTGCCACCGGCCGAAACGCCGTGACCGGGATCGAACGGTTCTTCGCGGAAGAATCCATCGTGAACCTGCCCGTGCTGCGTGACCCCCAGTCCGAACTGGCGAGGGCGATGTCGGTGCTGGGTCTGCCCGTGACGGTGATCCTTAACCCCCAGGGCCTTGAAGTTGCTCGCCTGATCGGCGACGCCGAATGGGACAGCGCCAGCGCGCAGGCAATCCTGGCGGCACTGGTGGCGGGCGAAGCGGTCGTCGGCGACTGACGATTTGCCAAGGCGGCGGGACTGCGTCCGATCTCTGGCAGTTGGTCAAGCCTGGGAAACCTCCGGGGCCTCGATCCGCTACACAACCGCGAATTGCGCGTGAAAGCTCTTCCTTCGCAAAAGGCCGGCTTGCTGCGACTCAGCTTTCGGTTGATATTTTCTGTGCCTGAAACCGCTGTTTTGCGGGACGGGATCTGAATTTTTGGTCAAGTTTTTCATCAGGGATACACGAAATGACAATTCTTGAACTGCAGAGAGCCCTTCAATCCAAGGGATTTGACCCCGGGCCAGTTGACGGGATCGCCGGACCCAAGACACGGTCTGCCGTGCGGGCCTTTCAAGCGAAACATGGGCTTGAACCGGATGGCATTGCCGGTCCGAAGACGGTGGCAAAGCTGCTTGGCAAGTCGGGCGGCGGCGGTCCCGCAGTCGCGGCAGCGGCGGTTGCGGGTGATGTTCCCGCCGACATGCCATGGCTGAACGAAGCCAAGCGTCTGATCGGCACCACCGAGGTCAAGGGACAGGGAAACAATCCGACGATCCTGCAACTGGGGCAGGCCGCAGGCATCCGCGTGTCTGATGACGAAACGCCCTGGTGCGGGTTGTTCGTCAGCCATTGCATCGCGTCTACCCTGCCGGATGAGGCGATGCCCGCGAACCCCCTTGGCGCGCGGCAATGGCTGAAGTTCGGCAACGACGTGACCCCGCAGTTCGGATCAACCCTGGTCTTCTGGCGTGAGTCCCGCGAAAGCTTCAAGGGCCATGTCGGCTTTTACTGGGCCGAAGATGATCTGCATTATCATGTCCTTGGCGGCAACCAGTCGGATTCGGTCAGCGTCACGCGGCTGATCAAGTCGCGGCTTCTTGGCGCACGCTGGCCCAAGTCGGTTGCCCCGCGAAACATGCGCCGTCTTGTGACCGGGGCAATGATTTCGGTGTCCGACAACGAACAGTAGCGGCCGGTGAGGGGGCGGCCCTAAAGATCGAAGGCCGCAAAGACCGGCACATGGTCGCTGGGCTGGTCCCACCCCCGAACCGCGCGCAGGATGCGGCTTTCCTGGCTGGCTCCGATGATGTCGGGTGTCGCCCAGATATGGTCAAGCCTGCGCCCCTTGTCGGCGCTGTCCCAGTCGGCGGCGCGATAGCTCCACCAGCTGTAAAGCTTGCCGTCGGGAATGGCCGTTCGGGTGACATCCTGCCAGCCGCCGGCCTCCATCACCGCTCCAAGGTGCTCGACCTCGACGGGGGTGTGACTCACGATCTTGAGAAGGGCCTTGTGGTCCCAGACATCATCCTCGCGCGGGGCGATGTTCAGATCGCCGACCAGAATGGCGCGGTCCGGGCGTTCCCAGCGAAAGAAGTCCCGCATTTCCGCAAGGTAGTCCAGCTTCTGGCCGAACTTTTCGTTCTGATCGCGGTCGGGGATGTCGCCGCCTGCAGGGACATAGCAATTGTGGATCGTCACGCCATTCTCCAGCCGGGCCGCGACGTGCGGGCGTGGCCAAGCTGGGCACAGTCCTTGTCACCGGCATCGACGATCGGCAGCTTTGAAAGGATCGCAACGCCGTTATAGCCTTTCTGCCCGCGCGCCACGACATAGCGATAGCCCAACGCCTGAAACTGCGTCAGGGGGATCAACTCGACCGGACTTTTGCATTCCTGCAGGCACAGGATGTCCGGGGTTTCCTCGGCCATCAGCCGCGCAACCAGCCCTTCGCGCAAGCGGACCGAGTTGATGTTCCAGGTGGCAAGGGTGAAGGGCATCATGGGTCTCCTGTTGCGGGAACCCTAGGGGCCGGGCGGGCCAACCTCAAGCAAAAGGCAAAAAAAGGCCGGGCAAGAGGCCCGGCCAGGTCCAACAGGGAGGATGCCGCGCCATAACCCCGACGCGACAAGGGGAACCCGTTGCACAACCAGTGCATGACGTAAGGGTAGCAAGCGAATCCGGCGACAATAAGCCCCAATACGCAAGATTTCAGGGCTGTTGCATGGCAGACGCACCGCGCTGTGCCGGATCGCCACAATCACCGTGACACAGCAGGTCAGGCGACCAGTCGATACCCACCGCTTTCCGTGACCAGAAGCCGGGCGTTCGAGGGATCGGGCTCGATCTTCTGGCGAAGACGGTAGATGTGGGTTTCAAGCGTGTGGGTGGTGACCCCGGCGTTATAGCCCCAGACCTCGTGCAACAGGACATCCCGCGCCACCACGCCCGATCGCGCGCGATACAGGTATTTCAGGATGTTGGTCTCTTTCTCGGTCAGGCGGATCTTCTTTTCCTTTTCGTCCAGCAGCATCTTCTGCGCCGGCTTGAAGGTGTAGGGGCCCAGCTGGAAGATCGCGTCTTCCGACTGTTCATGCGTGCGCAGCTGCGCGCGGATGCGAGCGAGCAGGACCGGGAACTTGAAGGGCTTGGTCACATAGTCGTTGGCACCGGCATCAAGGCCCAGGATCGTGTCGCTGTCGGTGTCATGGCCGGTCAGCATCAGGATCGGGCATTTCACGCCGCCTTTGCGCATCCGGCGGCAAAGCTCTCGCCCGTCGGTATCGGGCAGGCCTACGTCAAGGATCACAAGATCGAAAAGCCCGGCCTTGACCTTTTCCATACCCTCGGCGCCAGTGCCGGCCTCGAACACGTCGAAGTCCTCGGTCAGGACCAACTGCTCGCTCAGTGCCTCGCGCAGGTCGTCATCGTCGTCCACCATCAGGATCTTGCGCAGTTGGGCCATGGAAACCTCCTGTTTCTTCACAGCGAGATGCGCCCCGATCACGATCCCCGCAAGATTTGCGACCGAAATCTCACGCGGTCGTGTCGCAAGGCCGGGGAATGTTTCAATTTCGTCATCCGGGGGCTATGGAGAAGGGCATGAGCCTGACCCTTTCCATCGCTGAACGACTGTCGCGCGCCAAAGGCGACCTGCGCATGGGCGTGCCTGTGGTGCTGGCTGGCCCGGGCGGCGCGGTTCTGGTTGCGGCGGTCGAGGCGCTGGATGCCCCCCGCCTTGCCGACCTGCGCAGCCTTGGCGCGCCGGTGCTTGCCATCACCGCGCGTCGTGCGGAAACCCTCAAGGCCCGCGCCTATGACGGTGATCTGGCAAGGATCCTGCCGCCAAAGGATGCCGACCTTGCGTGGCTCCGGTCGATCGCTGATCCTGCCGATGATCTGCGGATGCCGATGAAGGGACCGCTTACCTCGATTCGTGACGGCGAGGCAGATCTGCACCGCGCAGCCCTTGCGCTGGCCAAGGCAGCGCATCTTCTGCCTGCGGCACTGGTCGTCCCGGTCAACAACCCGCTGAAGCTGGCAGCAGAGGGATTGACCCTTCTCTCGCTTGCCGAGATCGTCCCGACGCTTGCGGCCCTTGCGCCGATGGCACGGGTGGTGTCGGCCCGAGTGCCGCTGGTCGCAAGCGAGGCTGGGCGTGTTCACATCTTCCGCCCCGATGATGGCGGCGACGAACACTATGCCATCGAGATCGGTCGCCCCGACCGGGCGCAGCCGGTTCTGGCGCGGCTTCATTCCGCCTGTTTCACTGGCGATGTGCTGGGGTCGCTCAAATGCGACTGCGGCCCGCAGCTTCGCGCGGCACTGGCGCAGATGGGCCAGGCTGGGGCAGGGGTGCTTTTGTACCTGAACCAGGAGGGCCGGGGGATCGGGCTGGCGAACAAGTTGCGGGCTTATTCACTGCAGGATCAAGGCTTTGACACGGTCGAGGCCAACCATCGCCTTGGGTTCGAGGATGATGAGCGCGATTTCCGCATCGGTGCCGACATCCTGCGCCAGATGGGCTTTGCCTCGGTGCGCCTCATGACCAACAATCCGAAGAAACTGGCGATGATGGAGGCCTGCGGCTTGCACGTCACCGAACGTGTGCCGCTGCATGTGGGCCAGACCGCCGAGAACCGCGCATATCTTGCCACCAAGGCGGCGAAGTCGGGGCATTTGCCGTGAAGGCGGAGGACCTGGTCGTCACCCCGATGGGCGTCCGGTTTATGGGTCGCCGGTTTGCCTGCACGGTCGGGCGCGGCGGGATCGTCGCGGCCGTGCAAAAGCGGGAAGGTGACGGGGCAACGCCCGCCGGGGTGCATGGGCTGGTCGGAATGCTTTACCGTCCTGACCGCATCGCCCGCCCGGGGGACTGGGCCCTGCCGATCGGACCCTGTGACCTGTGGTCGGATGACCCGAGGGATGAGGACTATAACCTCATGGTCCGCGCCCCGCATGGCTACAGCCATGAACAACTGCGCCGCGCCGATCCGATGTATGATCTGATCCTGATCACCGATTATAACTGGCCCCACGCCGAACCGGGGCGGGGATCGGCCATCTTCATCCACCAGTGGCGCCGCCCCGGTGCGCCGACCGCCGGTTGCGTCGCACTCTCGCGGCGCGACCTGCACTGGATTGCCCCGCGCATCACCCATCAGACCCGGTTGGTCGTTCTTGGCTGACCCCCTTTCCAAACCGCTTTGGACCGCATAGTCTTATGGCGCAAAGGGAGGACAACCATGGCCAGAACGCCGTCCATCGCGGATGACGAGATTTTTGACCTGCGGCTGGCCCGGTCGACCCCTGACCTTTTCCCCATGCTGGAGGCGATCTACGGCGCGCGCGCAGATTACCCTGCGTTCCGCGACAAGCTGGTCAAGGCGCTGCGCAAGGGTTGGGCCGATCGCCCCGCCGACCTGCGCCACCTTGACCTTGCGCGCGATCTTGAACCCGACTGGTTCCAGCGGCCAGGGATGGCGGGCTATGTCTTCTACATCGACCGCTTCAATGGCACCCTGAACGGCATCCTCGACAAGCTCGACTACCTTGAGGATCTGGGAATCACCTATGTCCACCTGATGCCCTGCCTGAAACCCCGCCCCGGTGACAGCGATGGCGGCTATTCGGTGATGGATTATCGCCAGATCAACCCGGCCTTCGGCACGATGGAGGACTTCGAGGCCGTCAGCGCCGCCCTCCGCGCCCGGGGGATATCGCTCTGCGTCGATCTGGTGCTGAACCACACCGCCAAGGAACACGCCTGGGCGAAGAAGGCGGCCAAGGGCGATCCGGCCTATCAGGACTACTATCTGATGTTCGACAGCCCCGACCTGCCGGACCAGTACGAACGCACCCTGGTCGAGGTGTTCCCCGACAACGCCCCCGGCAACTTCACCCATTACCCCCGGATCGGCAAATGGGTCTGGACCACCTTCAACGAACACCAGTGGGACCTGAACTGGGCCAATCCGTCGGTGTTTCTGGAAGTTGTCGAGGTGATGCTGTTTCTTGCCAACAAGGGCGTCGATGTCCTGCGGCTGGATGCCGTGGCCTTCATGTGGAAACGGATGGGCACCCGCTGCCAGTCGGAACCCGAGGTTCACATGCTGCTGCAGGCCCTGCGCGCCTGTTCCCGCATCGCATCCGCCGCGGTGCTGCATCTGGCCGAGGCGATTGTCGCCCCGGCCGAGATGCTGCCCTACCTTGGGCGCGGCCAGC
>JAPLPF010000080.1:55464-56898 GCA_026400325.1 Rhodobacterales bacterium
CACGACGGGAAAGAGGGCAACCTTGCCTACCACAACAGCCTGATGGTGCAGTTCTGGTCGGCGCTGGCCACCCGCGACACCCGGCTGATGCGGCATGTGCTGGCCACCCATTTCCCGGACCGGCTGACCAATGCCACCTATGCCACCTATATCCGCTGCCATGACGACATCGGCTGGGCGATCACGGACGAGGATGCGGCAGTTGTGGGTGTGTCCGGCCACGGTCACCGCAACTTCCTGTCAGAGTTCTACGAAGGCAGTTTCCCCGGCACCTTTGCCAGCGGCGCGCTTTTCCAGGTCAACGAGGCGACGGGCGACAAGCGCATTTCCGGCAGCTTTGCCAGCCTTGCCGGGCTGGAGCGGGCGACCCTCGCAGGCGATGCGGCGGGGGTCGAGATGGCGGTTCAGCGCATGCTGCTTGGCCATGCGCTGATTGCCACATGGGGCGGCATCCCCCTGATCTACATGGGCGACGAGCTGGCCTTGCCGAACGACCACGGCTATCTGGCCAATCCCGACCATGCCCATGACAGCCGCTGGATCCATCGCCCAAGGATGGATTGGGCGCTGGCTGCGGGGCGCGGGTCCGGTGACACCCCGGCGTCGCAGGTGTTCTGGGGGACAAGGACCATCCTTGCGCGCCGCAAGGCGGTGCCGGCGCTGCATGCCGGCGTGCCGATCCGCGTGGTGCCTTCGGGCAATGACGCTGTGCTGGCCTTGCAGCGGCTGGCCCCGACCGGCACGCTGCTGGCGCTGTTCAACTTTACCGAACGCTGGCAGCTTGTGGACGAAGCCCTGGCCCGGGCGCTGGGGGCAAGCGCGATGCACGATGCCCTGTCCGACCACCCGGTCGAGACGCACAACGGCCAGATCGTCCTGCCGCCCTATGCGCGGGTCTGGCTGACCTAGGCCGGGTAGGCGCGCGCCCCGAAGATCGCACTTCCCACCCTTACATGGGTGGCACCATGGGCAACGGCGGCCTCGAAATCGCCGCTCATCCCCATCGACAGGCCCTGCAGCCCGTGATCGGCGGCCATCCGGGCCAGCATGGCGAAATGCGGGGTGGAGCTTTCGTCTTCCGGCGGAATGCACATCAGGCCGACCGGGGACAGGTCCATCGCCCGGCAATCGGACAGGAAGGCGGGCAGGTCGGCGGGCAGCACGCCTGCCTTCTGCGGCTCGGCACCGGTGTTCACCTGCACGAAAAGGCGCGGCAATGCGCCCCGCGCCTGCTGCAGGCTTGCGAGCTTTTGCGCCAGGGACGGGCGGTCCAGCGTGTGGATCGCGTCAAACAGGTCAACCGCCAGTTTCGCCTTGTTGGTCTGCAAGGGGCCGATCATGTGCACCTCCAGCGGGCCGAAGCTGGCACGCCAGTCGGGCCATTTCGCCGCCGCTTCCTGCACATAGTTTTCGCCAAAGACGCGGTGGCCAGCC
>JAPLPF010000090.1:0-17142 GCA_026400325.1 Rhodobacterales bacterium
GGCGCTGGAGGGGTCGGGCTTTGGCGACACGCTACTGGGCGACAGCACCGGCAACCGCCTGTCGGGCCTTGGCGGCAACGACCGGCTGGACGGCCGGTCCGGCAACGACACCCTGTCGGGGGGCGACGGCAACGATACCCTCGTCGGCGGCGCGGGAAATGACACCTTCATTTTCACCGCCGGCCACGACCAGATCAGCGATTTCACCAATGGCCAGGACCGGATCATCCTTGATGCCGGGCTTTGGGCAGGAGATCCGCCCCTGGTGCAGGATCTGCTTGCCAGCGCGACGATCGGCACGACAGGGGTGACGCTGATCCTTGGCGACGGGACGACACTGGACATCCGGGGAATTTTCGACACATCTCTGCTGGTCGATGACATCCAGTTTCTTTGACCGGATGAATGAGGGCGCGGGATGGAAAAGGTTCTGGTCACCGGAGGTGCCGGTTATATCGGGGCGCATGCCTGCAAGGCGCTGGCGGGGGCCGGATTTCTGCCGGTCGCGTTCGACAACCTCTCGACCGGCTGGAGCGGGGCCGTGCAATGGGGGCCGCTGGTAAAGGGTGACCTCATGGACCGCGCCAGCATTGACGCGGCGCTGCATGAGCATCGTCCCGTCGCGGTCATGCATTTCGCAGCCCTTTCGCTGGTGGGCGAGGCGACACGCGATCCGGCCCGCTACTGGCGGGTGAACGTCGGCGGCGCGCTGAACCTGCTGGAGGCCTGCGTTGCCGCGGGGGTTGGGCGCTTTGTCCTGTCATCGACCTGCGCCACCTATGGTGATCAGGACGGTGTCCTTCTGACCGAGGACACGCCCCAGCGGCCGATCAACGCCTATGGCGGGTCGAAACTGGCGATCGAGCGGATGGTGGCCGATTTCGGCGCAGCCTTCGGGATCGCGCATGTCATCTTTCGCTACTTCAACGTGGCCGGTGCCGACCCGGACGGCGAGATCGGCGAGCAGCATCTGCCGGAGACGCATCTGATCCCGCTGATGCTGGACGCCGTGGTGGGAAAGCGACCGGCGCTGACGGTGTTCGGCACTGACTATCCCACGCCCGACGGCACCTGCGTGCGCGATTATGTTCATGTGACCGACCTGGCGAAGGCCCATGTGCTGGGGCTCAAGCGCCTGCTGGATGGCAAGGGCAACGGGGTCTTCTGCCTTGGCACCGGTCGGGGGTTTTCGGTGCGCGAGGTGATCGAGGCCAGCCGGATGGTCACCAACCGCGAGGTGCCGGTGGTGATTGGCGACCGCAGGGCAGGGGATGCGGCGGCGCTGGTGTCGTCGTCGACGCGGGCAATGACCGATCTGGGCTGGGACCCGCAGCATTCCACCTTGCGCCAGATGATCGGCGATGCCTGGGCCTGGGCGCAAAAGCCCGGATTCGACGGGTAAGGGTCAGAGATCCCAATCCGGGATGGACTTCTTCACCGTTCCGGCCGCAGTTTCCGACAGCCGCAGCCAGCCACCCCGGACCGGCAACTTGCGTTCAGCCCCCCAAT
This sequence comes from Rhodobacterales bacterium, assembly GCA_026400325.1. Classification (GTDB taxonomy): domain Bacteria; phylum Pseudomonadota; class Alphaproteobacteria; order Rhodobacterales; family Rhodobacteraceae; genus Tabrizicola. Next base: position 1,510 of record JAPLPF010000090.1, read on the forward strand.
CGCCGGTGACGGTCAGCACGTCGTCTTCCAGCATCACACCCGCAACTTCCTGCCCCGAAGGCCAGCGGATTGCGCCCAGGACATGGCGAACCTCCACGGTGCCGGCAGGGTCCAGCGTCAGAAGGGCCGGTTGACCGGCAGCGGTCAGTGGATCGGGTGTTTCGCGCGACGACAGGCCAAGGACTGGCAGCGCCGCACCATCCTCGACCCCGAGGCACCCGAAATGCCGACCGTTCCAGGGTGCGTAATCCCGCCCGCCGTTCGAATGCCACAGCATCGTCATCGGCAGCGCGCGGGCGTTCTTCAAGGACAGGATCAGGTCACCCTCGACTGGCCGGACCACGGCGGTCCAGCCAAGGCGCGACACAGGGTCTTCCACTCCGGACACGAAATCCTCATTCCGCCCGCCCCAGGGGTAGCGGCCAAGGTTCACCGTGCCGCCATCTGCGCCTGGAAACTCGGCCGCAGATTCGGACCGCTTGGGATAGGCCAGACAGGACCGGCCTTGCGTGGTTTCCAGGGGCTCGGCCAGAGTTTCCCACCAGCGTTTGCGGGAAAAGGACAGCTTTGCCCCGTTCGGCACCGAGATCATTGCATGGTTCGACACTGGAAGGGCGCCCATGCCGCCGATGAAAAGATGGCGCTGGTAGACGAAGGGGTGGCCGTCGCTTGCGGACAATTCCTTGACCAACGTGGCACCTTGCACCGCACCCTCCAGCACGGCGCGGACGCTGCCAGGGGCCGAGGGAACGACCCGCCACACCCCGTTCGCCGTCAGCCCGTGCAGCCCGTCCGGCCCTGCGCCCATGGGTGCAGCCAGAAAATCGCCCTGCAGCCAGCGCTGGTGCGGTGGCGCATCGCCGGGCACCTCACCCGCAGCCCAGGGCGCGCGGTGCAGGGGTGTGATCTCGGCCTCCTCGTCGGAAATCCGAAGATCTGCCAGCACGCCACCCTGCGGCAGAAAGCCGAAGCGGATACCTTGGGCAGTTACGGTGACGCTTTCGGTTGCACTTTCCGGCTTTGGCATCGGCACGCTCCTTCTGCCTGGAAAGGCTATCTCTCGGTGGATGGGGTCTGCAAGGCAAAGGGAACTGGCATGTCAGTTCCCAAGCCGCTAACCTTGGCCCGCAACGAGGTGGAGGCGACGATGGGACGGCTGGACGGCAAGACGGTGTTCGTGACGGCGGCGGGGCAGGGCATCGGGCGGGCCTCGGCCCTTGCGATGGCGCAGGAAGGGGCGCGGGTCATCGCGACGGATGTGAACGCGGCGGCGCTGGCGGACCTTGAGGGGTGCGAGACACGGGTGCTGGACGTGCGTGATGCAGCGGCGATAGCCGCGACCTTCGCGGCCGTGGGCACGCCGGATGTGCTGTTCAACTGCGCGGGGTTTGTGGCCAACGGATCAATCCTCGACTGTGATCAGGATGCGTGGAATTTCAGCGTCGATCTGAACCTGACCGCGATGTACCGGATGTGTCGCACCGTGCTGCCCGGGATGATCGAACGCGGGCATGGCAACATCATCAACATGGCCAGTGCCGTGGGGTCGATCATCGCGGCACCGAATCGGTTCGTCTATGGTGTGACCAAGGCCGGCGTGATCGGTCTGACCAAGGCCATCGCGGCGGATTTCGTGACCAAGGGCATCCGCTGCAACTGCATCTGTCCCGGCACGGTGGAAAGTCCGTCCTTGAACGACAGGATGCGCGCGACGGGCGACTACGAGGCCGCGCGCAAGGCCTTTGTCGCCCGTCAGCCGATGGGCCGGATCGCGAGCGCCGAGGAAATCGCGATGCTGGTGGTCTATCTGGCATCCGACGAATCGTCCTTCACCACCGGGCATCCGCATGTGATCGACGGGGGCTGGTCCAACGTCTGAAAGGCTTGCGGGATTGGTTCGGTAGCGCGCGCCCAACCCACTGACGGGGGGAGGGAAGACCCTTCCGTTGCCCGGTCCCAAGCGATGGCCGCCTTGGGCCTTGCCGCCAACGCGCGGCGCAGATTAATGTGCCTTCGCCGGACGCCGTGTCCTTACCCCTTCTGACGGGCCGGTGGGTCTGTCCCTCCGTTCGAAGGGTGTGCAAAGGGCGCACCCATGTCTGCTTCTGAACGGCCTGATATCCTGATCCGCAATGCCGATGTCGTGGTGACGATGAACGCCAGGCGAGAGGAACTTGCCGGGGCCGATGTCCTTGTGCGGGGTGGGGGCATCCACTCTGTCGGTCCCGGCCTTGTGGCGCCGGGGGCCGAGGTTGTCGAGGCGCGGGGCTGTGTCGTGACGCCAGGGTTGGTGAACACGCATCACCACCTGTACCAGACCCTGACCCGGGCAGTGCCGGGTGGTCAGGATGCGCTGCTTTTTGGCTGGTTGAAGACGCTGTACCCGATCTGGGCGCGCTTCGGGCCGGAGGAGATGTTTGTCTCGGCCCAGGTGGGCCTTGCAGAACTGGCGCTGTCGGGCTGCACGCTGACGTCTGACCATCTTTACCTTTTCCCCAACGGCGCGCGGCTGGACGACACCATAGCCGCAGCGGGCGAGGTGGGGGTGCGGTTTCATCCGACACGGGGGGCGATGTCGATTGGCGAGTCTTCCGGAGGTCTGCCGCCCGACAGTCTGGTTGAAGGTGAGGCTGCGATCCTGACCGACATGATCCGCGTGGTGGACCGGTTCCATGACCCCCGCCCCGGTGCGATGGTGCGGGTCGGGTTGGCGCCCTGTTCGCCGTTCTCGGTCAGCCGCGAGCTTATGCGCGATGCGGCGCTCCTGGCGCGGGACAAGGGGGTGATGTTGCACACCCATCTGGCCGAGAATGACGAGGACATCGCCTATTCGCTGGCCAGCTTCGGCTGCCGCCCCGGGCAGTATGCCGAGGATCTGGGCTGGACCGGCCCGGACGTCTGGCACGCGCATTGCGTAAAGCTGGATAGTTCGGAAATTGAACTTTTCGCCCGGTCGCTTACGGGAGTTTCGCATTGCCCGTGTTCGAATTGTCGCCTTGGGTCCGGGATTGCCCCAGTGCGGGCGATGCGGGATGCGGGGATGAAGGTGGGGCTGGGGGTCGACGGGTCGGCCTCGAACGACGCGGGCAACCTGATTGCCGAGGCGCGCATGGCGCTGCTGCTGCAACGCGTGGCGCGGGGCGCGGATGCGATGAGCGCGCGTGAGGCGCTGGAGATTGCCACCCTGGGCGGCGCTGCGGTGCTGGGCCGAGATGACCTTGGGTCGATCGAGCCGGGCAAGCGGGCTGACCTGGCGATCTGGGATGTCTCCGGGATCGAGGCGGCGGGGTCCTGGGACCCGGTGGCGGCGCTGGTCCTGTGCGGCCCCACAAGGGTGCGCGACTTGATCGTCGAGGGGCGGGAAGTGGTGCGCGGCGGCCAGCTGGCCACGCTGGATTTGCCGCGCCTGCTGGAACGGCAACGAGGGCTTGCCCGCAGGCTTGCCGGATAGCGCCATGCGTCTGCAGCCCTAGCGGGGGCCGGGGGCTTGGGTTAGAACCCGGAAAGGAGGCCCCCAATGGACCATAACTTCGAATCCCAGCGGCGCGAGACCTATGACACCTTCAAGCAGTCGAAGGGGGTCAAGCTGCCGAAAGAGGCGGTGGTCGAATATGCCTTCTTCATCGAAGAGCTTGACGCAAGCTGGCCCGCGCTGGAACGCGCCTTGCGGCTGGAAGGGTTCCAGACCCGCCGCGCCACGGATGGCGAGACCTTGATCGCGTCAATCGGGCCGATTCCGGTGACAGCCGAAGAGGTCTGGAAATACGAACGGATCGCAACCTCGATCGCGTTGGCGCATGATTTCTACCCGGACGGTTGGGAACTGGCGGAATAGGGCAAGTCGGACGAGGTTAAGTCTAAGAATTTTCGACGAAAATTCTTAGACGCCTCGACGGTTTCCGCCCACCCAGACCTCGGCCACGGCGCGATCGTCGCCCATCATGATGGTCGGGAACAGCGCCTGCCACAGGTCTTCCGCCCGACGTGTGGCCTGTTCGATGGCGGGGGTCGAGGCCAGGTTGATGACCACCAGGTCAGCCTCCATTCCCGGGGCGATGTTGCCGATCCTGTCCTCACACCGTAGCGCACGGGCCGAGCCCTGGGTCGCCAGCCACCAAAGCTGCGACGGATGCAGCGACTGGCCACGCAGTTGCGCCACCTCATAGGCGGCAGCCATGGTGCGCAGCATGGAAAAGCTCGACCCGCCGCCCGTATCGGTTGCCAGCCCCACCCGCAGCGACCGGGCCAGGCCCATGTCGAAAAGCCCCGAGCCGATGAAGGTGTTCGAGGTCGGGCAATGGACCAGGCTGGCCCCGGCCTCGATCAGCCGCGCCTTTTCGCGGTCGGTCAGGTGGATCGCGTGGCCATAGACGGCCCCTTCGCGCAGAAGGCCCTGCGTCTCATAGGTGTCGAGGTAGTCGCGCGACTGGGGAAAAAGGTCACGGACCCAGGCGATTTCGTCCAGCTGTTCGGACAGATGAGTCTGCATCAGGCAGTCGGGGTATTCGCGCCACAGTGCACCCAGGGCGGACAGTTGTTCCGGGGTTGAGGTCGGCGAAAAGCGCGGGGTGATCACATAGGACAGACGGTCAACCTTGTGCCATTTCCGCAGCAGGGCCTTGCTGTCGTCATAGGCAGACAGGACGGTATCGCGCAGGCCCTCGGGCGCGTTCCTATCCATGCAGGTCTTGCCGGCAAAGACCCGCATCCCGCGGGCTTGCGCCGCGCTGAAGATCGCGTCCACGCTGGCCGGATGGATCGTGGCATAGCTGCAGACCGTCGTGGTGCCGCGCGCAAGGACAAGGTCAAGGTAGCGGCCCGCGATATCCTTGGCATAGGCCGGATCGGCAAAGCGCATTTCCTCGGGGAAGGTGTAGGTGTTCAACCAGTCGATCAACCGCTTGCCCCAGGATGCGATGATCGCGGTCTGGGGATAGTGGACATGGGCATCGACAAACCCGGCCGAGATTAGGTGCCGCCCGTGATCATGCACCCGGGCCTGCGGATGGCGGGCGCGCAGGGTGGCGGCCTCGCCCACCTCGGCAATGCGGCCGCGATCCACCAGCACAGCGCCTTGCGACAGGACTTGCGCTGCATCGGGACTGTCGAACGGGTCGCCCCGAAAGCTTAGAACCTGCCCCAGAAGAAGATCGGCCATCGTATCGCCCCTGTTCTTGCCGTGACAGCCTAGAGCCTTTATGCCCAAGGGTAAATTTGCCATGGCTTGCGGGCAGCATGAAACAGCTTCTGCAATCGGCGGGGCAATCGGATCGGGGGCATCATGGCGGACCATCTGGCAGAACCTGACGACGTGGACTTGGACCAGACGCGCATCGACGCCGTGCTTGCGGCAGTCGAAGCGGAAGATCGCACCCGGCTGGATACGTTGCTGGAGCCGCTGCATGCGGCCGACATTGCCGACCTTCTGGAGCAGATTGGCAGCTCCGATCGCCGGGCATTGCTGGCGCTGTGGTCGCATGAGATTGACGGCGATATCCTGTCTGAAATCTCGGAAGGGATCCGGGAAGAGGTTATCGACAGCCTGCCGCGTGAGGTTCTTACCGAAGCGGTCCGTGACCTTGAATCCGACGATGTCGTCGACCTCCTGGAAGACCTGGAGCAGCCGCAGAAGGACATGATCCTTGAAGCGCTGGAAGACGCCGACCGGGTGGCTGCCGAGGCGGCGATGGCCTATCCCGAAGGGTCTGCCGGGCGGTTGATGCAAAGCGAGACGGTGGTGGCACCCGAGGATTGGACCGTAGGGCAAGCTATTGATTTCTTGCGAAAGACTGACCGACTTCCCGACCAGTTCTATCATGTGATCCTGGTTGATCCCGCCATGAAGCCGGTGGGCTATGCCACGCTGGGCCGCATCCTTTCGGCGGGCCGTGACGTGCGGCTGGACGCCATTGTCGAGGAAAGCTTTCGTACGGTCGAAGCCACGGACGAGGAATCCGACGTGGCCTATATCTTCAACCAGTATCACCTGATTTCCTGCCCCGTGGTGGACAGTTCGGGCCGTCTGGTCGGGGTCATCACCATTGACGATGCGATGAACGTCCTGGACGAAGAGCATGAGGAAGACATGCTGCGTTTGGCCGGGGTCGGGGACGAGGCAAGCGTCACGGACGGGGCCTTTGCGACGATGAAGCAGCGGCTGCCCTGGCTGGTGATCAACCTTTTTACCGCATCGCTGTCGGCCCTGGTGATCAGCCGGTTTGAAGCCACCATTTCGACAATCCTGATTCTTGCGGCCCTGATGCCGATTGTCGCCTCGACCGGGGGGATCGCGGGGACGCAGTCGCTGGCCGTGGCCGTGCGGGCGTTGGCGACGCGCGACCTGACCCAGGCAAACGCCCGGCGCGTGGTGCTGCGCGAACTTGGTGCCGGTGTGCTGAACGGTATCGGCCTGGCGCTGATCCTGGGATTCGGGGCCTGGATCATCCTGGGTGATCCGCTGCTTGGGGCCGTGCTGGGCATGGCGATGATCGTCAACCAGATCGTGGCATCTTTGGGCGGCGTCATGGTGCCCCTGACGCTGGAGCGGATGGGCCTGGACCCGGCCCTTGCGTCGGGAACCTTTGTCACCACCCTGACGGATGTGATGGGCTTCTTTGCCTTTCTGGGCCTTGCCTCGGTGATGCTGGTATGAGCGACGTGAAAAGCCTGGCCCGAGAGGCCGCCTTTGCCGCCCGCAAACAGGCCTTTGCCGCAGGGCAGGGCCAGGCGGCCGAAATTTTGGCGGACTATCTGGCCGGGCAGTCGGGTCGGGTGCTGTCAGGTTACATGCCGATGCGGACCGAGATTGACCCCCTGCCTGCGATGGCCGCGCATCAAGGAACGGTGGGTGTGCCGGTCATCATTGCCAAGGGACAGGCCCTGCGCTTTCGCGAATGGTCCCCTGGCGCCAGGATGATCGAGGGCGCGTTCAAGGCATTGATCCCCGAGGATGGCGCCTGGATCGAGCCGGAGGTACTGATCGTGCCGCTTCTGGCTTTTGACGCGCGGGGCTATCGGCTGGGCTATGGCGGCGGCTTCTATGACCGAACGCTGGAGGGGTTGCGCAAGCGCGGGCCAGTGCTGGCCGTAGGGTTTGCCTTTGCCGCGCAGGAGGTGGACAAGGTGCCGACAGACGCAACCGATCAGCGGCTGGATGCCGTGGTCACGGACAGGGGCGTCACGGTTTTCAGCTGACCGCTCATCTATGACTTCGTCACTCTTCGTTGCCGAGGAGGAGGCGAAGTCGAACGAGGGGGGATCAGTGTTTGATCTCTTCCTGGCGGACGAACATGTTGCCCCAGGCCCGGTCGATCAGTTCCGGCGTCATCTGATAGGGGATGTTCTCGAAGTCGCAGACCGCGATCATCTGGTCGATCAGGAACACCGGCTGATAGTTGGCATAGTTGTTCTCGATCGTCGGAAACTTGACCTTCATCAGGTGCATCAAAGCGGTTTCGTCCAGCGGCATCTTTTTCTTCCGTGCGACCATCGCGAAGATCTTGAGGAAGTTTTCCTGGCTTGGCCCGTCGATCTTGATCTTGAAGAAGATCCGCCGCAGGGCCGCGCCGTCAAAAATCTCGTTCGGGTGGAAGTTGGTGGAGAAGATCACCAGCGTGTCAAAGGGCACGGTGAATTTCTCGCCCGATTGCAGGGCAAGGATGTCCCGGCTTTCTTCCAGGGGCACGATCCAGCGGTTGACGATCTTCTGCGGCGGTTCGGCCTGGCGGCCAAGGTCGTCAATGATGAAGATGCCGCCGGTGGCCTTCAATTGCAGCGGTGCCTGATAGGTCCGCGCGGTCGGGTTGTAATTGAGGTCCAGCATGTCCAGAGAAAGCTCACCCCCGGTAATGACCGAGGGGCGCTCGCAATAGACATAGCGGTTGTCGAACCGGTTCGACGTGCGGCGCAGACTGTTCGGGTCATCCACCGCCATTTCAGCTGCGGAATGGACGATGGGGTCATAGACAGAAATGATCTGGCCGGAATATTCGATGGCGCGGGGGACGTAGATCTTGTCACCAAGCGCTGCGCGAATCCCGTGCGAGATCGAGGATTTGCCGTTGCCGGGAGGGCCGTAAAGCAGGATCGACCGGCCCGAAGTCACGGCGGGGCCAAGGTTGTCGATCAGGTCAGGTGGCAGGATCAGGTGGCCCATGCCCGACAAAAGCTCGGTCTTGTTCAGCCGGATGTCGCGCACCGACTGGCGCCTGATCTGGACCTGGTATTGCTCAAGCGGGACGGGCATCGCGCCGTAGTATTCTGACTGCGACAGCGCATCGAGCGCGCGCGCCTTGCCGGCATCGGTCAGCTCATAGCCCATCTCGCTGCCCGCGGTTGCGTGCATCGTGCCGGTTGCGGTCAGAAGTTTCTGGGTCCGGGCAAGGTCGATCAGTTCCTGTACCAGTGGCACCGGCAGGCAGATGACCTTGGAGAGATTGGTCACCTGATCCTGGTTGGTGCGGAACATCGACTTGAGCAGGATGTCGCGCATCATGACCATCGACAGGCCGGTATCGGCCAGCGATTTTGGCGAAGGTGGCGGCGTCACGCCGGATGTTCCACCCGACACTGGGGCTTCAGCATTCATTCGACAAGCTCCGTGAACAATCGCAGCAGTTGGCCTTGATTTGAGTCGTAAACGTGACTTGTGTCAGACTTGCGGCCAGATGGCGGCAACAAGATAGAAGACCACAATCCCGGAAAGGGCAAGTCCGAAGGGGAAGTAGCGCCGTTGCTCCCAACTGTCCCAGTCCGGAGTCATCCGCCTGATCGCCGGTATGCCGCGCATGATCCGGTGAACGATCAAGGCGCCGATCATGCAAGAAGCAATCAGCAGCATCAGCCATGCAATCGGGGTGCCGACGAACATTCCCGACATTGCAGCGGCATACTTTGCGTCCCCGGCCCCGAAGGTTCCGGTCGTGTAAAGCAGGTAGAGGGCCACCAGGACGAGTCCCATGATGGCAAAGCCCCAGAACCAGGCAGTCCAGGTGGGCACGGCCAGCCAGCCCAGAAGCGGCCAGACCGCTGCCATTGCCAGCACGGCCCTGTTGGGGATCTTCATCCGCTTCATGTCGCTCATCGCGGCCCAGATCGCGATGGGCAGCACAGCCACCAGAAGGATCAGCGCTCCGGTCGAGGTGATCATTTAAAGCTGAACATTCGCATCCAGCGCCTCAAGGCCGAAATGCTGCGGGTGGGTATCGACAGCTTCTTGCAGCAGGCCCTTGCCGGTCGAGATGTCGCCCTGCTTGATCGCGGCCAGCCCCATCGTGTACAGAAGCTCGGCCCGTTCCGTCTGGGTCATGCGGACGACCGGCAGATCGTATTTGCGCTGCGCTGCCCGGGCGAGGACAAGGTTGTTCTTTGCAGTGAAAAGTGCCGGATCATAGGTAAGGGCTTCGGTGAACAGCTTTTCGGCGCCCGCGTCGTCACCCCGGGTAAGCTTGGAATAACCCCAGTTGTTCAAGACGTGAGCCGGAGTTGTGGTCAGCCCGGTGGCTATTTCGTAGAAGCTGTCGGCCTTTTTCCAGTTCTTCTCGGAATCCGCGACCATCGCTTCGATGCGGTAGCGGTCAAAGGATTCGTGCGTGGGTGGAATCTTGTTCAGTTCCGCCTTTGCCTCTGGCCACTGGTTCGCGCGGATCAGGGCATCGGCCAGCATCACCCGATCTTCTGGGGTGGCGTCCGGGTGATCGGCGGCCTGGCGCCAGACAAGGGCCGCTTCGGTGGGCTTTTGCGCCCGGATCAGGGATCGGCCGAGGCCGCGCATCAGGTCGATCCGGCCCGGATTTTCCTGCAGCGTCCTTGTGAAGTAGTCCACCGCCTCACCTGGATCGGCGATGGTCAGCATGACGTCGTTCAGGTTTGATTCATCAATGACGTTGACGTCCTTGAGCGCCCGTTCCACCTGTTCATCAGTGGTTTTCTGACAGGCGGACAGAGCAACAGTGCCGACAAGGCACAGTGCAACAAGACCAGGGTGGCGCATCTTAAGCGTCCTTTTTTCTGACTGCTCGGGGGCCCGTCCTCTACAGCTCGGTAAGAAGGACGTACTTTCCCTTCTCCTGCCGCACGAGGCGGAACCCGCCCTCTTCTTCTTCTTGAACGCCATCATACACGCTTGCTTCGCTTCGGGCGATAGCAAGCTTGAGATTTTCGCGGATCGAGTCCGTTTGGCCACTATCTTGCGCAAAGGCCCGCTGAAACACGACACGGGCTTCGCCGTACTTGCCGCGTTCCATGAGGGCCACGCCCAGATTGTTCAGCGCCGGAACAAATGTCGCGTCGACTTCAAGGGCCTTGCGCAGAATGGATTCGGCCTGCCCAAGGCGCCCCAGGGCCAGATTGGCCGACCCGATGGATGCCAGCGTATCGACCGTAACGCCCGTTTCGCCCGCAGCCCGGTAATAGGCCTTCAGCGCAAGTTCATATTCCCCGGCTTCCATCAGGCGGTGGCCGACCAGTAGCCCGTCAACCGCCTTGCCGCTTGCATCCGTTCCATAAGGCGCGTTGCGCGACACACCAGCCGAGGGCGTGCACGCCGATGCGGCAATCGTAGCCAGCAAAACCAGCAGAAAAGACGGTGATCGCACGGAACCTCTTGCCTGTCGCAGCCCGGCCTTAAGGTCGCATATTGCCCAGCATTGTCGCAATGCCGTAGACCGAGGGTCCGATGAGGATGACGAGCAATGGCGGAACTGTAAACAGCATTGTTCCAAGGGTCAGCTTGGTTGGCAGCATGTTCGCCTTTTCCTCGGCCCGCATGATACGTTTGTCGCGCATGTCGGCAGAGTAGACGCGCAGCGCATCCGCGATCGATGTGCCGAAGGTCGAGGATTGGATCAGCGTGGTCACAAAGGACGCAACGTCCGGCACGCCGACCCGTTCAGCCATGTCCTTCAGAACCGAAATCCGCTCTTTTCCGGCCTTCACCTCTTGCGCCACCATGTCGAATTCTTCGGCCAGAGCAGGGTATCCGGCGCGGCTTTCCTTGCCGACGCGGATGATGGACTGGTCCAGGGACTGGCCTGCTTCGACACAGACAAGCATCAGGTCAAGCGCATCCGGGAACCCCTCGATGATTTCGGTCTGGCGCTTTTCAAGCCGCTTGTCCACCCAGTAGCGCGGCAGGAAATAACCCACGGCGCAAGGCAGAAGCGTGTACATCAGCATGGCATTGGTCGAAAGGTCACCGGTCAGCGACTTGAACATGGCAAGCGCCATGCCGATCAGGAGAAACGTGATCGCCAGCAGAAACTGCATCGCGTGATACATCCGGACGGCGTTCTTGGAGGGATAGCCCGCGCGCAGCATCCGCATCTTGGCCGCCGAAAGATCTTCCTTCTTCTGCGGCTCCAGAAACTTGGCGTAGCGTTCCAGCTTGTCGACCTTTTCGGTCCGCCGCAGCGCCCGCTTCTTGCCTGTCTCGCCCAGGGTCGGCTGGCTGTCCTTCAACTCGCGAAAGCGGTCCCGCTGGCGTTTCATCACTGTGGGCAGCGCAATCAGGATAAGCAAAAGCCCAAGCAACCCAACCGCAAGAAGCGGACCCAGGGGGCCAAGTGTTTCGATCAGCCAGGTATTCATGCTGGAAAAGGGATTCATGGCGACCTCACACCTTGATGTTGGTCATCACCTTCATGAAGATGATGTTGATGATCAGGAAAACCGTCACAAACAGGGCCGCCGGAATGAAGGCAGGGGTCTCCCGCACGCCGTCATAATAGTCGGGCTTGATCACGATGATCATGAGAAGCGCCACGATCGGGAAGGCCGACAGGAACATGCCCGACCATTTGGCTTCGGCGGTAATGGCCTTGACCCGGCGGAACAGCTTGAACCGTGCCCGGATCACCTTTGACAGGCCATCCAGGATCTCGGCCAGGTTGCCGCCAGACTGCTGCTGGATCGAAACGGCCACGGCCAGAAAGCGAAGGTCCTGGCTGTCCATCCGCTCGGCAAAGGCCTTGAGCGATTCCGTCACGTCCCGGCCATAGGCGGCCTCATCCGCGATGACGCCGAACTCGGAGCCCAGAGGATCGGGGACTTCCTTGGCCACGATGCCGATCGCCGTCGAGAACGGGTGACCGACACGCAACGAGCGGACCATCAGCTCGATCGCGTCAGGCAACTGCTCTTCCAGAAGGTCCATCCGCTTCTTTGCCTTGCGGCTAACCCAAGTATAGACGCCGAAGATCCCCATGGCGACGCCCAGGATGACCCGCACCGCAGGTTCGGCTGCCGTAAAGACGGTCAAGAGCAGAAAGGCGACAACCGACAACAACCCCATGATCCCGATCAGGGCTTGCGGCGAGAACGCGATGTTGGCGCGCTGTGCCTTCTTGGCCAGCATCGAATACAGCGGGATGTTCTTGGCGTTCAGGTGCTGGTTCATCTCCTTGCGGAGCTGTTCCAGAACCTGCTCGCGGTTGGCGTTCTTTTCCAGCAGGGTCAGCCGGCGGCTGAGACGGTTGTTCAGGCTGATCGATTTGCCAAAGACGGTCAGGTAGATGCCTTCGACGATCACCACGACGGCGACAAAGATCAGGATGTAGATAAGGGGTGCGGCACTGATCTGCATGATGGTGCTCAGACGATCGGTTCATAGATCGAAGCGGGCAGGTCAAAGCCCCACTGGCGGAAGCGGTCGGAATAGGATGACCGGATGCCGGTGGCATTGAACCTGCCGATGATCCGGCCATTCGGCTCGACCCCCAGGCGTTCGAAACGAAAAACCTCTTGCATCGAGATGACGTCGCCTTCCATGCCAGTGATTTCGGTGATCGAGGTCATGCGGCGCGTCCCGTCCTGCAGGCGGCTGGCCTGCACGATCAGGTTTACGGCCGATGCAATCTGGCTGCGCATGGCTTTCAGCGGCATCTCGATCCCGGCAAGGGCGACCATGTTCTCCAGACGGCTGATCGCGTCGCGCGGGTTGTTGGCGTGGATCGTGGTCATTGATCCGTCGTGGCCGGTGTTCATCGCCTGCAGCATGTCGATGACTTCCTCACCCCGGGTTTCCCCCACGATGATGCGGTCAGGACGCATCCGCAGCGCGTTGCGCAGACAGTCACGCTGGGTGACGGCGCCCTTGCCTTCGACGTTGGCCGGGCGGCTTTCCATCCGGCCGACGTGGATCTGCTGCAGCTGAAGTTCCGCCGTATCCTCGATGGTCAGCACGCGTTCGTGGTTGTCGATGAAGGACGAAAGCGCGTTAAGCGTGGTCGTTTTCCCCGAACCCGTACCGCCCGAGACGATGACGTTCAGCCGGCAGGAAACCGCAGCCTGCAGGTAGGCGGCCATTTCGTCGGTGAAGGCGCCGAAACGGACCAGATCGTCGATGCGCAGCTTGTCTTTCTTGAACTTCCGGATGGAGACCAGTGAGCCATCGACCGCAATCGGCGGGATCATGCAGTTGAAACGGCTGCCATCGCCCAGACGGGCGTCGCAATAGGGGTTGGATTCGTCGACCCGGCGGCCCACGGCGGACACGATCTTGTCGATGATCCGCAACAGATGGCGTTCGTCGCGGAACGTGACGTCCGAAAGCTCAAGCTTGCCCGCACGTTCAACGAAGATGCGCTTTGGTCCGTTGACCAGAATGTCGTTGATGGTGTCGTCCTTCAGAAGCGGCTCCAGCGGGCCAAGGCCCATGACCTCGTCATAAAGTTCCTGGTTCAGCGCAAGCCGGTCGTCCTTGTTCAGGGCGACCGACATCTCGTCCAGCGCCTCGGAGGCAACGGAGGCAATCTCGGTCTTCAGCTGCTGTTCGCTGGCGGCTTCAAGGGCCGAAAGGTTGAGGTCTTCAAGAAGGCGGCGGTGAATCGCGACCTTCAGCTCGGTCAGACGTTCCTTGCGTTTCTTCTCGCGGTCGGCGGAAAGTGCCTCGGCCGCAGCCTTTTGCGAGACCGGTGCTGCGGCGCGCGCAGCCATGCCTGAACGCTCCACCGCGGCAGTTGTCGCCGGGGCCGTTGTTCCGGGCCGGGGTGCCGTTGTGGTCGGTTTGTTGGAGAAGCGACTAAACACGGTTCAATCCCCTTTTTGGGTCAGTTCCTGGCGACGTCAGCAGATTTGTTTATATCATACAAGGATTTGGCAAGTTTCTGCAGTTCCTTGCGCAGCGGATTCTTCGCGGCATTCTCGGAAATCGGCAGACCATGGTCGTTGGCCTGCGTCACCTGTTCGCCCCCGTCTGGAAGCTGGACTTCGATGTCGATGTCCAGGCTTTCTGCCATGCGCTTGACGCGCGCCTTTGCCGAAAGGTCGGTGAATTTCGGCGCGCGGTTCAAGACATAGCGCACCTTGTCGTGCGGCAGCGCCTCGGCCTTCAGCGCGCGAATGAAGCGCAGGATGTTCTGTGCCGACCGCAGGTCAAGCTCAAGCAGGGCAAAGTACACATGCGCGCGTTGCAGCACAGCCTCGGTCCAGGCGACGACGGTCGAAGGCATGTCCACGATGACGAAGTCGAAGTTGGCCTGCGCCATGTCAAGAATGCGACCGATGTCTTCCGATGTCACCATCTCGAGCGGAAGCATGTCCGCCGGGGCGGTGAAGACGTGAAGCTTGTCGTTGAAGGTCAGCATCGACTTGATGAAGCTGTCGCTGTCCACCGATCCGGTATCGCTGAGAACCTCCAGCACGGATTCCTTGCGCGGCAGGTCAAGGTAGGTCGCAATCGAGCCGAATTGCAGGTCAAGGTCGATGATGCAGACGCGAACGCCCTCGGAGTCGGGGATGTTGCAAAGTTCCCAGGCAAGGTTTGCCGCAAAGGTCGAGGCGCCAACCCCGCCCGCCATGCCATGCACGGGAAGGATCACGCCGTTGCGGTCACCCTTGGGCTTTGTCACACCGGTGAATGCGCCGGTTTCCGGATCATAGCCTTCCGGCATCACCATGCTGGGCTTGCGCAGGCGTTCAATCGAATCGTGCAGCGCACCTTCGGGCAGCGGGTAGGGCACGAAATCGTCGGCCCCCAGCTTCAGCATCTGGTGCAGGACCGACGGGCTTACCTGGTTGGCGATCAGAAGAACCTTGATCTTCTTGGCCTTGGCCGCCTTGATCACGTCGTTCATCTTCGACAGTTCGCTCTCGTCCTCGCTGTCGACGGCGATGGCGACGAACTGCATGCCCGAACTGTCGGGCTGCTTGAGGAACACAAGCGCATCCTCGAAATTCAGGTCGCCCCAGGCTTCGCCAAGTTCCTGTTCCATGTCGTCGATCAACAGGTCGAATCGCTGCACGTCCCGCGAAATGGTGCAGGCGAGGATCGGCGCGGGATCACTCTGAACGGTCGGTTTGCTGCTCATCTCGCGTTACGTCCTTTCAGCACGGGGGGTACCAAGTCATTGAACTGCGACACCATCATACACTCAATATCCCAGGTGTGAACCAACCGGTCCTCCTGGCCCCCGAGCTTCCCCTTTGGTGTTGTACACTGGTCAGGAATGGTGGCGATAATTGGGCTAAAACTGCCTCTTTCTGGGATTTCACCACGATATGGAAACGAAAAGGCCGAGCACCTGGCCCGGCCTTTTCCAGCTTTGCGATCCGCGGCGTTTACTG
The DNA here is from genome assembly GCA_026400325.1 of Rhodobacterales bacterium. Classification (GTDB taxonomy): domain Bacteria; phylum Pseudomonadota; class Alphaproteobacteria; order Rhodobacterales; family Rhodobacteraceae; genus Tabrizicola. The sequence continues at coordinate 17,071 of JAPLPF010000090.1, forward strand.
GCCGGCGACCTCCGACTGGGTTGCCGAGACCGTCTCGGCCGGCCGGACGGCGCTTTCAACATAGTCACGCCA
>JAPLPF010000090.1:17181-33433 GCA_026400325.1 Rhodobacterales bacterium
AGCACCAGCGGGTTCGATTTCACGAAGCCCGATACCTCGGTCACCGTGCGGCGGTTGCGCATTTCGGGTTCGTTCGTCTGGATGATCGGCTTAGACTTGCCGAAGCTGACCACAGCCTCCAGTCGTGACTTCGAGATCCCCTGCGAGGTGAGATAGGCCACCGCCGCCTGGGCGCGGCGCAGGCCGAGCCGCTGGTTGTAGCCGGCCGAACCGACAAGGTCGGTGTGGCCGAACACCTTGAAGCGCACTTCGGGGAACTGCTTGATGAAGTTCGCCTGCTTCTGAAGGATCGCCCGCGCCTCGTCCGAAAGCTCGGCGCTGTTGAACTCGAAGTTGATCGTGTCGGGCACTTCGGCAGCAAAACGCTGGGCCAGGGCGACGGTGTATTCAAGTTCACCGGTCTGGATCAGAGTGTTGTTCATCGTGGCGTTGCCGAAGCTGCCCATGTCCACTCCGGAGCCCATTTCGCGGCCGAAGCTTCGGGTCGATTCGCCGCAGGCGGTCAGCGCAAGGAGCGCCGAGGTCGCAAGCAGCTTGGGAAGCATACCTGTCATCGTCTTACTCCATCACATAGCCGTAGGAGGAACTGAAGTCCTGGCGGGCGACTTCGCCGGCAGCCCCGGTATTGGGGGCCGAGGCAACATTGCCGAACAGGAACAACTCGGCTTCCGTCGGGATCCGGACCCGGTCCGTCGGCAGCGCCAGCGCTTCGCCCGAGACCGGGGTCACGAGATGCGGCGTGACGATGATCACAAGTTCAGTCTGTGCCCGCTGGAATTCCGAGCTGCGGAACAGCGTCCCAAGGATCGGAACATCGCCGATCCAGGGCAACTGGGATGCCCCGTTCGAGAAGTCGTCCTGCAGAAGCCCCGCGATGGCAAAGCTTTCGCCGTCGCGCATTTCGACCGTGGTCGAGGTTTCGCGGCGCTTGAACGCCGGAATGACCGGACCACCCTCGGTCGATTGGAAGCCGTTGGCCGTGTCGATGGACGAGACGGCCGCGTTGATCACCAGGTTGATGATGTCCTGATCGACCACGGTGGGAATGAACGTCAGTTCCACACCGAAGGGGCGATATGTGATCGTGATGCCACCGGCATCCGATTCACCTGGCACGGGGTATTCACCGCCGGCAAGGAACTTGGCTTCCTGCCCGGAAAGCGCTGTCAGGTTGGGCTCGGCCAGCGTGCGGACCATGCCCTTGCTTTCAAGCGCTTCCAGAAGGACGCCGAATTCCAGGCCACCGATCGATCCGCCAAGCTGGACACCGCCCGCGATGCCATCCCGGTAATCGAACAGACCGCCGTTCACGCCGCTGCCAAGCAGGGTTCCGGTCTCGCCGTTGACCCTGCCACCGTCATTGAAGATGACCGAAGATGACAGTTCTTTTCCGACGCTGCGGTTCATCTCGGCGAAGCGGACCTTCAGCATCACCTGCTGGGTGCCGCCCACAACCATGAGGTTCGACACCCGGTCCGGCGCGTAGCGGTTGGCAAGATCCAGGGCCCGGTCAAGTTTCGCGGTCGAGGACACCTGGCCCGACAGGACGATCCCGTCGTTCGCGGTGCGAACCTCGATCTGCTCGCCCGGAAGGATCTGCTGCAGACGTTCCTTGAACTCGGCCACGTCGGGCGTGACATGCACGTCGACGTTCGAGATCAGTTGCCCATCTGGCGACAATAGCGTGAGCGTCGTGCGCCCCGGCGCCTTGCCGAGTACATAGATAGACTTGTCGGACAACGTCGAGATATCGGCGATGCCCGGGTTTGCAATCGACAATTCCGCGAACGGAACATCGCTTTCGACGACAACGGCCCGGTTCATCGGAACGTTGAGTGCACCGGATGCCTGGCCCTGCATGACGCGCAGGACCTCGGCGGAAACCGGGGTCATGGCCGTTGATGCGAGGATCGCACCAAGGTAGCCCGCAACTAGAATTCGTTTCATGCTCATGTGATCTGCCCTTTCGACCACGCCTCGGGTGGGTCTTGATTGCCCATAACCATTGCACGATGCCGGAGCTTGGCTTTTTTAGCAATAATCAATCAGTTGGAAGAATATCTTGATGTGGATAACATGCAACACGGCCCAAGGGGTTGCAAAATGAAAGGGGCGCGACCCCATATCCTGTGGCCGCGCCCCCCAAGTGATGTCGTCTTGAATCAGTTCGTGCAGGGGATGATCGTTTCGATCACTTCGGTCCCCTTGCGCTCCTTGCGCTTGCAGACTTTCTCTTCGATGACCGGGGCCACGACGACCTCTTCCTTGACGATGCCAAGCATCGTGTTGGTGTCGACCTCGACCTTCTCGGTCACCACCTCGGTGCCGTCGCCGACCAGCGACATCGACAGCCGCCCGGTTGCCTGGGCCTGTGCCAGCCGTGCAACCTTCTCGGGCGAGGCGGCGACTGTTATCGTTTTGGCATCACTGCCGCTGCTCACCTGACCTTCGTTGAAAGCGTCGTTCACCGCGATGATCTGCACGGAACTTTCGATCAGGCGGGTCACTTCCCCCTCGACCCCCGAGACGCTGCCCGTCCAGTAGATGTCGATGAAGTCGTCTGGCTGCACAAAGCCCGACACGCCAGAGGCTACCCCGACCTTGATCGCGAAGGCCCGCATGCCGGTTTCCAGCTTGGCGGTCAGGCCGGCAAGCTCGCCCGGTTCGGTGACGCGGCTGGACAGGACCGGCTCATAAGCCTCGGTGCGCCGCATGATATAGCGCGGGCCCTTGGCGTTTTCGGGGAAAAGCAGCGCCGGATCGCGGAAGATTTCTTCCGGAAGCGCCTTTTCGGGCCAGTAGATCAGCTGCACATCCTCGGGGGTGAGGGCGTCGCCATAGTTCAGGGCCTTGTTGAAGACATAGACCTCGACCAGCTTGCCGGCCTTGGCGTTGAAGTCCCGCTCGCGCTGCAACAGCGCCTCGGTCTGCGAAATGTAGCCCTGGATCATGTAAACGGCCGCGCCCGCAAGCGCCATGCCGAGAACCAGGACCAATCCGAATACTGCTCTCATCTTTCATCCTCACGCGGTTCTACCGATGCACGGCAGTTGCGACAGTTGTAAATGCACAAGGGCGTGCCAGCAAGCCGATGGCCGGACGCCCGAGACCCCGTTGGTGATTGCGACCGTTTCTTATTCTTCAAGGAACTTGTGATATTCGGCAACCGTGTCCCCGATGTAGATCGCCATATCGACGATGGCAGTCTGGATCGGCGGCATCACGAACACCGCAAAGACCACGACACCTGCGGTCAGCACGACCCAGTCGACCGTCACGGCGCCGGTGTCGTCCGTCAGGAAACTTTTGCAACACTGCATCCAGGACCCCATCCCACTGAGTTGCGCCTTGATCGGATCAGTGTTCCCGCTGATTGCGGCGAAACTTTAGCACGGATCGGACAAATCGCAGCTGGCATGGTTAAAGTTGTGGCTTCGCAGGCGTTCAAGGGGACCTGCATGCAGATGGCCGCACCTTCGCAGGTACGGCCAGTCTGGTTCTTTCAGATGTTGGGGCGATCAGACTGGCTGACCGCGCGCAATCATCACTGGTCGGCGTCTTTCATTGCCTGGCCAGCGGCGTCGACTTCGTCGCCGATGTCCGAAGCAAGCTGCGAGATTGCCGGCTGGATGAACGTGAAGACAACAAGGCCCAGGCCAACGACAGCGGCGGTCAGAACCACCCAGTCAACGGTCACGGCGCCGGTTTCGTCATTCAGGAAAGCGGAGAACTTGGTCATGTCGTAGCCCTTTCTAAGGTTTTCAGGTCTTTGGTCCACCGCTGCGGTCTGGCCTTGGATGACGCCGTTGCCGTTCGGTATGGACACATATGGCCCCCCAATCGTGGCATGAGTTTGGACAAGTCCGAAAGATCAGAAAAGAATGCGATTTTCGCCGAGAATTTGCAGCAAGATATTGAAATCGCTTGGAATAATTTTTAACCTAATCTTCAGTGTCGCTGGGTAAAGCGTGCTTTTTCGGTCAATTCTGGCGGAAATGCCATGATTCACCCCCAGAAAGTGCTGGCCGGATGCCTGCGAAGCTGCGATTCTCTGGCAAAACAACAAGAAGAGCAGGCACCCACCCATGCGGTTCATCCTTCGGTCTGCCGCAGTGATTCTCTGCGTCCTTGCCCCCTGCGCCCTCGCCCCAGGTGCCGTGCAGGCGGAAGCCTTCACCTTCAAGCGGGTCAAGGTTGGCGAGGCGCTGCCCGGCAAGCGCATCACCGTGCAGATCGATCCGGTCGAACAGGCACGCTATCTTGCCGCCTTGCCCAAGGTCGACCCGGACGGTGTCGATCCGCCGCAGCCCGAGCCTGAGACGAAGAAGGCCGATCGCGACGGCCAGGGCGACCCGGGCCCGGCCCCGTCTTCGTCCTATGCCTGGTTCTGGGACAAGGTTCCGCCGGGGATCAACGATGTTTCCGGCCGCTTCGACCTTGCCCTCAACGCGCTGACGCAGGGGCCGGACGGGTCGACCGTTCGGGGACCACGCATGCAGCACCTGCAGGATGTGGCCGACACCTATGGCAAGGACATCCTGCGGGCGACGCTGGATACCAACGTCTCGCCGGCGCTGGTTCTGGCCGTGATCGGCATCGAAAGCGCGGGCCAGTCCGACGCGGTCAGCCACGCGGGCGCGGTGGGGCTGATGCAACTGATCCCTGCCACGGCCGAGCGGTTTGGCGTCACCGACTCCACCGATCCGGTGGAGAACATCAAGGGCGGGGTGGCCTATCTGGACTGGCTCTTGAACGAATTCGACAACGACCCTCTGATGGTGCTTGCCGCCTACAACGCGGGCGAGGGGGCGGTGAAGGCGAACCAGGGTGTCCCGCCTTATGCCGAGACGCGCGACTATGTGCCCAAGGTGCTGGCCGCCTGGCAGGTGGCGCAGGGCCTTTGCGTCAGCGCGCCGCTTCTGGTGACCGACCCTTGCGTGTTCAAGTCGATGTCGGTGGGTGGCTGACGGGCGGCCAGTCAAGTCTGACGGCTTTCATCATCGCGGGTCCGGCAAGCGCTGAGGGCGGTCTGCCTGGAAAAGCGGGCACCTCAGACGAACACATCCGCCCATTCCGGATGCTTCTTGCGGGTTGCGTTCACGAAAGGACACAGGGGCACGACCTTGATCCCCTCGGCCCGCGCCGCCGCTACCAGCGCCTCGACCAGCGCCAAGCCTGCCCCTGTGCCGCGAAAGCTGTCAGGCACGCCGGTATGGTCGGCTATGACAAGCTTGGGTGTGGTGATGGAATAGGTCAGTTCCGCCTCTTCGCCATCCTTGCGGATGACGAAACGGCCTTTGGTCTGCCCGTGTTCACGGCTGACGAGGTGGTCAGACAAGGGTCGCCTCGGTCGCGGCACGCAGGTCGGCCTCGGTCACGCCGGGGGCCAGTTCCACCAGCTTCAGGCCGCCCGGCACCACGTCCAGCACCGCAAGGTTCGAGATGATGCGGTTCACTACACCCTTGCCGGTCAAAGGCAGGGTGCAGGCGTGCAGCACTTTCGATTCGCCGTGCTTGGAGGTGTGGTCCATCACCACCACCACCCGCCCGACGCCTGCCACGAGGTCCATCGCCCCGCCCATGCCCTTGACCAGCTTTCCCGGGATCATCCAGTTCGCCAGATCGCCGTTCTCGGCCACTTCCATCGCCCCAAGGATCGCCATCGCGATCTTGCCGCCCCGGATCATGGCAAAGGACTGCGCAGAATCGAAATACGCCGTCTGCGGCAGCTCGGTGATCGTCTGCTTGCCGGCGTTGATGAGGTCTGCGTCTTCCTCGCCTTCAAACGGGAAGGGACCCATGCCCAGCATCCCGTTTTCCGATTGCAGGGTAACGTTTACCCCCACTGGTATGTAGTTCGACACCAGCGTCGGTATGCCGATGCCAAGGTTCACATAAGTGCCATCCTGCAACTCTTGCGCTGCGCGGGCGGCCATGCCGTTGCGGTCCCAGCCTTTTGCTTCGCTCATCACACCGCCTCCTTCTTGCGAACCGTGCGCTGTTCGATCCGCTTTTCATGGCTCCCCTGGACGATGCGGTTCACATAAATGCCCGGCAGGTGGATCTTGTCGGGGTCAAGCGACCCCAAGGGAACGACTTCCTCGACCTCGGCCACGCAGACCTTGCCGCAAGTGGCTGCGGGCACGTTGAAATTCCGCGCGGTCTTGCGGAAGACAAGGTTGCCTGACGGGTCGGCTTTCCAGGCCTTGACGATGGCCAGATCGGCCACGATCCCGCGTTCCAGAATGTAGGTGCGGCCGTCGAAATCGTGATGCTCCTTGCCATCGGCGATCACCGTGCCGACGCCGGTTGCGGTGTAAAAGCCGGGGATCCCCGCACCGCCCGCCCGCATCCGTTCGGCCAGCGTGCCCTGGGGGTTGAACTCCAGTTCAAGCTCGCCCGACAGATACTGGCGCATGAATTCCGCGTTCTCGCCGACGTAGGACGAGATCATCTTCCTGACCTGCCGGGTTTCCAGAAGCTGGCCAAGGCCAAAGCCATCGACGCCCGCGTTGTTCGAGGCGACGGTCAGCCCCTTGACGCCGCTGTCCCGGATTGCGGCGATCAGAAGCTCGGGGATGCAGCACAGACCAAAGCCGCCGGCGGCGATCAGCATCCCGTCCTTCAACAGCCCGTCAAGGGCGGCACCCGCATTCGGATAGACCTTGTTCATCCACTTCCCCCGCAAATCCTGACGCCCATAAGTGTAAGGCTTGCGGGAGGAGTCAATCGCCGCAATGCGGCATCAGCGGGCGAAAACCGCCCCCGGCGCGCCATCCACCAGAAGGATCAGTTGGCCGGCCTCGTCGATGTCAAAGCCGCTGACGCGACCCAGACGTTCGACGAAGGCGGCTTCGAACTGCATCAGCGGCTCTTCGCAGGCCATCATCGACATGCCGCCGGGTTGCAGGCTTAGGCCCTCGCCGGACAGCGCAAGTCCCCCCATGTAGCGGTTGCAGCCGGAGGCGCCGGACATGAAGTCACCCGCGACTTCGAAAGTGGGCTCCACGCCCTCGGGAACGGTCAGGCCCGGCAGGTCAACCAGCTTCCAGACGCCGGCAAGCAAATCAGCCGGCGCGCCGCCGCAACCCGAAAGGGCCTGCCCGTCCAGTGTCAGCCCGACTGTGTAGGGATGCGGCATGCCTGTCATCGTGTCGCGGCAAAGCTGGTCCGTCACGCTGACCGCAAGACCTTCGCCGGTGTCAAAGACCGTGGCGCCATCAACCTCGGCTCCAGCGGGAAGCGGGGCCTCGCGCTTGGTGCCGTCCTGGCCGGAATAGACCACACCTTCATGCGCCAGTGTCACCACCCAGCCCGGTTCGTTGCCGCGCGCGACAAGGGGCAGGGTGGGGGTGATCACCGGCAGGCATTCGGCAAGGTCCACGCCGTCCAGCGTCACCGTGGCGCGGTTGCCCCTGGACCAGAAGCCGTTGCCCGCCCCATCCCCATACTTCGCCCCCGAGGCGGCCTCGACCGGTGCAAGCTCGATCACCCGGCCACCAATGCGCAGCCGCGCCGTTTCGCCTGCAAAGCCCACGTCGATCAGCCGGTCACCGCATTTCATGCTGGAGGCAAAGCCCAAGGGGACATGCCGCAGCAAGGCCAGTGCCCCAAGATCGACGTTGTCCGCGCCTTCGGGCACCGGAACTTCGGCGGTCAGCCAGATCTGTGCCCCGCCGGAAAACAGCGCCGCCCGCACGGTCAGGGCACTGGTGTCTTCGGTTGTGATGAGGAAGGGCAGGGGAACCTGCGCGTCCGACGTGCTGCGCACTTCGCCAACCTGGCCAAAAGCGCCGCTCAGAACGACCACCAGCTCGGCCCCCGGCGGCAAGGCAAGATCCGGTCACGTCGCGCGCGGTCGCGGCACCGGCAAGCGCCGAGACAAGCAGAAGACTGGCAAAGGCAAGACGAACCATCTGGAACTCCATCATGAGGGCGCGCAGCAGTCCGGGTGCCATAGGATGCTGCGGTCGCGTCAGGATGAGGCGCGCGCAAGCTGGCGTCAACGCCCGAGGTGCGGGCCGGCGGACTTCCCTACCATCGCGCAGGCTTTGGTTTCCCGCTTGCCAAGGTCCCCTTTTCGTGGCGGGGCCATGGGGAATAGCTGCGTCAGCCGGCCCGGATCGCATGCACTCGGCAATTGCGCGGGTGGGCGCGATGTGGCACGAACCCCAAAGTGCGGACGTGGCGAAATCGGTAGACGCAGCAGACTTTAATCTGGAGTGCCCGCAGGGAAATCTGCGGAGTAGAACCGCTCAAAGTCGGGGAACGCTAACGGGCCTTTGCCCCAGGCCAATCCCGAGCCAAGCCCCCGGTCGGGGGAAGGTGTAGAGACTGGACGGGTGGCACCTAACGCCTGAGATGGCCATGGTGAAGGGACAGTCCAGACCACGAACGCCTTGCAAGGCGGCGGCGAAAGCCGAAGTGGTATGAAAATCTGCTTCTTGCAAGAGAGTGCGGGTTCAAGTCCCGCCGTCCGCACCAGATATGGCTCTTTGCAGCGCGGCAACGGAAAAGCCGATCAGGCAGATGGTCAGGTTGCGGCAGGGCAATCGCACTTGCCCTACCGATTGCGGCTTTCGGGGCCGTCTGTTCCGCCGTCGGATGGTCGGGCGGGACGTCTGCGACCATGGCCGGGAAGGCGTTCGAGGACGCCGCCGACGCATCCCATTCGTCGGCGGGACATTCTCTGGCGGGCCACTCTCCGGCGGGGGCTTTCAGGCAGGCCGATGCGACTGGAGATAGCGCAACATGCCAGCCATGCCGGCCGCAGACGAGGCTGCGACAGGGGCAGTTGCAGCCACCCTGACGTCGCCGGGCGTGCAACCGAACCGGCTGCGGAAAGCGCGGTTCAGGGTCGACAGGCTGTAGAACCCCCGACGTTCGGCAAGCTCGGCTACGGTTCTGCCGCGATGACGCCGGTCGACAAGGTCGTCGCGCAGCGCATCAAGGCGGCGGGACCGGATATAGCTTGCCACGCCGCCGTCGATCTCGAACAGACGATAAAGCGACGACCGCGTGATGCCGGTTATGTCACAGACCCGGTCCGCGCTCAGCCGCGCCGAAAACAGCTCGCGCTCGATCGTTGCGATGGCGCGCGCGCGGTCAACTGTCTGGCGGGCACGGTCTCCAAGCCTTGGAAATTCGGCCGATGGGCCGCGCCGCGCTGCAGCAAGAAGGCAAAGCAGGGCGTGTTCGACCAGCGCTGCATCTGCGGCGGTCAATTGCGTCAAGCCTTGCGCGACGCCACTCATGAACTGCCCCAGAAGCCGGGATTGGGGGGTCTGGTCGGCCTCCGGCCCCGATGCGCCCGACCCGAGTTCCAAAAGCCGGTCGTCAAGGTCCAGCGGACAGATCAGTTCGAGCCATCGGGTGGGCCCCGACGAAGTTACTGTAAAATCATAGCCTTGCCGAAAACTTCCAAAGGCGACATCCCCCGCCGCCATCGCATAGATGCCACCCCTTGACTGGGTCCGGCTTTCGCCTTCCTGCATCACAAGGATCACGTCCTGGTCAAGCTGATCCCGCGCCGCCTGGGCATCGCTGCGAATCAACCGCAGGGGTGTCGATTCGTTGCGGCAAAGCAGGAATTGTCCCAGTCGAAAACATTCGGACGAGGCATTGAAGTCCGGCCGCTTGTCGGTCGAAACCGCAACGTCGTTGAAGGCGCTGACGGTGGCGTGCCAGGCGTCAAATCTGTCAGCGGGACGGAAGCTGTCGGTCGTCCAGGCCCAGACCGGCTCGGACCCCTGACTGTCGGACTTCAGTTTCAAGATTCGCACCTCCAGTCCCAAAACTGCATTTAGCCCATTTCCGTCACTCTGCAAGCAGGCTCTTGCACCGTCATCATGACAAGGGGTTAGCGCATTTCGTCCCAGGATCATTCCCGCAGTGTCCCATTTCCCCTCGTTCACCGTCGAAGTGGTTGCTGCATTGGGCCTGCCCGCTACGGTCCTTTTCGAAAAGTCGTTGCGGCCGGATCGTCGCAATTCGACTGGAATGTTTTTGGGAGAGACGGCAGTGGCAAACTGGTTGGTCGAGACGCTGCGCGCACAACCGGAACTTGCAATCTTCGTGGCGCTGGCGATCGGGTTCTGGATCGGGCCGAAGAAGGTTGGCGGGTTCAACCTTGGCAACGTCACCGCCACCCTGCTTGCGGCAGTCGCGATCGGGCAGTTGGGGATCGAGATTCCCGGGCCGATCAAGGCCACCTTCTTCATGCTGTTCCTGTTTGCCGTGGGCTATGGCGTGGGGCCGCAATTCTTTGCCGGTCTGGGCAAGGACGGGCTGAAACAGATCGTGTTTTCCCTGATCGTGCTGGTGGCCTGCCTGATCGTCCCTTTTGCCTGCGCGCGCCTGGCCGGGCTGGATATCGGCTATGCGGCGGGTTTTTACGCCGGGTCGCAAACCACGTCGGCGGCAATCGGGGTCGCAACCGATCAGATCAACCGCCTTGGATTGACGGCGGAACAGGCAAAGGCCTATGCCGATGCGATTCCAATAGCCTATGCCGTCACCTACATCTTCGGCACCATCGGGTCGGCGCTTATTCTGGCGCAGATCGGGCCACGCCTGATCGGCGTCGATCTTGCCAAGGAATGCGCCGAGTATGAGGCGGCGATGGGCGGTGTGTCAGGGCAGGATGCCGGGGTATTCTCGGCCTACCGCAGCATCGAGGCGCGGGCCTATCGCGTCGCGGCGGGCGATCTGACGGGCAAGCCGGTGCGCGATCTGTTCCCCGGCCTGCGCATCTTTGTCGAGCGGCTGCGGCGGGGCGATCAGGTCCTTGAGGCAGACGCCGCGACCATGCTGCAGGTTGGCGATGTCGTGGTGATTTCCGGCCCACGCGCCGTGCTGGTGGACACGGTCGAAAGCCAGATGCCCGAGGTGGATGACCGCGCGCTGCTGGATATCCCGGTCGAGCAGGTGGATGTCTTTGTCCGCAACAAGGCCATCAACGGCAAGACGCTGCGCGAACTGGCCGATGAACCGGCGGCACGCGGCATCTACCTGCGCAAGATCATGCGCAACCTTGTGGAAATCCCGATCCTGCCCGGCACCGAGGTCTTGCGTGGCGACGTTCTGACCGTGCAGGGCAGCCGCGCGCATGTCGATGCACTGACCAAGGCCGTCGGTCACGCCGACCGCCCGGCCGAGGCGACCGACCTCAAGGTCGTGGCGGCGGGGATCGTTTTGGGCGGTCTTGTCGGCGCCGTGTCCGTCACGGTCAGCGGCATTCCCATCGGGCTGTCCACCTCTGGCGGGGCGCTTTTGGCAGGGCTGCTTCTGGGCTATTTCCGCGCCGTGCATCCGACATTTGGCAGCATCCCCGGTCCGTCGCTGTGGCTTTTGAACACCTTGGGATTGAACGTCTTCATCGCGGTCGTCGGCATCAATGCCGCCCCGGGGTTTGTTGCCGGCTTGCAGCAGGTCGGCATCAGCCTGTTCCTGTGGGGCGCGGTGGCAACCGCCCTGCCAATGATCTTTGCCGTTCTTCTGGGCCATTTCGTGTTCAAGTTCCACCCGGCGATCCTGTTCGGGGTCTGCGCCGGGGTGCGTACAACCACGGCGGCCCTGGGAATGATTCAGGAAAAGGCCCGCAGCAAGGTGCCCGCCCTTGGCTACGGCATGCCCTACGCCATCGGTCAGATGGTTCTGACCATCTTCGGCATGATCATCGTGCTGATGATGAACGCCAGCTGACCCCTTCGCCATCACCGCAATTCATCGCATTTGGAGACGATCATGGACGGACGTTCACTGGAACAGTACGAAGGGCTTAGCCCCTTTGAAATCAAGGACTTCCTGGCCAAAGCGGCACTAAAGACCACCGATGCTTCGGCACTGACCTACATCAACGCAGGGCGCGGCAACCCGAACTGGATCGCCACCGCCCCGCGTGAGGCGTTCTTCACCCTTGGCCACTTCGCCCTGACCGAAAGCAAGCGGGTGATGGACCTGCCGCCGGGCATCGGCGGGATGCCGAAAGCGCCTGGCATTGCCGCGCGGGCCGAGGCCTGGTTTGCCGCCAACAGCGCCCTGCCGGGGGCGTCGATGCTGGCGGAAATGCTGCCCTGGGCCATCAACCATTTCGGTTTTGACCCTGATCGCTTCGTGCACGAGTTGATCGACAGCATCATCGGCGACAACTATCCGGTGCCCGACCGGATGCTGGTGCACAACGAACAGATCGTGCGCGAATACCTGCAATGGGCGATGTGCGGCGACCCCGCGCCTGAGGGCAAGTTCAACATCTATGCGGTTGAAGGCGGCACGGCGGCGATGTGCTACATCTTCAAGACGATGAAATCCAACCGCCTGCTGAACCCCGGCGACACCATCGCGCTGGGGGTGCCGATCTTTACCCCCTACCTCGAAATGCCGCATCTTGAGGATTACGCGCTGAACATCGTCGATATCCGCGCGACGCAGGAAAACGGCTTCCAGTTCAGCGATGAGGAACTGGACAAGCTTCTGGACCCGAAGATCAAGGCGTTCTTCCTGGTCAACCCCGGCAACCCCAGCGCCATTGCGCTGTCGGATGCGGTGATCGCCAAGATCGGGCAGATCCTTGAAAAGCGCCCCGACCTGATCCTGTTGACCGACGATGTCTATGGCACCTTCGTTCCGGGCTTCCGGGGATTGCTGGGGGCGTTTCCCTACAACACCATCGGGGTCTATTCCTACAGCAAGTATTTTGGCTGCACCGGCTGGCGTCTTGGCACCATCGCGGTGCACGAAAACAACGTCTTCGACAAGCTGATCGCCGCTCACCCGGAAGAAACCCTCAAGGCGCTCGACAAACGCTATGCCGCGCTGACCCTGCATCCGCGCGATATCAGTTTCATCGACCGGATCGTGGCCGACAGCCGCGATGTGGCGTTGAACCACACTGCCGGGCTTTCGTTGCCGCAGCAGGTGATGATGATGCTTTTTTCGCTGGCCGAGTTGATGGACGCGAAGAAGGACTATCAGAAGGGCTGCATCGGCATCGTCAAGCAGCGCGTGCGCGCGACCATCGAAGGACTGGGCATCGAGGTCGGGCCGAATGACCACTACGACTTTTACTACGGCCTGATCGACTTTGAGTTCTGGATGCGCAAATACATCGGCGACGAGGTCGTCGACTGGGTCAAGAAGAACGTCCACCCGCTGGACCCGGTGTTCAAGCTGGCCGAGGATCACGGCATTGTCCTTCTGAACGGCAGCGGGTTCGACGCCCCGGCCTGGTCAGTGCGGGTGTCCTTCGCCAACCTGCCCGAGCATGTCTATGACGATATCGGCCGGGCAATCCGCGTGGTGGCGGCGGGCTATGCCGCTGATTTCGAAGCCAGCAAGGCGAAGTGACATGCAAAAGCCCATCAGCTTAGGCCGACGCATCCTGCGCAAATCCCGGCTTGCCGGAACGGTTGCCGCCTTCCTTGCCAGCACGAGTTATCTGGCGCTGGCAGATCAGGGCACAACCCGGATCACGGTTCTGGCCACTGGCGGCACTATCGCCGGTGCCCAGGCCGAGGAGGGTGGCTATGGTTACAAGTCCGGGTCCTTCGACATCAAGGACCTGATTTCGGCGGTGCCGAACCTGGACAAGCTGGCGGTCATCACCGGCGAGCAGGTGGTGAACATCGGCAGCCAGGACATGAACAACGAGGTCTGGCTGACCCTTGCCCGTCGTCTGGCCGAAGTTGTGGCCTCGCCCGATACCGATGCCGTCCTGATCACGCATGGCACCGACACGATGGAGGAGACCAGCTATTTCCTGTCCCTCGTGACCAAGACCGACAAGCCGATCATCATGGTCGGGTCGATGCGCCCCGCCACGGCGATCAGTGCGGACGGGCCAAGCAACCTGTTCAACGGCGTGTCGGCAGCGATCAACCCCGGTGCGGTCGGGCGTGGGGTGTTGGTCGTGCTGAACGACCAGATCCACTATGCCCGCAACGTCTCGAAACTGAACACGACCGACGTGCAGACCTTTCAAAGCGGCAATCGCGGCCCGGCCGGCCTGACCAACACCGGGGCGATAACCTGGTTTGCCATGCCAGAGCGCAAGCAGGGAATGTCCAGCGAATTCAGCATCGACGGCCTGACGGAGCTGCCGCGCGTTGACATCATCTATGGCCACGCCGGCATGAACGCCGACCTGATCGAGGCGGCGATCAAGCTGGGGGCAAAGGGTCTGGTGATTGCCGGGGTTGGCGACGGCAACATGACCACCCCGGCGCTGGACGCATTGAGTGCGGCGGCCAAGGCCGGAATTGTCGTGGTGCGCAGCACGCGGCTACCCTCGGGCATCGTCTATCGCAACAACGAGGTGGATGACGATGCGCTTGGATTCGTCGCCTCGGGCGAGTTGAACCCGGCCAAATCGCGGGTCCTGCTGATGCTGGCGCTGACAAAGACCAGCGATCCGGCAACGATCCAGACCATGTTCACCGAGTATTGAGCAAAAGGTGAAGGCGGCACACCAGCCGCCTTCACACGCCTGGCTGCGGCACCACAGGGTTGCGCCGCGCCAGAAGGGCGATGGCGGCCATCGCGAACAGCAGGCCGATGAACACGCCGACAATGCGGATGCCCAACCTCTCGCCCGTGTCCTCGAACAGCGGCGAAAAGCCCTCTCCAACCAGGATCCCCACGGCATAAAGCGACTTGATTGCCGCCCCCTGCCAAGGCCCGTCCTGCACGATCCGCAAGGCCAGCGGCCAGGACACCACCATCAGCACCAGAAACAGGGTCGGCAACACCGGGGCCAGCCCCATCACCGTCGCGGCCACCACCGCAAGCCCCCCGCCGACAAGCGCCCCGATGATCCGGTCGCGCGCCACCCGGTAACCCGGATGCAGATCGGCCCGCAGCGTGATGATCGCCCCGATCAGCACCGCCCCGGGGGCAGGCGGCTCGAACACCCAGACCAGAAAGGCCCCAAGGGTCAGCACGATTGCAGCCGTAAGGGCCGGCAAAACCTCGTATCGCGGGGCGGGCACCGGGGGAGCTTCGGGTCCGGCCAGAACCAGTCCCAAGGCAAAGGCCACCCCAACCCCGACCAGAACGTTCGAGACAAGGTCATGCACCACCATGTCGGTAACTTCGGGGTAGGCCAACAGGCGCAGCGGGATCACGCATGAGAGGACCAGGATCAGAAGGCCGATCACGTTCATCCGGTCAGGCCGCGCCGAAAGCCTGAACCCCAGCCAGAGGCACCCCACCGTCACCAGCAGAAAGACTGGCGGCACCGACTTGGCGAAAGCCTCGACCAAAAGCACTGAAACGGTCGCCATGACCCAGGCAAGGGGCGGCAGGACGACCAGCCCCAGCATGGAAATCGCTGGCCCCATCGTCAGCGTCGCCCCGACCAGCGCCGCGACAAAGCTGAACTCAAGATCCCAGCCCTCGGCGATGGTCAGGGATGCGGCAAATCCCAACGCCACCCGCAGCGCAAGGATCTGGACCGGCGGATCAGAACGCAAAGCGGACATAGGCCACCGTCCACATCCAGGCCCGCGCGAACGACCCGACGATCCCGGCGTCGGCGGTATAGATCGTGACACTGGCCCGCGCCCCCGACCGGATCGCCACGGCAGGGTCAAGGTCAACGAAGTCGATCCGCACCGGAATGCGCTGCACGTCGCGCAGCCATACCCGGCGGCTGACCGGGGTCGGCAGATCGCCCTGCAGACCGGCGGCAATCACCTGATCCACGCCCGAACTGGTGCTTTCCACCACACCCTTGAAGATCCGCCCCGGTGCGACATCCAGCACGATGTCCACCGGATCCCCGGGCTTGATGCGACCAAGCGTGTTTTCCGGAATCTGTGCCACGACCCAGACACTGGCGGTATCAATCACGGTCGCCACATGCTTGCCCGCGCTTACGAACTCGCCCACCGACAGCACGGTGTTGGTGATCGCACCATCCACGGGGGCCACGACGCGCGCGTGCGCCAGATCGATCTGCGCCTTCTCGCGTTGTGCCAGGGCGGCCTGCACCTGTGGATTGTCCTCACCCGCCGGCCCGAGACGCTCCCTTGACTGCGAAAGCTGCGCCTCGGCAGAACTCAGGCTGGCCTGCGCTGCTGCCAGATTGGCCCGCGCGGTATCAACGGCAGCGCGGGCCGTGATGCCTCGGGTGAACAACTCTTCCGCCCGGACGTTTTGCTGTTCCACATCCGCCAACCGGGCCTTGGCCTGCACGACGGCAGCTTCTGCCGCACCAAGGCCGGTCGCCTCGGCCCCCAGTTGCTGGATGGTA
>JAPLPF010000090.1:33439-43661 GCA_026400325.1 Rhodobacterales bacterium
GGTATAGTCCAACTGCGCGTTTGCCGCCTTCAGCGCGGTCTCGAACAGGGCAGGGTCGATCTGAAAGATCAGATCGCCCGCCATGACACGTTGATTGTCGCGCACGCCGACCTCGATGATGTCGCCCGACACATTCGCCGCGATCCCGATCACCGGCGCCTCCAGCACCGCCTCGGACGTATAGGGGGTGCGCTGGTTCATCGCGATCAGCAGGACAAGGAACGCAGCAAGGCAGCCGATCAGGATGACCGCAATCAGCCCGGTACTGCCAGGTCCGGACGACCTTTCGGCGGGGGGCGAAGGCGGCGCTGGCGGGTCTTGACGCGGCGTCATGGCAACCGGGTCGGGTTGATCCTCGGGGGGCGGTTCCACATGCGTCATGAGGGGTTCTCTCTTCTCGGGATCATGGCACGTACCGCAGATGGCAACAGGTGAAGCCCTGCGTGTTCAAGCCGATTATTTTTACCTGGAAAGGATATAGTCTGGATCAGCCAAGTCCAGAGAAAACAAATGAAATACAATGAATTCTGGCGTTCCGGCCAGGCAATTTACAGCGCGCGTCCGGGCACCTCGCTGCTTGCGATCACACCCGCGAAAAGGGGGTGCCGGGACACCACGTACAAGCGGCAGTTTCAGCCTGGCCAAAGGGTCAGCCACTCTCTTCGCAACTCCAAGTTTCCGGCTCGGAAGGAACCCGGGCCACGGCGCAGCCGTCAAGCAGACAGCGCTCCAATCACCATCCGAACGGCAGGGCGGCGGCTGACCCCGCGCAGATCGGAAACAGGTTCGCAGACAGTACCCTGGCGGCAGCCGGTCAGCGGAAATCTGGTGCCATCGGTTCTGCGTTCAATCTTGACAACCTGGACGGTTCGCGAACAGCTTCATGCAACCCATCTCAGAGAGGCAGCATGGAGCTACTGTTTTGGAACGTTCAGCACTACAGCGACAAAGCAGAGGAAAAGGCCAACGCCCAGGAAGTGAAGCTGGAACAGGTCAAGCTTGCACTGGAAAACTGCAGAATAAGACGGGGGACCACAACAAGAATTACAAGAACGGGTTCTGCAAACTTTCGCAAGACTGGCATCAGGGCCAGAAACTTGAAAAGCATGGCCAGCACTCGCGAAAAGAAGAACGTTTCGCGTGACGTCGCCGCAGAACTGGTCGCCCAAAAGAATCTGGTTTCGGCAACTAGAAAGTACAACCAACTCCGAAGAAAGGCACAGCTTCCAGAGGACCTGATACGACAGTTTGAAAACGTGTTCTTCTGCGAAATTGAATCATCCGTGAGCGCGTCACACAATCCCTTGTCCCGGCGAATTCCTCCAGGCAACAGAACGAACTGCTATGCATACTTCAAATCAGGCAATTCTCAGAATTTCAACGCGCCAGACCCGGTGGGAGAAAGGGAAATCCCGGATTCCTTCAAGGGCAACCACGAGGCACTTCGACTCCCCAAGTGTGTGGATTTGGCCGTAGGCAAAGAAACAGTGCGCTTCTGTTTCTGGCACGCCCCGTCAGGGAAGAAAGGTCGGGAAGTTGCAGACGTCTTTGAGATCATGCTTCGAAAATTGAGGACCGAGAAGATCAGACAAGGAGAGCGGCCGATAAAGTTCGTCTTGTTTGGTGACCTCAACGCGACTCCAGCCGATCTCAAGAAGCAGTTGGAGGCAAAGAGCATCTCGACCTCGTGCATATGTGCTCCGGACAAAGGCACGCGGATATCCGGAAAGATTCTGGACTACGCCCTTGCAAGTGGGGTAAAATGCGATATCTCGCCATTCCGAAGCGTTCCAAACCGGGCAATTCTAGAGTCAGTTGGCTCTGACCACATGGCAATGATCATGAAGGTCAGGATTGCGTCGTGAGGACAATCAAGAGATAAAGTCAGTCTTCAAAAAAAGGGCGCAAGATGATCATTACGCAGGAATTCGATCTGGAGTTCTTTACTGAAGCAGCCATGGGGAGAAGCCTCGACAAATGGAGGTCCAAGGACGCCAGCTCGACGTTCTCTCACCCGTTTACGATAAGTTTTCCGTCGTACTTGCCGCCACTTGTGATCTCTCCTTCTGCGGGAAGCTGCCCCCCGGGATCTAGAGAAGCGCCGAGAATTCTTACTTTTCGCAACGGCACGGATACTGTCCACTCACTGATCGTTGCGACGACCTACGCAGTTGACAACAGTGATTTCACGCATTCGGTCATTCTCGGTGCTCCGTTTATCGTAAGAACGGCGGATACTGGGTCCTTTGTCATGGCGTCGATTATGCCTGCAGTCCCCTCTACGGCTGGGGATGCGCGACACCAGTTTCTTAAGGTTCCAATGTTCAAGCCAAACCAAATCCCGGCACCAAAAGCCCCAAAGGACCAGTCTACCATTCCTTCTGATATGCCAAGCATTCTGGTTGACTGCGGCCTTATCGATCTGAAGGGAGGCTCAAAGGGCGTGGTCTTGCACGAACAGTATTGGCGCGTAGGACCAAACTCGTTCGTGCTTTTGCCTGGTCAACAGAAGACGATTTCTTCGGAACAGGTGTCAGGGGTTACGGACGAATCCACGTCCCACGAATCGTTGTCGGAGTCGCTTGATCTTTCAGTTGGTGGCGGCTGGGGGCCGATCTCTGCCTCCATTTCTGCCTCTCTAAGCCACAGCTCCGATACCAGCCATACGCGCAGGCTGCAAAGTCAGACCAGAAACCAGGTTGAGGATATGGTGGCAAACGCCGATGTTTCAAAATCCATCAACGTATTCTTTTGGGAGCTTGTCGATCGTTATGTTGTCATTGATCCTGCGAAGTCGAAAAGCGCTGAAAGAGTATTGGGTATTGTTGAATCGGTGAAGTCTCCCCCCTTGCTGGGAGTCAGTCCTGTCGACGCGAAGTTCGTCAGCCTTTACAATAATTCGTAGACTGGCCGAAGTCCATTGGGAGGGTAGGTCTGAAAACTTTTCCAACCCGGTACGCCGGCTTCCCCACGTGCGCAATCGGAAGCGATGCAGGAACCACCGGAAATTGCGACCGGGTAACACGCAAGCCGATCCTGGAGTGTGGCAATCGCAGCAATGATAACAGCGCCCCGGTTCATGTGCGCCGGCTAACTGTACGCCTGCCAGACTTCGCTTCTTTTTCGCGTTTGCGACTTACTGCGGCCGCGGGCAGTACAAACGATCATCGGCCGGCTGATTTGTGTTGGCGGTTGCTTGCGTCGCGAGGCCTGGGTTCAGATATCAGGTCTGCTCATCCGGATCTCCGACACTCATTGTCGGGGGCTGCGCAACCAACTGTTGGCCGGTCAAATGCGCGACAGAGACCTGCGCAGCAGCCAGAAAAACGCAAAGCGCAGCTTGAACCCCAATCTCGTATAACTATCGGAATTTTTAAGATAATTGTGAATCGTCGCAATAATGCGATACGAGCCTCCTTGCTACAGCCCAGAACTTGGGCCACCCGACCACTCCGGCCAAATTCTTCTGCACTTTAGGGAGGATAAATGGTGCTGCAAGAGAGGATTGAACTCTCGACCTCTCCCTTACCAAGGGAGTGCTCTACCACTGAGCTACTGCAGCGCCGTTTGTGGCGGGGTGGATAGACGCAATCCCATGGCGGCGCAAGGGGCTTTTGATGCGTTTGCGGGGTGGGGGCTGGCCCGCACTGGACCCACTCCCGACCATGCGCTAGAAGGGCCCCATGCAAAGCCCCAAAGATCCAGATCACCGCGGAAAGCCTGAACAGGCAACAGGCCCGATCGGCCGCAAGGGTCGGCTTTCTGCGGCGCTCAAGGCCAACATGACACGCCGCAAGGCACAGGCAAAAGCCCGCAGTGCCGTTACTGCGCCGGGGCAAACCAAAAGCGAAGGATAAGGCGGATGGATTCCATTCTGGTGCGCGGAAACGGGGCCCTTTCCGGGGCGATCCCGATCGCGGGGGCGAAGAATGCCTGCCTGACTCTGATGCCCGCGACGCTCTTGTCGGACGAGCCGTTGACGCTGACCAACGCGCCGCGCTTGTCGGATATCGCCACGATGACCCAGCTTCTGCAATCGCTGGGGGCCGAGGTTGCAAGCCTGCAGGACGGGCAGGTTCTGGCGCTTTCCAGTCATTCCATCAGCAATTTCAAGGCCGACTACGACATTGTCCGCAAGATGCGCGCCTCGATCCTGGTGCTTGGGCCGATGCTGGCCCGCTATGGCCATGCGGTCGTGTCACTGCCCGGCGGTTGCGCCATTGGTGCGCGGCCTGTTGACCTGCATCTCAAGGCGCTGGAGGCGATGGGCGCGGAGCTTGACCTGCGCGACGGCTATGTTCATGCCAAGGCTCCGGGCGGGCGCCTGAAGGGGGCCGTGGTGGATTTTCCCATCGTCTCGGTCGGCGCGACCGAGAACGCCTTGATGGCCGCGACCCTTGCCAAAGGAACGACCGTCCTGAAGAACGCCGCGCGTGAGCCCGAGATTGTCGACCTTGCCCGCTGCCTGCGCAAGATGGGCGCCAAGATCGACGGTGAGGGGACATCGACCATCACCATCGAGGGTACGGATCGCCTTGGCGGGGCGACACACCCTGTCGTGACCGACCGTATCGAACTTGGCACCTACATGCTGGTTCCGGCGATCTGCGGCGGCGAGGTGGAATGTCTTGGTGGCACGCTGGAACTGGTGGGGGCGTTTGCCGAACGGCTGGATGCAGCCGGCGTGTCGGTGACCCAGACCAACCGGGGTCTGAAGGTCGCCCGCAAGAATGGCCGGGTAAAGGCGGTCAACGTCACGACCGAGCCTTTCCCCGGCTTTCCGACCGACCTTCAGGCGCAGATGATGGCGCTTCTTTGCACCGCCGAGGGCACAAGCGTGCTGGAAGAAAGGATCTTCGAGAACCGCTTCATGCACGCCCCGGAACTGATGCGGATGGGCGCGCGGATTGACGTGCATGGCGGCACAGCCACCGTGACCGGCGTGGAAAGGCTGCGCGGTGCGCCAGTCATGGCCACCGACCTGCGCGCCAGCGTGTCGCTGATCCTGGCGGGGTTGGCGGCGGAAGGGGAAACCGTCGTTTCCCGCGTCTACCACCTCGATCGCGGCTATGAACGGGTCGAGGAAAAGCTCCGCGCCTGCGGTGCACATATCGAGCGCATCCAGGGATGAGTGACGCCCGCTTTGAAGACGGCGGCGAGGCACCGCTGCGGCTTGTGGCACAGGACGCCGAAGACCTGCGCGTGATCTCGACCCTTGTGCAGGACGCCGTGCTGCCGGTGACCGAGATGACCCATGACGCCAGGCGGCGGCGGTTTGCGCTGCTGCTGAACCGGTTCCGCTGGGAAGACCGCGAGGCTGCCGAGACCGCTGGCCGCCCATTTGAACGGGTGCGGTCGGTGCTTGTGGTCGAGGATGTGCTGAAGGTGCAAAGTTTTGGCTTTGACCGGTCGGACAAGGATCTGGTGCTGTCGCTGCTGTCGATCGACTTCACCGCCGGACAGGACGGCGCAGGCCGCCTTACCCTGACCCTTGCCGGTGATGGCGCACTGGCGCTGGAAGTCGAAGCGCTGGAGGTGCGGCTGGACGACGTGACCCGTCCCTACCGCGCGCCCTCGGGCAAGGCACCGCACCACGGCTGAGGCCGGGACCCGGAGTTTTTGGAAAACTCCGGCCCGATTTCTTCGAAGAAATCGGTTTCTGTCACACCGGTCGGGCCATGCGGCTTGAGGCTCGCGCCGCTGCAAGCTATCTGGACCGCGACCAATCCGCCCCGGAGGCCCCGATGCCCGTTTTCCTGAACACCTCCGATCCTGGCTTCGAGGTCGCCTTCACCACCCTTCTTGGCCAGAAGCGTGAAGTCGACGAGGACGTCGATCAGGCCGTTGCCCTGATCATCGCCGATGTCCGCACCCGTGGTGATCAGGCGGTGATCGACCTGACAGCGCGTTTCGACCGTCTGACATTGACCGCGGAAACCCTGGCATTCTCCCGGGCCGAGATCGACACCGAAATCGCCAAGGTTCTGGCCGAGGATCGGGCCGCCCTTGAACTTGCGGCAGACCGCATCCGCGCCTATCACGCCCGGCAAAAGCCGCAGGATGAAAGCTGGACCGACAGTGCAGGTGCAACACTTGGCTGGCGCTGGACGCCGGTGTCTGCGGCTGGCCTTTACGTCCCCGGCGGCACCGCGTCCTACCCGTCATCTGTCCTGATGAACGCGATCCCGGCCCGTGTCGCCGGGGTTGAACGGTTGGTCATCGCCTGTCCGACACCGGACGGCCGGGTGAACCCCCTTGTGCTTCTTGCCGCACGGATCGCCGGGGTGGATACGATCTACCGGGTCGGCGGCGCGCAGGCGATTGCGGCGCTTGCCTACGGGACCGCGTCGATCCAACCGGTCGACAAGATCACCGGCCCCGGCAACGCCTGGGTCGCCGCGGCCAAACGCCGGGTGTTTGGCCGCGTGGGGATCGACATGATCGCGGGTCCGTCCGAGATCCTTGTCATCGCCGATGCCGACAACGACCCCGACTGGATTGCGCTGGATCTCCTCAGTCAGGCCGAGCATGACGAAAGCGCCCAGTCGATCCTGATCACGCCCGACGCGGCCTTTGGGCAAGCTGTCGCAGACGCCGTCGCAAAGCGTCTGGAAACCCTCGAGCGCCGCGCCATCGCCGGGGTGTCCTGGGCGCGGCACGGCGCGATCATCGTCACCCGTGATCTTGCGCAGGCCGCAGCCCTGTCGAACACCATCGCCCCGGAACATCTGGAACTTTGCACCGCCGACCCAGAGGGTCTTGCGCAGCTCATCACCCATGCCGGGGCGATTTTCCTGGGCCAATGGACCCCCGAAGCCATCGGCGACTACATCGGCGGCCCGAACCACGTCCTGCCGACCGCGCGGTCAGCCCGCTTTTCCTCGGGCCTTTCAGTGCTGGATTTCATGAAGCGCACGACGATTGCCAAGATGACGCCCGAGGCGTTGAAGGCCATAGGACCTGCCGCCGAACGGCTGGCGATCAGCGAAAGCCTTCAGGCGCATGGCCTTTCGGTCCGTGCCCGTCTGGACCGATTGAACGATTAGGCTTCCGTTGTCTGCCGCGTCCATTCCGCAGGGTCGAACCACCCGCGTGAGGCGGCTACCTTCAGGTCGGCATCAAGATCCCATTCCTCGACCCCTGAAATCCGCAGCTTGCGGCCGGTCCCGGAATGAGTGCCGGTGAAGGTCCAGAGATAGATCATGTGGTCGCCCATCAGCCGCAGCCCGTCGCAGACCAGCGAAAGGTCCGGCACGTCGGCAAAGAACCCGGCCGCCATGTCCGCCACGCCTTTGCGGCCCAGCCAGGGGTTGCCCCGGTTGATCACGATCCCGCCGGTTTCTGCAAAGAACGCCGCCACCGCCTGCGGCCGCCCGGTGTTCCAGGCCGCCGTGTAATCGGCTGCCAACTGCGCCGCTGCCGCCTGTGAAATCGCCATATGCCAATCCCTTGCCCGGGTGTCACCACAGGCAACGAGGTTCGTCGCTTGGTGCTTGCGGGTCAAGTCCTGTCCGATGAAATGACTGTCCTTGCCAATGCCGCCCTTGCACGGCTTGCACGGCTTTGGCATCACGGGCTTTGCACGCCCTGGAAGCATCTTCGCCATGAACCGACTTTGCCAGATCGAGATCGACGAGAAAGGTCTCGTCCGCCCCACGCCCGAGATCGAGCAGGAACGCCGCGTCGCGATCTATGATCTTCTGGAGGAGAATTCCTTCGCGCTGCCCCCACGCCCGGACCGTGAGGCGCCTGAGGGGCCGTACAAACTTCACCTCGCCATCCGCGAGGGCCGCCTTGTGTTCGACATCGCGACCGAGGACAGCGTGAAAGTGGCCGAGTTTCACCTGTCGCTCGGGCCGTTTCGGCAGGTGGTGAAGGATTACTTCCAGATCTGCGAAAGCTACTTCGACGCGGTCAAACGCCTGCCTCCGTCCCAGATCGAGGCGATCGACATGGCCCGGCGCGGCATCCACAACGAAGGCGCCCTCATCCTGCGCGAAAGGCTGGGCGGCAAGGCCGAGGTTGACAGCGACACCGCGCGGCGCCTGTTCACGCTGATCTGCGTCCTGCACTGGGGCTGATGTTGGGCGATTTCCCGCAATCGGTCCTCTTTTGCTGTGACCACAACGCCGTGCGGTCCCCGATGGCCGAAGGCCTGATGAAGCAGATGTACGGCCAGCGCGCCTATGTGCAGTCGGCAGGGGTGAAGAACGACATGGAGGTGGACGGCTTCTCTATCGCGGTCTGCAAGGAACTGGGGATCGAACTTTCCCGCCACCGCTCGCGCTCTTTCGACGAGATGCAGGACTGGGGCGACGACCTGTCGCAGTTCGACCTGATCGTCGCCCTTAGCCCCGCCAGCCAGCGCATGGCCCTTGAACTGACGCGGTTTCACCACCTGGAAATCGAATACTGGCCGATCCTCGACCCCACAGGATTGGGTGAGACCCGGGACGCGAAGCTCGCCGCCTACCGGCAGGCGCGCGACCAGATCAGGACGCGGATGCTGGAACGGTTCGGGCCGCCGAGCGAGGGGTGAGGCAGTGGTGCCAACGTCGGTCTTGAGCCCAAAGTGAGCAATCATCAGTCGGGCAACCGGTCTCTTTGTGCTACTGGTGTGGAGAAAGGGCGGTCCACTTTACACCGTTCAGCACGCTGGCGGTGGCCAATCAACTCCAAAGACCGCCAATACTACGAAGGGTGACTAGCTACAGACTTTCTGATATTCTGCCGAAGTGTATTTGGGGGACGGAATGCTTGCGTTGTTCGTGTCGGCCGCCGCAGGGTACTACTTCTATACAATTGGAGGCCCCTTCGCAGGGATAATTACTGCGGCAGCTGGCTATGTATCATTTGCTCTGTTTGCTTACGTCCGCGCCGGGATGCTTGGACGTGACCCTGTGCAGCGTCTCGCGATTGCCGCGACTGGAAGGCCACGCGGGAAAGAAGCAGAAAGAATTGTTTCCGCCATAATAGTGCCCGTGGTCTGCGCCTTTCTTTGTTCCTTGGTTGTCCTTTGATTTGTGCAGAATGTTTATGCTTTATCTGACAGGTGGCTGACTTGGCGCTCATTGCTAGAGGCATGTACAAGTTGCTGTTGAGAGTGAATGTTGATCAGGAAATCACTCAGCCAGCGTAGGGTGGGGTTCCACCCCACCACTCACGCCGCCGCCATCCGCACCTGCCCCGCCAGTATCTCCGGCAGCGCCCCCTCGATCCACCCGACCAGCGCCACCACATGCGCCGCCGCCTCCAGGCCCAACTCCGTGAGCTCATACTCCACATGCGGCGGCACCACCGGATGCGCGGTGCGCAATACGAACCCGTCCGCCTCCAGGTCCTTCAATGTCTGGCTCAGCATCCGCTCGCTGACCCCGCCGACCTTGCGGCGCAGCTCGGCAAAGCGGTGCGGGCCGGTCGCAAGGGCCACCATCACCAACGTGCCCCAGCGGTTGGTCAGGTGGTTCAGGATGCCCCGCGACGGGCAGTCCGCCGCCAGGACGTTTCCCAACTGCCAGCCGTCCAGCAGTCCTTGTGCAACCCGGTCCATCATGATGTGCAGCCTTTCGGGATACTAACAAATTTGTGCGTACTTCCTTTTCGTAAGTAAACCCGTATCTCTCACCCTGTCAACAACGGGAGAGACCCATGACCATCGCCATCACCGCTGCCACCGGCCACCTCGGCCGCCTTGCCATCGCCGCCCTGAAGGCGCGCGGAGCCACACCCGTCGCGCTTGCCCGCAGCCCGGAAAAGGCCGCCGATCTGGGCGTCGAGGTCCGCGCCTTCGACTACATCGCCCCCGACCCGGCCGCGCTGAAGGGAGTCGATACCCTCGTCCTCATTTCCTCGAACGATTTCAACGACCGTGCTGGCCAGCACCGCAAAGCCATCGCGGCGGCAAAAGCGGCAGGGGTGACGCGCATCATCTACACGTCGATCCTGAAGGGTGATGCCAACCCGATGATCCTCGCACAGGACCATATTACGACCGAAGCTGCGATCCGCGCCAGCGGCATCCCGGCTACGATCCTGCGCAACGGCTGGTACACGGAAAACTACACCGGCGCACTTGGGGCTGCCATCGAACATGGCGCAATGATCGGGGCCGCTGGAGAGGGCCGGATCAACTCTGCCGCGCGCCACGACTATGCCGAGGCGATCGCCGTCACGGCACTGGACCCCTCCCATGCTGCCAAGACCTATGAACTCGCCGGAGACA
>JAPLPF010000090.1:43677-48693 GCA_026400325.1 Rhodobacterales bacterium
GAACTCGCCCGAGACACCGCCCATACCGGAGCCGAATTCGCTGCAACCGTGGCAAAGGTCGCAGGCAAGCCGGTGGCCTATGTGAACATGCCGCAAGCCGGCTATGCCGCGGCGCTTGTCGGATTCGGCCTGCCCGAGGGCTTTGCGGCGGTCTTTGCCGACAGTGATGGCCGCGCGGGGGAAGGCGCGCTGTTTGACGACAGCCATACCCTACGCCGCCTGATCGGCCACCCGACAACGTCGATCGAGGCGACAGTGCGCGCCGCACTGGGCAAGTGATCCCCGGAAAGGGCGGGCGGCGCAGTCGCGCACCGCCCGGCCTTGCCGTCCGCGTCAATTCCGAAGGCAAAGACTGGTGCCAGACAAGCGGCTTTGGCGACCCGACCCCAGGCCATTGTCAGGACAGGCCTGACGCGGCCCGGAGTCATGGCCCGGAGTCATGGCCGTCGCCCGCCTTCTGGCGGCAGATAGGGCGACAACAGTGCCCAGCAGGCGGCGCGGGCGGCGGCTTCGGACAAAAGGGCCGGCTCGACGCTGCGCTGCACCCCAAGCCCGTCAACAAGGCAGATGAACGCGGTGGCGACCGTGTCGGCGTCAAAGCCTGCGCCCTCGGGCGCTGCCTCACGTAGTGCCGAGGCGATGCTGTCGCGATAATCGCCATAGCGCGCCCGGTGTTCGGCGCGCAGGACGGGGTTGTTAGCGATCTCGCCCCACAGTGTCAGCCAGATGTTCAGGATATCGCGGCTGAACAAGGCAGGTGAGACCAGCGCCTCGACCAGCGCCTCAAGCCGCGACAGGCCGGGGCGGGGTGCGGTCATGGCCGCGATCCATTCGCCATACATGCGGCTGTAGACCGCCACCAGAAGCCCGTCCATCGACCCGAAGTGATGGGTGATCAGGCCGCGCGACACGCCTGCCTCGGCCACGATCTTGTCGACGGTGAACTCGCGGATGCCGCCGCGCGCCATGCAGGCCCGGGCGGCATCTTCCAGAAGCGCCCGCCGGTCAGCGGCTGACAGGCGGGCCTTGGTGCGGGGTTTGGCAGTCACGTCAGTTGTTCCTTTGGCTTCGGCTACCCCATGCGGAAGGTGACCGGGTCGGGATGCCCGTCGGCCAGGATCACCGGCACAAGACTGGCATCATGAACGGCAAGATAGGGCTCGAAGCAGATGAAGACAAAGCCGCCGGAGTCTTCCATCAGATCCTCCATCCGGTTGAACATGGCCCGGCGCTTGTCGGTATCCTGTTCAGTCAGCGAGGACTGATAAAGCGCTTCATATTCCGGGCTGTCGAAGAACGACCAGTTGTAGACGCCGATCTGGTCGGGGCGGAACCAGACCAGGTTTTCAGTCGGGTCGATCCCGCCGGCAAAGTTCATCAGAACCAGCTCGATCGACTTGTAGCCATCGCCTGCCGTGCTGTCGCCAAGCGCCCAATAGGCGGCCTCTTCCACCGGCTGGATGGTGATGGTGATCCCGGCCTCGGCCAGGTTGGCCTGGATGATCTGGGCAATGGTCTGGCTGGTGCTGTCGGTCAGGGCGTACAGGTTCAGCTCGATCCCGTCGGCACCGGCCTCGGCCAGAAGCGCCCTCGCCTTGTCCACGTCGCGCGTCGGAAAAAGGTTCGACGCGCGCGCAAAGCCCGAGGTTGGCGGCACCACCCCGGTCGCGCGGTCCACCAGCCCGTCATAGGCGCCGTCCAGCACGGCCTGCCCGTCATAGGCCAGCTGGACCGCTTGTCGGACACGCGGGTCTTTCAGGGGTTCGGCGTTCATGTTGATCGTCAGCCAGGCATAGCGGGTGCCCGGTGCTTCGATCAGGGTGGCACCTTCGGGCATGGCACCCTTCAGCTGCGCCCCGGCACCAACGGCAACGCGGGTAAAGTCGAAGGCGTCCGCCTCATAGGCCAGCAGGGCCGCCTGATCATCGGTGACGATGTAGAATTCGACCCGGTCAAAGGCGGGCTTTTCGCCGGTCCAGTCAGGATTGGCCTTGAGGGTGACCTTCTGGTTCTGCTCCCATGTGTCAAAGAGATACGGCCCGCATTCCGCCGGGGCCTCGGTGGTAAAGCTGCCGCCTGCCGCCTCGACCGCTTTCTGGCAGACGATATGGCCGCCGTAATAGGGCAGGGCGATGACCATGAACGGGGCGAAAGCTTCGGTCAGGTGGATGATGCCGTTGCGGTCGTCGATCACCTCGACCTCTTTCAGCTTTTCGAACTGATAGGCCCAGGCGCTGTCGGACCCTGCGATTCGTTCGAACGAGAATTTCACATCCGCCGCCGTGACCGGGCCAAAGCCGTTGGTCCATTGCAGCCCCTCACGCAGGGTGAAGGCAAGGCGCGTGCCGTCCAGCCATTCGATCTTTTCGGCAGCCCAGGGCCGCCACTGGTTGCCGTCGCGCATGTCGCCAAGCCGGACAAGAGTGACCGTGGTGCAGCGCGGAATGATGTCGTCCAGCTCGCCAATGATGCCGAAGGGGTCAAGAACCTGGAAATCGGCGGTGACGCGCAGTCGCAGGGTGCCCCCCTCGGCGGCCCAGGCGAAACGGGGCAGGGCGGCGGCGGCAGCAAGCCCCGCGCCCGCGACTTTCAGGAATCCGCGTCTGTCAGTGTTCCACTGCATGATGATCTTCCTTGTGTTGGGGTTGGTTGGGAAAGTGGCAGCGGGCCAGCCGGTCCGGAGCCGTTGGAGCAAGGGCGGGTGCCATCTGGCGGCAGATGTCGCGCGCCATCGGGCAGCGAGTGTGAAACTCGCAGCCCTTGGGGCGGTTCAGGACCGATGGCACCTCACCCCTGATTGCCAGATCGGCACGGCGCTTGCGCGGGTCGGGCTTTGGCTCGGCCGCGATCAGGCTGGCGGTATAAGGGTGGGCCGGGGCGGCGAAGACCTGGGCTGTCGGGCCTTCCTCGACCACGCGCCCAAGGTAGAGAACGACGATCCGGTCGGCGACATGGCGCACAAGGGCAAGGTTGTGCGTGATGATCAGATAGGCCAGCCCCATGTCGCGGCGAAGGTCGGACAAAAGGTTCAGCACCTCGGCCTGCACCGACACGTCAAGGCCTGCGGTCGGCTCATCCGCGATCAGCAGGCGTGGGCGCAAGGCCAGCGCGCGCGCGACCCCCACGCGGCGCGCTTGGCCCCCCGAAAGCTCATGCGGGTAGCGCTGCGCGATGGCGGCGGGCAGGCCCACGGCGGCCAGCAGGTCACGCGCGGTGCGGGCGGGGTCGGGCAGGGGCTGGCGGTGGATGCGGAAGGGCTCGGTCACCAGATACCCCACCGTCAGCCGGGGCGACAGCGACGCGGTGGCGTCTTGAAACATCATAGCGGCATCGCGGCGCAGACGGGCGTGATCTGCAGGCCCGGTCACCGGCTGGCCGTCAAAGCGGACTGCACCCGCGCTGATGGGCTGCAGTCCCATCACGGCGCGGGCAAGGGTGGTCTTGCCCGACCCGCTTTCCCCCACCAGCGCCACGCTTTCGCCCCGCGCAACCGAAAGGGTCACATCCTGCAGGATCGGCAGCCGCGCCCGCGACAGAAACCCGCCCAAGGGCAGATCGACTGACAGGCCAGCCAGGTCCAGCACGGTCGTCATGCAGCCCCCCTGTGGCACAGGACCGACCGGCCCTCTGCAGGGCGCAGTTGTGGGGGCGCTGTTCGGCAGGCGGCCAGTGCCACTGTGCAGCGCGGCAGGAAGGCGCAGCCCGGGGGCAGCGCCGTCAGGTCCGGCAATCGCCCTGCAATGGTGGGCAGCCGCCCGGATGCGGGATCGACCACGGCAGGATCACAGGCCAGCAGCGCACGGGTATAGGGATGCTGCGGGTCGTGGAAGATGGCGTCCACCGGCCCGTCCTCGACCACCTCGCCCGCATACATCACGGCCACCCGGTCACACAGTTCCGCGATCACGCCAAGGTGGTGTGTCACGATGACGATGGCGCCGTCGAATGTTGTCCTCAGGTCGCGCAGCAGGTGGATGATCTGCGCCTCCATCGTGACGTCAAGGGCGGTGGTAGGCTCATCCGCGATCAGCACCTCGGGCTGCATCAGAAGGGCGGCCGCGATGGCAACGCGCTGGCGCATGCCGCCCGAAAGCTCGTGCGGGAAGCGGTCAAGACAGCGCGCGGCGTCAGGGATGCCGACACGGGCCAGCATGTCGACAAGGCGCGGCTCCTGCGCGCCGGTGAAATCGGCCAACTGGCGGCCGATGGTCAGGACCGGGTTGAAGGCGGTCATCGGGTCCTGAAACACCATCGCCACCGACCTGCCGCGCAGCGCGCGCTGGGCAGCAGGGGGCAGGGTCAGCATGTCGGTGCCGTTCAGTCGCACGGCCCCTTGGGAGATCACGGCGCCCGGCGGCAGAAGGTTGATCATTGCCGCCGCAAGCGTGGACTTGCCGCAGCCGCTTTCGCCCATGATCCCCAGCACCTCACCCCGCCGGACCGAAAGTGTCACGTCGCGCACGGCCTGCAATGTGCCGCCGGGAACGCGGTAGGCGACGGACAGGTTTTCCACCGACAGAACCGGCGTCATGCCCATCTCCGCCCCGCGCCGCGCGGGTCAAGGACATCGCGCAGCCCTTCGCCAAGGAAGGTGAAGCCCAGTGTGGCCAGCACCAGCGGGATGCCCGCGACGATCACCACATGCGGGGCCTGCCGCAGCGAGGTATAGCCTTCGGACAGGATGTTGCCCCAGGACGGCGACGGCGGCCTGACGCCAAGGTTGAGGTAGCTCAACCCCGCCTCAAGCATGATGACCACGGTGATGTCCATGCAGATCAGGATGACCAGCGGGCCGCCCGCGTTGGGCAGAAGGTGTCGAAAGATGATCCGCCCCGACCCCGCCCCCATCGCGCGTTCAGCAAGGATGTAGTCGGCATTGGCAAGGGTCAGCGTCTGGGTGCGGATCAGCCGGGCATAGGACGGGAAGGACACCAGCACGATCACCAGGATCAGCGTGACCGTGCCGGGGCCAAGCACGGTGATCACGGCAAGCGCAAAGAAGATCATCGGCAGGGA
>JAPLPF010000102.1 GCA_026400325.1 Rhodobacterales bacterium
CTCGCGCTGCTTGCTCATCCTTCCACTGAAACAGCAATGGCAAGCGCCTTCAAGATGGGTTTGCTCTGCCGCATACGGTTGACGGAGACCAATGCCCTGAATCAGGTGACCACCTATACGTATGACGCGAATGGGTTCCGGACATCGCTCAAGGATGCTCTCAATAATACGTTCAGCTCGACTTACAACGTGGTGGGTCGGCCAACGACAGTGACCAATCCATTGTCGCAGACACAGAATGTCAGCTATGACGCGAACTTCAATTTGTCTAATATTACAGATTCGCTGGGGACGGTAGAACAGCATACGCATAACTCGAAGGGCTTGCCGCTGACGATGGTGGATGCTCGCGGGAATACATCGACCTATGCTTATGACGCTTACGGGAATCGGACCAGTTTCACAGATCCGCTGGGCCGCGTGCATCTGACGGCATTTGACGGGATGGGCAGGATGGTGTCGCAGACGGATCCTCGCCTGAACGTGACGACGTTTGCGTATGACGGCTTTGGGCGGAAGGTGTCGATGACGGATGCGTTTGGGAAGGTGACTTCGTATGCTTATGACGGCAACGGGAACAAGATCAGCGAGACGGATCCGCTGGGGCGGGTGACTACGTTCGCGTACGATGCCGTGAACCGGATGACGTCGATGACTTATCCGAATCTGACCACGAAGAGTTGGACTTACGACTATCGCGGGAATAAGTTGACCGAGACCGATCAATTGGGCCGGGTGACGAAGTGGATGTATGACCTGGCAGGGCAGTTGACTTCGACTACTTATGCGTTTGGGACGGCAGATGCGGCGACCACGAGTGTGACTTATGATCTGGCGGGGCGGAAGCTGACGGAGACGGATGCTCGCGGGAATGTGACGCTGTTTGGTTATGATGCGGCTGGACGGATGACGAGTGTTCGTGATGGTGCTTTGAATGTGACTACCTACGGGTATGACGCGAAGGGTCAGCGGACTTCGATGCTGGATGCCAAGGGCCGGACGACTTCGTATACGTATGACTCGCGTGGGCGGCAGTTGGTGACGACGCTGCCTGGCGGGGCGACGAATTCTAAGGCTTATGACGGGCTAGGACTGGTGATTTCCTCTACTGATGAGGAGAGCCGGGTGACGCAATATGGTTATGATGCAGCGAGCCAGTTGACCTCTGTGACGGATGCGCTGAACCAGATTACCGGTACGCGTATGATCTGTCGGGCAACAAGGTGTCGCAGACGGATGCCAATAACCGCGTGACCACTTATGTTTACGACAAGCTGAACCGGCGGACCTCGCGGACGTTGCCGCTGTCGCAGGTGGAGACCATGAATTATGACTTCGTGGGGAACCTGACGAGCAAGGTGGACTTTAACGGGAAGACGACAACTTATGCTTATGACTTCGTGGGGAACCTGACGAGCAAGGTGGACTTTAACGGGAAGACGACAACTTATGCTTATGACTCGCTGAACCGATTGTTGTCGAAGACGCCGGACGCGAGCTTCAGTGGGGCGGCGGCTATTGTGATGACAATGCGAATTCGGCGCTGAATGGGGCCTTGGCTTATGGGCTCGATCCGGTGGGGAATCGGCTTTCGCTGACTTCGACGCTGGCGGGGATCGCGGCGCAGACGAATGTGTTTGATGGGAATGATCGGTTGGTTGCCGATACTTATGATGCGAACGGGAACACGACCACTTCTGGCGGGAATACGTTTGGTTATGAGTTTGAGGATCGGCTGACGAATTACAATGCCGGGGCCATTACCTATGTCGGAGATGGAAACCGGGTGGTGCGGACAGAGGCTGGGTCTACGACGCGGTTCCTGATTGATACTTTGACGCCTACTGGGTATGCGCAGGTGGCTGAAGAAGTTGTGGCCGGTTTCGTGGTGCGGCAGTATACACACGGGTTGATGCGGGTGAGCCAGCGGCAGAATATTGCTGGGCCCTGGACAACGAGCTATTACGGGTATGACGGGTTCGGGAGTACGCGGCAGTTGCTGGATGGGGCTGGCGTGGTTACCGATACGTTTGCGTATGACGGGTTTGGAAACCTGGTTGCCCGGACTGGGACTACTCCGAATCAGTATTTGTATCGGGGGGAGGCGCTCGATGCCGGGACGGGCATGTATTATTTGCGGGCTCGGTGGTATCGGCCGGGGGGCGGGCGGTTCTTGACAATTGACAAATATGAGCGTGATTTACTATCATCCGGCCCCCAACGCTTGGCTAAACAGGTTTCAAAAATTGGAGCACTAAAGCTAGTTCAACAGTTTTTCGAAGCGTATCGCTTTGATTCAATGTGCAGCAGCTTGTATTGCTACTCGTATGGGGATCCAATTGGGTTTATTGATCCTTCCGGCCTATCGGCTGAACGTGCTGTCACCGCACAGTTGTCCGCATCCTCGCTGGGACTTGGACAAAATGTCATTGTGAGGGGTTCAATTCAGGTAATTGGATCTGAGGCTACTGCTTTCGTAGAATTAATTGAAGGAACGCTTGGAAATCCTTTTTCAGTTCTACCGAACTTAATGAAGCTAGCCATTTCCTTGGGCGCTGCCGAAATTTATGTAGTCACTCAATTTGCAAATCCAAGACTACTGGAAGTGGCTACTAAGCGGTATGGTTTTGTTAGTTATGGCGGTTATGAAATACTCCGCCTAATCTTTTGAGAATATATACATATGAAGACATTATGGTGTTGGCGATGCAAGCAAGATGTTTTAATGATGGATGAAGCGGAATATAAAGAAATGATGACTATTTATAGTTCATGTGTAGCTTCGCTCAAGTCATATAGGTCGAATCAGATGGCAACGCTAGAAGAAGCTGAAACCAATACTGATGCTTTTCGCCCTCTACAAGAGTGGGTGCACTTAAGGCTGGGAAAAATCGGTTGTACTATCGAAGAACTCCGTCACCACAGGCTAAGCGATTTTGGTCCGCAATGCAAACAATGTGGACATCCACTTAGAACCCCAAGGGCACGCCGGTGCGCTAATTGCGGTTTGGCGCTTTCGTAAATCGAGTTTATTCTACACATCCGGCGAACAATCAGACGGCGGTGACGGTGATCAACAATGCGGCCAGTGGCAGTGGGCAGATTGGGTCTTTCGATACGACGTTGCTCGACAATGGCGGGTATTTTGTGCAGTTGTCGGGGACGAATTCGCTGGGGGTGACTCAGACGAATCTGGCGCTGGTGAATGTGGTGGGCGAGTACAAGCCGGGCCGCGTTACAGCCACAGTGACGGACTTTACTGTGCCGTCGGCTGGCCTCGCGATCCAGGTGCAGCGGACTTACGACAGCTTATGGAAGGCCGAGCGCGGGGATTTTGGTTTTGGCTGGAGGCTGGGCCTGAATGCGGTGAACCTGAAGGTGAGCGCGAATGGCGATGTTGTGCTGAGCGTGAACGGGAGCCGGAAGACGTTTTCCTTCACGCCGCAGCCGAATGCGATCTTCCAGAGTTATTGGCAGCCGCAGTATACGGCGGAGCCTGGGTTCTATGGGTCTCTGGTTACGACGGGTGATAACTGCACGGGAGTCTTGCTGCGGATCGGCAATATCTATCAGTGCGCGCTGGCTAATGCCGGGGCTGTTTATGCGGCGGCCGGTTACAAGTACAAAGATCCTTATGGGCGGGAATATACGCTGACGCCGGGTGGAATCTTGCAGAGCGTGACGGATCTGAACGGGAATACGTTGACGCTGACGGCGTCGGGGATTACGAGTTCGACGGGTCTCAATGTGCCGTTTGTGAGGGATGGCCAGGGCAGGATCACGCAGATTACGGATACGGCGGGGAATGTGTACCGCTATACGTACAATGCGGCTGGGGATCTGGTGACGGTGCAGACTCCGGTGAGTGCGCCGGCTTTGGCCGCGAGGGCGGTGGGGCTGAGAGCGTCGTTACCGGGGAGCACGGCGATGTCGCTGATGGCGGTATTCCAGATGTGATGGAGCATGGCTGCGTGACGGCGGCGACGCCAGGAGGAGGAGACCATTTGTTCGATCATTTCGAGTTCCATTTCGCTGGTGGGCTGGAAGCGATCGATGTAGTCGTTGAAGATGGCATCGAAGCGTTTTTGATCTTCGGGCAGGATGAGGGTGGCCTGGGAGTAGGCACCGTGTTTGAAGCTGTTGAGGCGATTGCGTTGTTTGCTTTCGACGGTGATCGGGCCGCGGGATTTGCGGCCTTTGATACGCGCGGCTTCGCGTTGTTTTTGAGTGGTGAGGCGCGGCCTGCGTTTTGGGCTGGCAGGCGGCTGGATGATTTCTTGAGACATGAGGATAGACCTCCGGCTGGGACATGTAAAGTTGACGCAAGTGCGCAACCGGGGTTAAGTTAGCATGGGCCAGCAAGGATTGAGGCCTTGGGTGGTGGGTAAGTTCTTTAGAATGTAGGCGAAAGAATTTTTTCGCGGAGTGTGAACGATGAAGTTCTCACCGGCCAGACGGGCCGAGTAGGCTTTCATCCCATAGTGGAGTGCAGCCAGTATTTTTACGCGGGGAGAGATCCGTCTGAAGATCCATCTGAAGAGGCTTTCCCTCTGACCGAAGGGACTGGCGAGACCGTTTCCTCAGCGCATGAGTTCAGCTAAGTAGTCTGGTAGTAAATCGAGTCTGAATACAATTCTTCCTGCGCGGGACTCAAGCAAGAGATTTGGGGCTTTACCCCACGCACTGTTGTCGTAGACACGCAAGAGATCGATTTCGCGGATCGCACGACCAAGATTGCGGATGCTCGCCTCATAGATTCCACGAAGGACCGACTCTGGGGCACTATGCCCACCTTTGTCTGCACGAATCTTCACACGATCCAGGTTCATAGCGAAGTCGTTCAAAGCTACGTAGCGCATCTCAACTTCAAAGCCGGCTTCCCTGGCCGAACTGGCTTGCTCAAAGGTAATTTCCGTTCGGAGGGTAGTCTCAAAAGCGAAGCTTGTTCGGGCTTCGATATGACTGTTGATAAATGCCTCGAAGTCGCGATTGACCTGCTGACGAATTTGAGCAGTGATCCTTAGGTATGAGCCTCCATTGAGTTCGGCAGCGCGATCATCGGCGTTGAAGGAGTCGACGTCAAAGGAGGAGACGGGGAAGAGGGTAGACTTTCCACTGCCGGGAGGTCCGGCGATGATGATCAGGCGGGGCAAGGGACTATCCGCCGAAGTCGCGATCGGCTCCTTCGAGCATATCTTCGGGGAGACCCGCTTTCAGGCGCCTGCCCTGGTGATCAGTGATTCCAAGCGCCTGAAGTTCCTGGGCGGCTGAAATGGCACGCAAACTGGCGGCGGCAAGATAAGGATCGTGACTCGGGAGGCCGAAGCTCGAATCGTTTTGATGGGATGGATCCAAGTGGCCGAGAGCTGCGCGCAGGACGAACTGGTCGAGGGAGA
The DNA here is from genome assembly GCA_026400325.1 of Rhodobacterales bacterium. Classification (GTDB taxonomy): domain Bacteria; phylum Pseudomonadota; class Alphaproteobacteria; order Rhodobacterales; family Rhodobacteraceae; genus Tabrizicola. The sequence continues at coordinate 5,397 of JAPLPF010000102.1, forward strand.
GACCTAGTAGACCGGCCTTATGGGTCAACTGTCTTGCGACGTCTCCGGGAACATCTAACGTGATCGTCATGCTTCACCTCTCATTTTTGAGTCTAGCAATTCATTCAGATGAGGGGCGCCTGGATGGATTTCGGTTGCTGCGAGTGTGATTTATTCCCGGTTCAATCCGGGGTGGATAGCAGGCGGGGATTGTGATGGATTGAAGCGCCGGGCGGAGTTGGTGGAGCCTGACTGAATTCGCCGGAGCCATCTCGTTCTGACTTGAAGGTTGTCCCAGCGTGGAGTGCAGCCAGTACTTTTGCGCTTGGACAGATCCGTCCGAGAAGGCTGTGCCCCTATTCGTGCCCCTATCCCAAATGTTGTAGCTGTTGATCAGGATCGCAGGCCGGGCTTCGGATCAGCGGCTTTCCATAACTATCGCTGTATGGCGGGTTTGCGGGGGAGAGGGGTAAATAGCGGTGGTAAGATCGCGGAATATGGAACACGCCGTTCGAATTCATGTTGAGGCATTGCCGGAAGGGTTGTTTCTTGCCACTTCTGAAGATGTTCACGGGCTGGTAGCACAAGGGCGTACTGTGGCGGAGGTCCTGGAAATAGCGCGTGACGTAGCACGCAAACTTATTGATGCGCGCAGGGAGCGCAACCAAGTTGTTGATCTGCCTTCAACGCTTGAGTGCCAGGATTTTACTATCGTTGTGGCTGCGTAAAAGATGGGGCGGTTGAGTGGCTTCCGGTATAGAGATGTGGTCCGGCGGTTGCGCAGTTTTGGATTTCGATTTGATCGACAAGCGGCCGGCAGCCATGAGTTGTGGTTTTATGCGGAACGCGCAGAGAGCAATTGTGCCTATTGTGGAAGTGCTTGTTTCCGATACTGTGATCCGAAACTGTGATCCGATACTATGAAATGAGAGGGAGTTAAAACCGATGGAAGTGCAACTCACAAACGACCAAGCTGCTTTTGTTCGCCAAGCCATCGAGAACGGGCGTTACAGCAGCGAGGAAGACGCCTTGAAGGATGCACTGCTGCTGTGGGAAAAGCAGGAACGCAGACGTGCCGAGATCCTTTCCGCAGTGGACCAAGCTGAGGCCTCTTTCGCGCGTGGTGAGGGCCGGAGCATTCAGAGCCCTGAAGAGACTGTTCGACTCGCCA
>JAPLPF010000182.1 GCA_026400325.1 Rhodobacterales bacterium
AAACCTGGCCCTCGGCTTCGGCGAGATCGCAGATGCGGTGGAGCGTATCGCGGGCGCGCTGCTCCATTCCCGGCGCAAAGGCCCCGATTTGCGGGATGGGAACACCCATGTCGCCAAGGCCGGTGCCGTGCAGGTTCAGCCGGTGGACGCCAAGGCGCTTGCCGACCTTGGCGGTTTCCTTCGCCGAGGCGAGCAGCATCTCGCAACCCGCAGGATCGGTCAGACGCCCCTCAAGGTAGCCGTTCATGATGGTGAAGATCGCACCGGTCTTTTCCAGCGCGGCAAGCTCCCAGTTCGGCCAGTTCCAGAGGCCGACGCCAAAGCCCATCTCTTTCAGACGGGACGCCCGCCAGGCGATGGGGCGGTCACGCCAGAGCATCTCGGCGCAGGCGGCAAGTTGGAATGTCATCCTAGACCTCGATCCAGACTTCGCCGTCCTGCACGCGGACGGGGAAGGTTTTCAGGTTGACGCAGGCGGGGGCACGTTTCGCCTCACCCGTGCGGTAGTCGAAGGTGGCGTTGTGCTTGGGGCATTCGACCGTGCCGTCCATGACCAGGCCATCGCAAAGGTGGACGTGTTCATGGCTGCAGATGCCATCCATGGCGTGGAAGGTGTCGTCTTCGCTGCGAACAATGACGAAGGTCTGCGACCCGTGATCCCAGCGGATCAGGTCATCTGGGTCGATGTCGTCAGTGGCGCAGGCGCGGGTCCAGGTGGGCATGATCGGTCTCTTACTGGGCGGGAGGTGGGGGGTGGCCGTCGTGACTGGCCATGTAGCCTTCGATCTCGGCCTCAAGGCTGGCCATGCTGGCACCACCGGCCATGAGGTCGGTGATTTCCTCACGCGTCTTTTCGCCCTTCCTGAAGTCGGCGGCGACGGCCCCGCGGATCAGGACGGCGAAGTGGTCGCCAACGGCCATGGCGTGCATGACCTGGTGGGTGATGAACACCACGGCCAGCCCGCGCCGCTTGGCCTCGTTCACGATGCGCAGGACGTGGGTCGCCTGCTTTACGCCAAGGGCTGCAGTCGGTTCGTCCAGGATCAGGACACGCGCGCCGAAGTGGACAGCGCGGGCGATGGCCAGCGACTGACGCTCACCGCCCGAGAGGCCACCGACCAGACGGTCGCCATCCTCGATCCGGGTTATGCCGAAATCGCGCACCGCCTTGACCGCGATCTCGTTGGCGCGCTTGCGATCGTAGACCTTGAACGGACCCCAGCCCTTTGTCGGCTCGACCCCGACAAAGAACGACCGCCCGATGGACATTAGGGGGAACGTGCCGCCGAATTGGTGGACGGTGGCGATCCCTTGCTCGGAGGCCGCACGCGGTGTTGGCAGCCCGACCGGTGCGCCGTCGATCTCGATCTTGCCGCTGGAGGGTTGGTGCACCCCGGACATGATCTTGATCAGCGTCGACTTTCCGGCGCCATTGTCGCCCAGAAGGCACAGCACTTCGCCTGCCTTCACCTCCAGCGTGATGTCGTGCAGCACATCAATCGGGCCGAAGCTTTTGTTCACACCCCGGAGGGCAAGGATCGGGGCGGTCATGCCTTGGTCCCTTTCTTCGGGTTGTAGCTGAGCGCCATCTTGCGGAAGGTGTTGTTCATCAAGACCGCACCCAGAAGGAGGACGCCGATGATCAGCGACGACCAGTTCCGGTCGAAATCGGTGTAGTAGATGCCCTGGGTCACCACCGCGAATGTGATGGTGCCGAAGAAGATGCCCACCACCGACCCGAAGCCGCCGGTCAGAAGCACCCCTCCCACCACCACCGCGATGATCGAGTTGAAGATGAAGGACTGCCCGCCCGCGACCTGCGCAGAGTTGTAAAGGATCGCCTGACACATGCCGACAAAGGCGGCCGAGGTCGAGGAGAGGACGAAGAGCAGCATCGTCAGCCGGTCAGTCGGGATGCCGGCGTTGCGGGCGGAAACCTTGTCACCGCCCATCGCGAAGATCTAGTTTCCAAGCGGGCTGAAGTGAACGAAAAAGATGTAAAGGCCGGTTAGGGCGAGCCACCACAGCACCATGACCTGCAACTGACCGCCAAGGACGAAGTCTCCGAAGATCGCCTTGGCGGGGCCTTCGGTGGCAAGGGCGACCGAGGTGGACTTGGTGATCAGGACGGTCAGGCCAAGGACGATGCCTTGCACTGCGAAAAGGCTGCCAAGCGTGACGATCAGCGACGGCACGGCAGTCTTGATGACGAGAAAGCCGTTCACCAGCCCGACGATCACGCCAAAGGCCAGGGCGACGCCCACCCCTAGCCAGATCGAATACCCGTAGTGCCCGGAAATGACGGCCACCGTCATGGCCCCGAACGGCACCATTGCGCCGACCGAGATATCCAGTTCACCCGCGATCATCAGAAGGCCAAGCGGGATGGCGATGACGCCAAGGTTGGCGGCCACGTTCAGCCAGGATGCCATGCCGCCAGGTTTCAGGAAGGTGATCCCGCCGAAGATGGCAAAGAAGATCAGCACGGCGATCAGGCCAAGGGCTGCCCCCGCTTCGGGGCGCCGCAACAGGCCGCCAAGGGATATGCTGGACATGGGCTGCCCCCCGTTTGTGGTTCTGGGAAAGGTGGCGATGATGTCCGGCCCGCCGACACGCGGGCCGGACAGGTGCGGCTTAGCGCGCGCCCAGCGAAACACCGGCCAGCGTGGCGTCGATATTCGAGGCATCAACGATGCCCGGGCCGGTCAGGACCGGAAAGACCGGCAGGTCAGTGCCAAAGTCGATGTTGGCGGCCAACAGGCTGACGGCCAGGTAGGATTGCAGGTAGGGCTGCTTATCGATGGCGAAGCCCTGCGTGCCTGCCTTGATCCGGTCAAGCCCGGCCTGGTTCATGTCGAAGGACCCCAGCATCGCCACCCCGGTCTTGCCCGCCTGATCGACGGCAATCGCGGCGCGGTGGGCGTCACCAGCGCTGAGGGTGATGATGCCGTCGATGGTGTCATCCTTCAGAAGCTCTGCCTTGATCGCCTCGGCCACCGCGGTCGCATCGCCGAAGCTGGTTGTCGGCAGCGGCAGTTGCGCGGCGGTGCCGCCCTTGCCGGTCATGCCGTCGACAACGCCCTTGCAGCGCGCCTCGGTATTGGCGGCACCGGGCAGGGTGTTGACACACAGGACGTTCTTCTTGCCCGCAGTGCCGAAATACTCGCCACCGGCGACCCCGGCGACATACTCATCCGAGCCGACATAGTTGATGGCACCCAGTTCGCGTGCCTTGTCCGCCCCGCCTGCGTTCATCAGGATCACCTTGATGCCTGCTGCAATTGCGTCCTTGATCGCCGGATCCTCGGCTTCCGGCACCCAGTTCGGGATCACCAGTCCATCGACTTCCATGCTGATGGCGGTGCGGATCAGCTGCACGACATCGGGGGCAAAGTTGTCGTAGTTCACCAGTCGCAGGTAGGTGACGGTGCCGCCATTGGCGACGACTGCCGGGGTCGCATCATCAATGCCCTTCTTGATGATGTTCCAGAAGGCGTCGTCGTTCGATCCGCCGATTACGGCGATTTCTGCCGACATCGCGGCTGAACCCGACGACACCAGTGCTGTCGTTGCCAGGACTTTGGCGAGTGATTTCATGAAGCTCATTGTCTGTCTCCTCCCTTGATCCGTCTTCGTCCGACGGGTTGATGATGGGTTATCTGCGACCAGCCCCCCGCCTCCTCGCCGGGGATTGGCCATTGGTGTCTGGGGGTCAGGTGCGGGCCGCCTTGGCGTTCATCCGCGCCTTCTTCTTCTCGAACCGCGCATTCATCTGCGCTTCGCCATCTTTCGAGCCGTCGTGCCAGTAGCCGAACCACCTGTCCAAGGGGATCAGCCCGTCGCCGCCATAGTTCACCTCGAAATACTTGTGGTGCAGGTAGTGGGCGTAGGCGTGGCTATCGAGGGTCGTGTCCTCGGTCAGTTCCAGCTTGTCGAACCCGATGTGGCCGTTCACCGCGCCGAAGCCCGCGAGGTGAAGCTGATACAGCGCCAGCAGCGGATTGGACGGGATGACAAGGTGCCAGAAGGCGACGGCGTGATACAGGAACCCCTCGACCGGGTGCATCGACAGGCTGGACCAGGGGCTTGGGTTGACCGAGTTGTGGTGAACCGAATGGATCCACTTGTAGAGGATCGGCACATGGATCAGGCGGTGGATGCAGAAGAAGTGGACCTCATGGATCGCCGGGCTGATCAGCGCCAGCGCCATCAGCCAGGGCCAATGCGTCTCCCACGGTAGCCAGACGGCCCAGGAGTTGGCGAACGCCCAGAGGAACAGCACCTCGACCAGCGTCCAGAGCGGGATCGAAAGGAAGAACGACCGCAGGAAGTTGTCGATGTTCTGCGATTTGAACCAGAACACGTCCGACGGTTGATCGGCCGGAAACTTGCCGTTGTACTTGAACCGGGTGCCCTGCTTGCGGCGGACATACCAGAACAGCTCGACCGAGCCGTAGAACACGAAGATGGCGGCGGCGTTCACGGCGTAAAGCCATAGCGCCCAGCCCCAGGACAGCGTCTGCATCGTGGCGACATCGGGCACGACGTAGAACCACCAGATCAGGGCAGTCGCCATGTGAAAGGCATTCCAAGGCCAAAGATATTCGGGGATCCAGGCAAGAACCTTGGGCAGGCTGAAGGGTTTGCGCCACATCGGCGGCAGGTCGAGATGCGCGTTCGGGGCCCAGTCGCCACGCTTGTTGCGGGTGCCGCTTTGCAGATCGTCCATTGTGGCCCCCCTTGCCTGTCGTCAGTGTGATCAGCGGCACAAGACCAACCCAAGGGACTCCCCTTGTGACCGGGCCGACTGGCCCTGGCTTGCCTGTTTCTGAAAGTTTCCAGCCTTGCGGTTATTGGCCCGTTGCCTCACCCCGCCGCTGTGGGCAGAGATAAACGCCTTGACGCATATCAAATCAAGCAGCCATGATACTGGAAACACGATAACGTATCATTCGTGTCATCCGGCGCTTTGCATGATACGAAACAAATCAAGAGGTAACCATGCGGCGCCCCACGATTCCCGACCTTGCAGCGGCCGCCGCGGTCTCGGTCGCCACGGTAAATCGTGTGCTGTCCGGTGCGTCGAACGTGCGCCAGGCCACGCGTGAAAGGGTCAGCGAAGCGGCAGAGCGTATCGGCTTTTACGGTCTTGGCAGCATCCAGGCCAGGGTCGCAGCGGCCCGCCCGAAGGTGCGTCTCGGCGTCCTTCTTCTGCAGCGCCACCGACCGTTCTATCAGAATGTCGCTCGCGCCCTGTCTGAAGCGGCTGCCGAATCAACGGTCGCCGAGATCGACCTGCGGATCGAGTTTCTGGAAGACCTGTCACCCCAGAACACTGCGACACACGCTCTTGCGCTGGCCGAGACGTGCGATGCCATTTGCCTTACATCAGCCGTTCACCCTGTCGTCACCGATGCCGTTCAACGCATCCAGTCGGACGGTACACCGGTCTTTGCGCTGATCTCGCAACTCTCGGCCACCGGCCAGATGCATTACATCGGCCTGGACAACTGGAAGGTTGGTCGCACCTCCGCCTGGGCGTTTGCCAGCATCTGCAAGACCCCCGGCAAGATCGGCATCCTGATGGGCAACCCCCGCTACCGGAACCAGGAGATGAACGAGACCGGCTTCCGCTCATACTTTCGTGAACATGCGCAGGACTTCGTGTTGCTGGAGCCGATCTCGACCTTTGAATCTTCAGCCGTCGCGCAAGAGATGACCGAACGTCTTTTCGCCGACCACCCGGATCTTGTCGGCCTGTATGTCTCGGGCGGCGGTATCAGCGGCGCGCTTGCGGCATTGCGATCAACCGGGCGGGCCGGGCAGATCGCTGTTGTCGGTTATGACCTGACCGAGGTCACGCGTGCGGCATTGCTGGATGGTTCGATGACCTTGGTGATCTCGCATCCGCTGGCCCAACTGGCCCGGGAAGCAATCTCCGGCATGGTGCGCGCCTGCACGACCAAAGGCGGTAACCAGACCAGCATCGTGCAGTTTGAAATCTATACCCGCGAAAACATCTGATTCCCGACCGGCTGTTCCCTGCGGTGAAATGCTGCGACGAAACGGTCGGTCATCTGCTTCGCAATCCCGCAAGGTGCGCGGAATGATTCAGTTTGAATTCGGGATGAAATTTGGTCGGAGCGAGAGGATTCGAACCTCCGACCCCCTGCTCCCGAAGCAGGTGCGCTACCAGACTGCGCTACGCTCCGACCGAGGCTGCGGGTTAAACCGTCCACCGCGCTTTGGCAAGGCCCCGAAAGCTGCAATCACCCGTGATCGCCGGGCCGCTCGAACCGTTTCAGCCAGCTGGAAATGCGCGGCTGGGTGCCGATGTCCATGCGCGATCGGCTTTCCAGAACCGGGCGGTTGCGGCTGACCAGGGGGGTGCCTTCGCGCAAGACGATGTAGATGCCCGAGGCGATGATCACGGCAGACCCGACGCCGGTGTAGAAATCCACCGTCTCGTCGAAGAAAAGCCAGCCGTAAAGCGCGGCCCAGATGATCTGGGAATACTGCATCGGGGCCACGATCACCGCAGGCGCGGTCCGGTAGGCGGCGATGATCGCCAGCGCCCCAAGCATGCCAAGAAAGGCCATGACGGCGGTCAGGCCCAGTTCGGCAACCGGCATCGGCACATAGACAAAGGGCATCGCTGCCCCCATCGCAAAGAAGGTCAGGACCATCGGATACAGCATCAGGACGACCGAGCGTTCCTCTTGCCCGATCTTGCGGACGATCACACTGGTCAGCGCCCCGGCAACGGCAGCGCCCAGTGCTGCCAGATGCCCGATGCCAAGCCCCTCACCGCCTCCGGGGCGCAGCACGATCATCACGCCGGCAAGGCCCACCATGACGGCAATGCCACGCCGGACGCCAACCTTTTCGCCCAGAAGCGGAATTGCCATCAGCGTGATGAGAAGCGGCATGGCGAAGAAGATCGCATAGCAGGTGGCCATCGGCAGCTGCGAAAAGGCGAAGAACCCCATGACCCCCGTCGCCACCGCCGACACCGACCGCAGCGCCGTCCACCACGGGTGGCGCGGGATCAGCGTGCCGTCGCGCCGGTCGCCCATCAGCATGATCATGACCAAGGGAAAGCCCATGAGGCCCGAGAAGAACATGATCTGGAACGAGGTGTAGCTTTCGCCCAGAAGCTTCACCACCACGTCGTGGGTCGCGTAAAAGCCGAAAGCGGCAAGCGACAGAAGCGCCCCGCGCAGAGTGGAGTTCATCTGAAAAGGGTCCGACAAGGGGAGGCGCGCGTCGCCGTTACGGTGGCCATTTTCGCGCCAAAGCGGAAGGCCCGCAAGGGCGGACAGGTGCAATTCCTGGGCAACGGCGGGAATTCAGGCCGACTTGTCCTGGCGCCAGACGATGACGATGCCGGACAGGATGATCACCGCAGTGCCGATCAGGGTTTGCAGGCTCATCGCCTCGCCAAACAAAAGCGCACCGAAGATCGCGGCCCAGATGATCTGGCTGTATTGCATCGGGGCCACGACGATGCCGGGCGCGCGGCGGTACGCACCGATGATGGCGAAGTAGCCCGCGAAGGCCGCCGTCGCCATCATTGCGGTCAGGCCAAGATCGCGCAACGGCATCGGCTGGTAGACAAACGGCAGCACCAGTGCCGCCGTCGCCAGTTGCAGCATCAGCGGATAAAGGATCATCACCACGGTCCGTTCCTGCCCGCCGGACTTGCGGATGATCACATAGTTTGCCGCCCCGGTGACCGACCCGGCCAGTGCGGCCGCATGCGCCCATTCCAGCGTCGCCCGTCCGGGGTCAAGTGCCACGACGACGCCGACCAGCCCCACCAGGACGGCCAGGCCGCGCAAAAGGTCGATCCGTTCCTGCAAGAACAGCGCCGACAGAAGCGTGATGAAGATCGGCATGGTAAAGAAGATCGCATAGGCCTGTGCCAGTGGCAGATTGGCAAAGGCGAAGGTGCCAAGCACGCCGTTCACCACGACCACCGCGCAGCGCAGGGCCATAAGCCGGGGCATCTCAGGGCGAAGGGGTCCAGGGGTAGGGTCGGCCATCGCAAAGCCCGCGATCAGCGGCACGGACATCAGCCCGGCAAAGAAGATGATCTGGAACGGGCTGTAGCCTTCGCCCAGAAACCTGACCGTGATGTCCGACACCGCAAAAAGCCCCATCCCCAGAAGGCCCAGCAATGCACCGTTCAGGTTGGATGGCTTCGACACTCAAGGGCGCTCCTGTCTGGTCATTCCAGTCCCGCGCCCCGGGGGTCAGAGGCTGGCGTCCAGGGCGGCAAGCACCGCGTCGCCCATCTGTGTGGTGGTGACCGGGGTTCCGTCCTGCGGACCCATCAGATCCGCCGTGCGAACGCCGTCGGCCAGAACCTTCTCGACCGCCTTTTCGATCCGTGTGGCCTCGTCACCCTGGTCAAAGCTGTACCGCAGCGCCATGGCAAACGACAGGATGCAGGCGATGGGGTTCGCGCGGCCGGTGCCCGCAATGTCGGGTGCGCTGCCGTGGACGGGTTCATAAAGTGCCTTCGGGCGGCCGTTCGCCATCGGCGCGCCAAGGCTGGCCGAGGGCAGCATCCCAAGGCTGCCGGTCAGCATGGCGGCGCAATCGGACAACACGTCGCCGAACAGGTTGTCGGTCACGATCACGTCGAACTGCTTGGGCCAGCGCACCAGCTGCATCGCACCATTGTCGGCATACATGTGCGAAAGTTCCACATCCGGGTAATCGCGGTCATGCACTTCCTGCACCACGTCGCGCCACAGGATGCCCGATTCCATCACATTGGCCTTCTCCATCGAGCAGACCTTGTTGCCGCGCTTCCGTGCCAGCTCGAACGCCGATTTGGCGACCCGCGCAATCTCGGATTCGGTATAGCGCTGGGTGTTGATCCCCACGCGTTCATTGCCTTCCTTGAAGATTCCGCGCGGCTCGCCGAAGTAGACGCCGCTCGTCAGCTCGCGCACGATGACGATATCAAGGCCCGCCACCACGTCGCGCTTCAGGCTGGAGAAATCGGCAAGGGCGTCAAAACACTGTGCGGGGCGCAGGTTGGAAAACAGGTCCATCTCCTTGCGCAGGCGCAAAAGGCCACGTTCGGGTTTGACCGAAAAATCCAGCTTGTCGTATTTCGGCCCACCGACAGCCCCCAGCAGCACCGCAAACGCCGCCTGCGCCTTTGCCATGGTGGCATCGCTCAGCGGAACGCCGTGAACGTCGTAGGCGGCGCCGCCGACAAGATCCTCGCTGACGTCGAAATGGATGCCGCGTTTGGCGCCCATCCAGCCAATGATCCGCTTCACCTCGGCCATGACTTCGGGGCCGATGCCGTCGCCGGCAAGGATCAGGAGGGATGGATTGGCCATGATGGTCTCCGCAGCAAAAGGGTCGCGCGTGGCTTAGGCAATGGGCGCTGCAGGGTCAAGGGACGCATCCTGCAATCAGGATCAGATCAGCCCGGCCATGCGGGCACCGGTCATCAGGTCCGGGGCAAGATGGTGCGCCCACCGCCCCGCGCTTGGCACCACATCGGGAACTTGCACCACGACGCAGCCCGCACGATGCGCGGCCTCTGCCCCGGTTTCACTGTCCTCGAACACGAGGCAGCGGCCAGGGTCCACGCCGAACAGCGACGCGGCCAGAAGATAGGGGTCCGGCGCGGGCTTTGGGGCAGTGACATCGTCCAAGGTCACGACGTGGGTGAAGGCCCCGGCGATCCCGGCGATGCCAAGCTTGCGATGCGCGCCGGGTCGCCCGGTCGAGGTGACGATGGCGCGGGGCAGGCCGGTCAGCGCCAGCAACTCCTCTGCCCCCGGTTTCAGCACCAGACCGGCGTCAACCCCTGCGGCAAAACCTGCGCGCCAGTGACGGTTGACAGCCTCAAGGTCCGCGTCTGGAAGGGCGGCCCGGATGATCTGGGCTGCAGAGGGTTCGTCCTTGCCGACGAGGGCGTGCATGAACGCCGCGTCCACCGGATGGCCATGGGCGGCAAAGGCCAGCATTCCAGTTGCCAGCGCGATGCTTTCGGTGTCGATCAGCGTGCCGTCGAGATCGAAAAGCAGGGCGTCATACATGCGGGCCTCCAGCGCTGGGGCCGCTATAGCCGATCAAAGATGCAGCCGGTAGTGGGCGAACCCGTCAGCATCGTCGGAAACCCGCTCGGGATGCAAATGCCCGATGTCGGCCAGATGTTTCGCCGAACCCTCGCCGGACCGGATGCGCAAGGTGGTGCCAGGCATGGGCAGAAAATGCCAGCCTGCGCGGGGCGGAGCACCCACCAGACCCTGCCGGAGGACATGGTCTTCCAGCACCTGGCGAACCCGGGTACCGCCCGCCAGCACCACCTGCGACGGTTGGCCGACCTGTTGCCGGGTGTTCAAACCCGCGGCGGCGATGCTGGCACGGTGGTTGTTGGTAACAAGGATGAACCGGCGATCCGGGTCAAGCAAAGGATGGCATCGCGCCATCATGGAGCGAGGCATCAGTGGCACCCGGCATGATCTGGCGAAAGAGGGCTGCGGACTGCTCCAGCCAGTCGGCAAGATCGGCACCGGTCACCGCAAGGGCCACGATCGTGTTGGGAAACATGTAAAGATCGGACAGGTGCCGCATCCTCAGGACACCTGCCGGGATGTCGGTGAAGTTCGCAGACCCGCCACGCCCGCCCGCCCGGTAAGGCGCGGCAGATCCCAGGACCGGCACGTCTTCCCACTCGGTCCCTGCCAATGCACGGCGGGCGTGGTCGGCTTTGGCGGCTGCGATCAGATCAAGCGCCGCACTGGGGGCGATGGTGGCGAAATGGGTGTGAAGGGGCGTTCGAGTCTGACCGATGACCCGCCGCGACCAGGCGAGTGCTGCACGGTGATCCGGGCCGATCGCCTTGCGCAGAGCCTTGGCCGGGATCACCTGTGCTACGGATTTCTCGCTCAGACGTGCTTTGGCTGCCACGACTTTCCAGCGCCGATGACCCGGGCCCGTGTGGGTCAGGATCAGGTCGATGATCCCGACATGGCTGCCGGAATGTCCCGGCATCACGGCGGGTTTGCCCGAAAGCAGCCCCAGCACCGGGTCGATCCCGGTGGCAGGTGCGATGCCCGGCCCGGGAAAGGTCAGGTGGGAATGCCCGGCAATCACGGCATCAACCTCGGGCAGGGCTGCCAGGGCGGTGGCTGCGTTTTCCATGCCGTCCTCGGGCTCGGCCGGTCCGATGCCGGAGTGGGCCAGCGCCACGATCACATCGGCCCCACGCGCCCGCAACCGGGGCAGCCAGGCCCGGGCCGACGCGAGGATGTCGCGCATCCGGATCCTGTCGCCAAGGTGGTCACGGTCCCAGACGGCAATCTGCGGTGGGGCAAAGCCGATCACGCCGATACGCAAGGTATGGGTGTGGCCGGCGCTGTCCACCATCTTGCGCCTGAGGATGGCAAACGGCGGCACGAAGGTCTTGTCGCGCGCTGGGCTGGTGCCAAGCCGCGTTGCGATATTGGCTGAAACGACCGGAAACTGCGCCTGTGCCAGGGCCGCCGACAAAAAGCCGATGCCGTAATTGAACTCGTGATTGCCAAGCGTGACCGCATCGTAACCAAGCGTGTTGAAAGCCGTGATCACAGGATGCGCACGCCGACGGCGCGGGGCGCTGGCGACGTAGTCGGCCAGAGGATTTCCCTGCAGGAAGTCACCGTTGTCAAACAGCAGGCTGTTCGGCACTTCGGCCCGTGCCGCCGCGATCTGACGCGAGACCTCGGACAGGCTGCGACCCGCGACCGCCCGGTTTGCGCAGTAATCATAAGGCAGAAGGCAGGCATGCAGGTCGCTGGTGGCAATCAGGCGCAGCGCAAGCAGCGGTTGATGTTCGTATCCGACCTCGGCGGCGCGCGGGCCGACTTCAACGCCGATACCGTCCGGTTCGGAACTACCGGGACGTGCAGATCCACCATTTACAAGCGGCAAAGCAGTCAATTCGTTTCTTGACCTTGCAGACCATTCAACCCGACACTGAACCCCGCACCATCGGAATTTGCTAAACCGTTGGAACAGCGTTCCGTCATCTTGTATCGCGCAAGTTGTGAAGAGTGAAAGTCAATTTAAGTGAATTCAACGAAAGGTTGCCTTTTGGGCGCATCCTGAACTCTCAAGTGGTGTCAGTGTGAAGAAGTTGTTGCGCCATTGTCCGAAATCCCGGGCAAGATCTTTGGATTGGGGCTGATCTGGAATTATCGCGGAATTGCTGTCATTGCTTTTCGATGACGGATTGCCTGAAAAACAAGCAAGTGATGACCAAGGGGTGACGGACATGCAAAGGGCCGAGTCAGTGGTGTTTGGCGGCTCGGGGCTGGATCGGGCGGCAGAGATCCGAAAGGATGCCGACCAGCTTGGACGGGCTTTGGCGAACGGGTCGATCCTGCCGGTCTGGCGAGGAAAGCCTCTGGTCGCTGCGGACGATGCCCTGTCCTGGGTGTCGGCTGGCCATCCGGCCCTTGCGCATGCCGGTGCGACGGTCTTTCTCGGGTTGGACGAAGGTGTTCCGCGATTTGCCGCCGATATCTCGGACTGGTCACCCGAGGCGGGCGCCGAAGCGGTCGAGGCCGGATTTTTCGACCCGTCGATCCAGCATCATCCAGCCATCGGATCCGAGTCCGGGTTCGTTGAACTTCGCGGTGCGATGACCCGACTGACCCCACGCGACGCTGAACTTGCGGCCACGGCCAAGGCGATCCTGCAATGGCACCGAAGCCATGGGTTCTGTGCGGTCTGCGGGGCTGCGTCCCGGATCGGACAGGGCGGCTGGCAACGCAGTTGCCCGGCCTGCGCGGCCCAGCATTTCCCGCGCACCGATCCGGTAGTGATCATGCTGGTGACGCATGGCAATTCGGTCCTTCTGGGGCGAAGTCCCGGCTGGCCCGAGGGGATGTTCTCGCTGCTGGCCGGCTTTGTCGAACCCGGCGAGACGATCGAGGCTGCCGTCCGCCGCGAGGTGCTTGAAGAAAGCGGGGTGCGCTGCGGCCCGGTGACCTACCTTGCAAGCCAGCCCTGGCCCTTTCCGTCATCCCTTATGATCGGGGCACGAACCGAGGCGCTTGACACTCGCCTCACGATCGACCCCGTGGAAATCGAACAGGCGCGCTGGGTCAGCCGCGAAGACCTTGTGCGGGCTTTCGCCGGCCTTCACCCCGAGATCAGGCCCGCCAGAAGTGGGGCCATCGCGCATTTCATCTTGCGTAACTGGCTTGCCGACCAGCTTGATTGACGCAATTGTGCCGCTGCACCAAAAGCAGGAAGCGTGGCATGAAACTGATCGCGAAGACCGACCTTGAGGCTCCGGCGGCCTTTGTCTACGCGCAGTTGGCCGATCATGCCGCCTGGGAACGTGAAGCCCTGCGCCGCGGCGCCGAGATCGAACGTCCGGCAGACTTGCCGCTGTCAGGCGTCGGTGCGGGCTGGCAGATCCAGATTCCCTTTCGGGGCAAGCTGCGAAAGGTCTTGCTTAAGGTTGCACAGATGGATCCGGACCAGAGCCTTGCCTATTCGTTCGACGGCCAGTCCCTGCAGGGCCTGGCCCTTCTTGAAGTGCAGGCCCTGTCGGCCCGGCGCAGCCGGTTGCGTGTGACGCTTGACGCAAAGCCGAAAACGCTTGCCGCCCGGCTTTTCATCAACACGCTCAGGCTGGCGAAGGGACGGGTTCAGGCCCGATTCGACAAGCGCCTTGGCCAGCTTGCGGCCCGGATCGAAAGCAGCCATGTCGAAGCACGGGCCCGCGCAACGCGGACGTGACGCCGGCAGGTCAGGTCGGTTGTCGGGTCAGCCCCGGTCGCGGTCGGCGGGATAGACGCCCAGCACGCCAAGTTCTGTCGTGAAATAGCGCAGCTCTTCCAGCGCACGGGCGACATTCGGGTCTTCTGGATGGCCCTCGATATCGGAATAGAACTCGGTCGCGGTAAAGGTTCCGCCGACCATGTAGCTTTCCAGCTTGGTCATGTTGACGCCGTTCGTCGCAAACCCGCCAAGCGCCTTGTAAAGTGCTGCCGGAATGTTGCGGACGCGGAAGGTGAAGGTGGTGATCATCTTGCCCGGACCGCGACGGCGGTAATCCGGTTCCCTCGACATCACAAGAAAGCGTGTGGTGTTGTTGGCCTGATCCTCGATCTGGCGGGCCAGCACGTCGAGGCCATAGATCTGTGCGGCAAGTTCGCTGGCCAGGGCGGCGCGGGTCTTGTCGCCGCTTTCGGCCACCTCGCGCGCGGCGCGGGCATTGTCGGAACTGACGCGGCCCTTGATGCCGTGCGCTTTCAGAAAGCCTGCGCATTGCGGCAGGATGACCACATGGCCATGCGCCTCGCGCACGTCCTCGACCTTGGCCCCGGGTACGCCAAGAAGGTTGATGTGGACGCGCACGAACGCTTCGTCCACGATGTGCAGGCCCGATCTTGGCAAAAGCGAATGCACATCCGCCACCCTGCCGTAGGTGGAGTTCTCCACCGCCAGCATCCCAAGATCGACATCGCCCCGCGCGACCTTTTCGACGACATCCTCGAACGTGGTGGCGGGCACGGCCTCCATCTCCGGGCGCGATTGCTGGCACGCCTGGTGCGAATAGGCGCCCAATTCCCCCTGAAAAGCGATGCGTCCTGCCATTTCCTGGCGTCTCCGTCCGAAAAACCCGCAAGAAGGGGCGTTTGGTCGCGCGTCTACACCTTGAAACCTGCAGGGGGAAGCGGATAGATACCGCGCAACCAGACCCCGGGATAGGCACACGATGTTTGACACGATGACGATGACCAAGGCCGTCGGCGCAATCTGCGGCTCGTTTTTGGTGTTCCTGCTTGCGGGTTGGGCCGGCACCTCGCTGTTCACGGTGGGCGTTGCGCATCATGGCGCCGAGGGTGAAGAGCACGCGCAGGCCTACACCATCGAAACCGGTGAGGCAGATGCCCCAGCCGAAGCCGTTGAGGAAGGCCCGGACTTTGCCACGCTGCTGGCATCGGCCGACCCCGCCGCTGGCGAGGCCGTGTTCAAGAAATGCGCGGCCTGTCACAAGGTTGACGGGGCCAATGCGGTGGGTCCGCACCTGAACGGTGTTGTCGGTCGCAACCATGCCGCCGTGCCGGACTTTGCCTACTCAGAGGCAAACATCGCCCTGAGTGCCGAAGTCTGGACCGCCGAAGCGATCAATTCCTTCATCGAGAACCCCAAGAAATACATGCCGGGAACCAAGATGGCCTTTGCGGGTCTGCCAAAGGCGCAGGACCGGGCCAATCTGATCGCCTATCTCTCCACGACAAAATAGCTGTCGTATCCACCCCTCAATCGGGTGGATTGCCACGAAGCATCCAGCAAAGCCGCCCTGACGGGCGGCTTTGTCGTTTCAGGGGCAATCACGGAAATGCGCAGCGCAATCGCAGCTTGTTGGCTCGACAAAGCGTGGTTTAGCATAAATGTATACGGCAATGGGGCAACCGAAGGGGATCGGTCGATGAAGATGGGCATGGGAGCAACGACAAGGACGCAGGACCGCCAGAACGCAGGCCCGCTTCTGGCGACCGGGGCCCTGATCCTGGCACTGGCCGCGCAGACCCTGGCCGCCCGTGCCGAAGAGGTGATCATATCGCACGGGATCTCGACCTTTGGAGACCTCGCACTTCCTGCCGGCTTCACGCATCTGCCTTACGTCAATCCCGATGCCCCGAAGGGCGGCGAGATGAGCCAGTGGGCCCCGGGCAGTTTCGATTCGTTTAACAACTTCGCCATCCCTGGCACCGCTGCGGTGCTGTCGACGATCCCTTACGAATCCATCCTTTCGGGCACCCTGGACGACGTCAGCGCCGCCTACTGCCTTTTGTGCGAGACGATGGAATACCCCAAGGACAGGTCCTGGGTGATCTTCAACCTGCGCAAGGATGTCACCTTCTCGGACGGCACCCCGTTTACCGCCGAGGATGTGCTATTCAGCCACAAGCTCTTTCTGGAAAAGGGTATCCCGGAATACCGCAGCGTGGCGGGGGGGAAGTTCCAGTCGGTCGAGGTGCTGGACCCCTACCGCATCAAGTTCACATTCATGCCCGGTACACCGTTCCGTGACATGCCCGCACAGGCGGGCGGCACGATCATATTTTCCAAAGCTGACTACGAGGCGAACAAACGCGATCTGGAGAAATCCAGCCTGGAACCCTTTCTTGGCACCGGTGCCTATGTGCTGGACAGCTTCAAGCCCGGCCAGCAGGTCATCTACAAGCGCAACCCGGACTACTGGGGTGAAAAGCATCCGCTGAACGTCGGCCAGAACAACTTTGACCGGATCCGGATCGAATACTTCGGCGACGACAATGCCGCGATGGAGGCGTTCAAGGCAGGGGTCTATACCTTCCGCAACGAATCCCTGCCGAAGCGCTGGGCCAGCGACTACGCGTTTCCGGCAGTCGAGGCCGGCGACATCGTGACCGAGGTGATCCCGTCGGGCGATATCGCCGGTGGGCAGTCGATCATCTTCAACCTGCGGCGCGAGCAGTTTCAGGACCCCCGCGTGCGTGAGG
>JAPLPF010000103.1:0-1175 GCA_026400325.1 Rhodobacterales bacterium
GTATGTCGACTTCCATCACGTAGCTTGTCCCTGCCAGCGATATCTTCAGCGGCAGTTTCTCGCCTGATCCGACGTCAACGGCCGAGCCATTGAGCGATCCCTTCAACTGCTCTGGGAAGATCGTAGTACCCTTCATCACCAGAAACTGCTTCCCCGGGAGCGACTCTCTAAGCACTTTGATCTTGATGCCGCCGCTCGTCATCCATCCGCCGGAAACCCCTTCCACCGGGGTGCGCGGCTTTACATACACCCCAACGACGTGGTCGTTAATTAATACTTCATCGATCTTCACCATCCGCCCCGAAACGATGCTTCGGATTTCGGCCGCATTATCTCGAAACATCCGCGCGGTCGGCATCGGATTCGTGGCATCGCTAGCTGGCCTGTTCTCGGTAATCATCGCGACGTCGGCCTCCGGCAGAAACTCTCTAAACGGCTTGAAGTCGGTAAGAAGTATGTTACGCCCGACCGGATCGGCGGGCTCAAACGCGCGACCTGTCATCTCGTAATAGCTGACTTGAAAAGAGGACGGCGCTTGATAATCGGTGAAGCGGTCCGAAAAGAACTTGGGCTTCCCAACCTCGAACATTGCCAAGTAATCGCCGATGGCACGATACGCGCGCGGTAACTGCTCAAACTGTGCCCGCGCCACAGTAAGTGAAGTTCGCCCGGAGTAGCTTTGGAGCGTACGCGCGGTACCCAGCGCAAATACCGCCAAGGGAACCAGCGCGAACAGCGGCTGCCAGCGCCAGGTGGCGACGGGATTTCTCATCGTTACCATTGCTGTCGTTAGCAACGCAAAGAGAAGAAGCAGCGGTACCGCCAACATTGATCCAACCACTGGTGATTTCGCCGTATCGGCGGTCAGGATCGCCAACGTAACAAGGACGACGAGCGCCGTAAACGCCGTTGCAAGTTTCGCCGCACCAAATGGATGCTCGGCTGGCGCGGCGTCGCCGGCGGTTCGGCCGACCCGGAGTAAAACCGCCTGGATGAGGAATAGAACCAGCGCTGCTCCCAGTACGGCCAGCGCCGGATAGCCTAGATGTTGCTGGAAAACCGAAAGTGGGTAGTAAGCGTATCGCCCAATCACATCGACACCAGACTCAGCCGCGCGAACCTCTTTTTCCGAGCCTACAAGATGGCCGACGACGTAATAGTTGTAGAAAGCCTGG
>JAPLPF010000103.1:1263-4076 GCA_026400325.1 Rhodobacterales bacterium
ATGACGCATGCAGATGGCGTAACAACAGGCCGCGGCTACATACCAAGTCGCCCGTCGATCATTGGAACATTCCATGTATATAACCAAAGAACAAACAATGCCGATAAGACATGCCGCCGAGAAATCGATTCGAAAATCAAACATTCCCCCAACCAGCCGAAATGGACTGGCCATAAGGAGCAGCAGTCCCACCGCGTAATAACCCCAGCCCACGCTTCGGCTCAACCGCGAAAACGTGGCGAAGACGACCACCTGAAGGATGACCCAGTGAATCAAATTGACGCTGAGGGCCGCCGCGCGGGAAACTCCGAATAGTAAGTAGAGGAAGGCTGCTTCGGACGGCAAGAGCATGCCTGTTGGCTCCTGGCCAGTCATTCCCTGCAAGAGGGAGGAAAAAATCCCCTTCGACAGCATCGACTCAAAGATCTGCTGAGACTTCGCCAACTATCCGGCTTGGTCGTTGGCAAACGGATAGTTGCCCGCGATCTCGCGCGCCACAAAGGCATAGAAAGCCGCAACCTGAATGAATAAGACTAGGGCGAATACCCAGGAGGTCCGGCTGAACAGAGCGGGTGAGGGAGATTCGATAGGGGTTGCTGTTGGAATTTGTGAATCAGACATGACGATGTGTTAGTTACGACAGGGTAAATCCGCTGGCCAGGGCGTCGGCCCGAAACATCTTAACCGTGTCAAGTGAATATTCATCCAGATCCTTTCCGACTAAGGAAAGTTTACCTAAGATATCACTCGTTACGGTGATAATATGACAGCCAATCTCGTCGGCCTGGAATATGTTAAGCAGTTCTCTCGGGCTGGCCCAAATCAGCTCGAGCCGGGGGTGCATCGCCAGTAGTTCTACCGCCGCCGCCATCATCGGAACAGGGTCCCGGCCTGTATCCGCCATTCGTCCGGCGAAAACGCTGACATAGGCCGGGGCACCGTCTTTGAGCGCAAGACACACCTCTCGCACCTGGCCTAGAGTCATGAGTGCGGTGACGTTCAGCTTTACGCCAGCCTGCGAAAGCCGCGAGACAAGGTCGTAAGTCGGTTCCCCCAGTGTATTGGTCACCGGAATCTTGACATACACGTTTTCGCCCCACTGTGTAATCAACCGCGCTTGACGTTCCATCTCCGCCATATCATCGGCGAAGACCTCGAACGATAGTGGACGGTCTGGAATGCTGGCGACGATGTCTCGCGAGAACGCTTCGTAGTCGGTGATCCCCGCCTTTCGCATCAAGGTCGGATTGGTGGTAAACCCAGTGATGTAAGAGCTCTCATAGAGCTTCATCATTGCCGGCTTATCCGCGCCATCGGCGAAGATCTTCACTTTCAACTCAGATACAGATTTCATCAAAAAGCGCCCATTGCAGTATAGCAATCCAGAATCCAATCCACCGCCTCGTCCAGCGAAGTAACGGTTGCATTGGGCGGGCTCGTCGGGCCCCGTTCGGCGTATTGGCAATCGAGCAGAATTGTTCGGCAACCCGCCGCGGCCCCCGCGTCCACATCCCGCCAGCGATCGCCGACCATAAAGCTCGTCGCCAAATCCACCTGATGCCGCTCGGCACCGATCCGCAGAAGTCCCGGCTTCGGCTTGCGGCAGGGGCAATCGTCTCTATCGTCATGGTAACAAACGATAAAGTCGTCCAGCGGCAACTCGCGCGCCATCGTCTCGTGCATCGCCTCCACCGCGCGCAGAGTTTGCTTGCCCCGCGCCACGTCAGGCTGATTGGTCACCACCAGCAGCAAAAAACCAGCCGCGCGCAAACGGCCCAGCGCCAACGCGGCCCCCGGCGTGATCTCCATCTCCTCCGCTGATGCCGGAGGATACGGCCGGCCCTCCCGGACAATCGCCCGATTCAACACCCCGTCTCGATCGAGAAACACGGCCGGTTTCAGCGGATTGACTCCCATTTCGTTTGCACCTGCTTCAGGTCCGGATGCGACACGAACAGGTGCCAAATCACGGCCTGAAACGCCTCCGCATGGGGCGTCACGTTCACCGGGTTAACGGTCGGAATCAGGATCGCGCAGTCAGCCACCTGCGCCGTATAGCCGCCATCCCGCCCGACGATGCCAATCACTGACGCGCCAACTTCCTTGCCGTAACGCACCGCTGCCACCAGATTCGGGCTCACGTTCAACTCCAGATTCCCGCCCCCGACCGACAGGATCAAAAGCGTGTCTCTCTCGCCGCATCTCGATGTTGCCAGCCACGAAGAGAACACCGTCTCCCAGCCCTCGTCGTTCGTTCGCGCCGTCAACTCACTAACATTGTCCGTCGGAGCGTAAGTTTCCATACCCACGATCTTCCGAAAGTCATTCACCGCATGGGAGGCATTCGCCGCGCTGCCCCCGACGCCGAGAATGAATAGCCGACCGCCCCGGTCCCGCGTCGCCCGCAGGATTGCGACGGCCCTGTCAATCGCGGCAGGGTCGAGCTTCTGAAGGATCTCGACCGCCTCTGTAAGGAATTGTTGGGTAAAACTCATTTCGTTTCTCGTTCGATAAATTCCGCTGTCTCGCGGATTCCTTCCGGGGTGCCGATCTCGTAGAATCGCTCCGTCACCTCGAAGGCCGCCAATTGCCCCGCTCGGAGCGCGTCCTGAAAAACCGCAGCTAAATCAAGCGCCTCGCCCGCCGGGTACCCGGCGAAGGCCGAAGCGTGAAACGCCCCGAGGCCATAGTCAATATGCCGCATCGCCGCCGTTCGTTCCCGCTTGTCATACCGCACAATGCGGCCGTCGGCGAACTCCACGTTCGATGTATCAAACAGCCCCTCGTTCTTATAGACCGCCATCAGCGCCTGC
>JAPLPF010000161.1 GCA_026400325.1 Rhodobacterales bacterium
GGGAGAGGCTTCCGCTGTCTCGGACGCAGTTGCTTCGTCTGCTGGCGCATCGCCGATGCGGGGCAATCGGCCGACGATGACACCTTCTGCCTCGGCATCAAGCCCCGCAGCGGGCTTGAACGTCGAGCCGGAATTCTCGTCTTCCGTCAGGATCGCAACCTCTGGCTGGGGCGTGGGCTCTTCGGCAGATGGCAAGGCATCTGGCCGGGTTCCGGGCATTTCCGGGGTGTCGGTGTCGGTGTCAGGCTGGGAGGCAGGCGCATCTTCGCCGCTTTCCGGCATGGCATCGGGTGACGCAGGCACTTCAACTTCTGGTGCCTCCGGTTCGACGGCAGGGACTTCGGCGGCGGGAGGCTCGACCTCGGCCAAGGCCGGACTGTCGGCTGCCGGCAGTTCGGGTTCGGCTGCAGGAACTTCGGTAACCGGAGGCTCGGCAGGTGCAGCTGCCTCGGTTGTGGCATCAGACGCGGGCAAGCCTTCCGAGGCCGCTTTGTCCGCCGCCGCGGGTGGGGCCGTGACCGGCTTCTCCAGCCCGGCCTTGTCCAGGGCGGCAAGCACGGCGTCTGCATCAAGCTGTGCCAAACCGGGAAGGGTGGGCGCCACAGCCGGCTTCGCTGTCGACGGAACCTCGGGCGCCGTTTCGGCCTCCACGTCAGAAGCGGCAGTTTCTGGCAGATCTGCAGGCTCTGGCACCACGTCCAGCGGCTGAGCCACGTCGGTTTCCTGCGGGGCGGGTTCAGCAGATGGGCTTGGATCGGCGCTTGGCGCCTCGACTTCGGTCTCGACTTCGGTCGCAAGGGCGGAGTCGGCGGCCTCGGTGACGCCGGTTGTAGCTGTTTCAGCTGTGGCCTTTTCGGCCAGTGGGGTTGCTGCGGGGTCCGATTCCGGCGCCGCAGCTTGTGCCGCAGGTGCCGGTTCCGCGGTTGCCCCGGTTTCAGGCCCGACAGACGGGGGCTCGGCGGCTTGATCGACGGGTTCGGATTCTGTCGCCTTTGCCGGATCGGCGGCCGGTTCGGGGGCGGTTCCGGCGTCCGCATCAGGTTGCGCGTCTGCAGCGGTCTTTGCAGCCGGTTCGGCCGTCGCGGGCTTGGTCACGCCCGCCGATCCCGCAGCCGGGTCTTCAGGCGCTTCCGGGGCAAGTGCAACCAGAGGCCGGGCAGCTTCTACCGGAAACAATGCCGATCCAAGGACAAACGCCCCTGCAACCAGCGCGACGCCCGAAACCATGCCGTATAGGAATCTACCGTTCACTGCCGCCTCCGCATGCGCGTCCTTCTCCTCTGGCAGTGTCTTCCGCTGGTCTTGCAGAGCCTGCCAGACCCGGTCACCCCGGGAGCCGACGCTTTCATCCTGCCTTGCGTGACTATAGCCTGCACGGGCCGCTGCTTCATCCCCAATTCTTCGCCTTCGTCAACAAGTTGCCGGTCAGTGTTCCGCCTGCAATAGATCAAGGGCAAAAAGCGGCGCTCTCCGCCGGGAAGAAACCGGGCACTGCCTCTCTCATGACGGAGGATCAATCCGTTTCGCCTGACCTTCGACATTCCAAGGCGCCGGACAAGCTGCAAGCCTGGTCAAGGTGCGTGCCCCTGCGTTTGCGTGCCCGCACAGCGCGAAACCATCAGCATTCCCGACATCGCGCGTGCCATTGCGACATCGCTCTCCGGCGTCAGTGCCTCAGGACAGCGTTGGCCTTAAAGACAGGGCTGCGGTCCCCGATCCCGACTGTCGTTACCGCCGCTTGACGCCACGACAAGCCCGATGGCGGCCAGCAGAAGCAGCGGAAGCAGCAGACCGGTGGAGGACGCGGGTTCTTCGGCAACAACCACTGTCTCTTCAGCTACAATGACCGGTCCGCCCGCATAGAGTGCGGTAGAAAGCAGAGCGGCGGCACAGGCCCCAGCAATAATCTTCTTCAATGCAAAACTCCTTCGCATGGCCCAAACGTGTTCCGATGCTACCAGTTTTCCAGTGCAGACAAAGCGATTTCTGCGGGGCTCAGCCCCGGCCCCGCAGCACGGACCAGGCCCTGCGGACCGGTTCGGTCATCGCGGTGCGAAACGTCGGGTGCCTTTGGGTGATCGGCTGCCCGCTTGCGTCACCCAGCCCGAAGCGGATCTCCTCGCCGGGCTGCGTGATATAAAGCGTCCCGAACAGCCAGTCCCAGACCGCCAGCACCTCGCCATAGTTCCGGTTGTAATGCCTGGGGTCGACCGAGTGATGCACCTGGTGCTGTGCAGGCGAAATCAGCACATGTTCAAGCCAGTCCGGATAGCACAGACGGATATGGCTGTGTCGCAGGTTCGCCGTCCCGAGGTTGAGGATGACCGAGAACAGGTTCGTGCCAGCCAGCGTGGCGGTATCGACCGACCCAAGGACAAGCACAACCGCCAGCCCCTGCACCGCACCCACGCACACCGAAAAGACCAGCCCGCCAAGCACACTGTAGATCGGATGGTGGCGAAAGGCCGTGACCGGCGACATTTCCTCGGCCGAATGGTGAAGCGCATGGATCGCCCAAAGGCTTGTCCGGTCATGGTGCAGCCGGTGGTACCAGTACATCGTCAGGTCGGCCGCAAGAAACACGATGAGCGCCGAAAGCATCGGACTGCGGTCGTCTGGCATCGGCTCGCCAGCACCAAGCGCCTGCCCGATCGCCCAGGCTGTCGCTGTTGCCACGACGACGTAGTTCAACGTGATGAACAGGCCGATCGTCCAGTTGAACAGGAAAAGCCTTACATCCAGCCAGAAAGACGGGTTGCGATAGACCCGAGCCGGGAAGAGCCAGGCAAGAAATCCCGCAGATGGCCTCCAGACAATCCACAGGATCAGGCAAAGCCCCACCATCGACATCAGGTTCAATGGCGATAGCCGCGAGCCGAGGTCAGTCACCAGAATCCCGAAAAGGACCTGCAACTGTTCCCAAACCTGCGCCCAGATTGCGTTTTCCGCATCGTTCATCGTCATGCCTCGGCCCATCTGGCAAGGTAATGATGCCGAAAGCCGCTCCGGCATGCAATCGGCCAACCTGTCACGGTCGGTGCGCCGGTTTGGCGGGGCGTTGATGGTTGGTCAGCCAACAGCGTCCCGGTCGGCATCGACGAATTGGCCGCCCTTGCGGAAGGCTCGTTCGCCCGGTTTTCCCGGTTGGGCCGTCGGCCGCGCGCCCTGACCCGACGGGCAGGGCGATCCGTCGCCTGCATGTGGAACAAGAAGCGCGGGCTGGACGACCAGGTGCGCGCTGCTTCCCGGATCGCCAGCCGTGCAACACGGGGACAGCACCGCCCGCCGGGTCTGTTCGTGACTGCACATCACCCGCGCACCGCATGGGGGTGATTTCAGGCCGCGAACCGACTAGCTTTGCCGCAAAGGAGATCCTTGATGAGCTGGAACCCAATCCTTGATGCGCAGATCCCGATTGGCGATCAGGTCGACGCGATCGAGTCCGTGATCGTTCCCCGTGCCCGTGATCTTGGCGGGTTCGAGGTGCGCCGCGCGCTGCCTTCGGCGCAGCGGCAGATGGTGGGACCCTTCATCTTCTTCGACCAGATGGGCCCGGTGCAATTTGTCGCCGGACAAGGCATCGATGTGCGCCCTCACCCGCATATCGGGCTTGCCACCGTCACCTA
>JAPLPF010000107.1 GCA_026400325.1 Rhodobacterales bacterium
GACCAGCACCGCGTCCAGCCAGCGCGGCCCGTATCCCGCGACCAACCCCAGCACCAGCCCGATGGCCCCCGCGATCCCGACCGAGGTGACCGCAATCCCCAGCGCCAGCCGTGCGCCCCAGATGATGCGGGACAGAAGGTCCCGGCCCAGATGATCGGTCCCCGCCCAATGCGCGGCAGACGGGGCCAGGAACTTCGCCTTCACGTCCAGTGCAACGGGGTCATATGGCGCGATCCAGGGGGCCAGCAGCGCCATGGCAAGGAAGATCACCACCAGCACCAGCCCGGCCAGCCCCATCGGGTCAGCCACAAGTGCGCGGCCGATGCCGCGCCTGGTGGGCAGGGGGGCGTCGTCAACCGCGAAGGACATCGCGCACCCTCGGGTCAAGCCGCGCGATCAGCAGGTCGGCGGCAGTGACGACGGCCAGATAGAAGGCCGTCATGAACAGGACCGTGCCCATCACCACGGGATAGTTGCGCTTTTCCACTGCCGCCGTGATCAGCGTGCCGATGCCCGGGCGGGAAAACACGCTTTCCACAAAGACGGCGCTGGAGAGTATCCCCCCGAACCCCACCGCAAGGACCGAGATTGTCGGCACGATGGCAACCCGCAGCGCATGGCGAAAGACGATGTCACGCTCGGACATGCCAAAGGCGCGGGCGGTGCGGATGTGCGGGGCCTCCATCACCTCCAGCATCGAGGCGCGGATCAGCCGGGCAAGATAGCCGACCCAGCCGATGCCCACGGCAAAGGCCGGCAGGATCAGCGCGCGCAGCTGGCTGGGGATGTCGCCAGCCTCGCCTGCGCCGATGGCCGGCAGCCAGTTCAGCCAGACCGCGAAGATGATCAGGCCGTAGATCGCGATCACGAAGGACGGGACCGAGATCAGGCTGACCGACAGCACCCCCAGAATCCGGTCAACAGCCGTGTCACGCCAGACAACGGCTGCACAGCCCAGAAGGATGCCCATGATCAGCGCCCAGCCAAGCGCCACGACGCCCAGGATCAGGGTGTTCGGAAACGCCTCAAGGATCTGGTCCAGCACGGGGCGCCTTGACCAGACATCGGTGCCAAGATCGCCCCGCAGGACATTGCCGAAGAAATACGCGATCTGGGTCAGGACCGGCTGGTCCAGCCCCATCCGTTCGCGAAGCGCCTCTTTCAGTTCCGGCGTGGCGCGCGGGCCAAGGGCAAGAGAGGCCGGATCGCCCGGCACAAGAAAGACCATGGCATACATGGCCGTCATGACCACGATCAGGATCAAGAGCGAAAGCCCCAGCCGCCGGATCGCATAGGCCAGCATCAGCGGCACCCCCACTGGGGATTGACCGACAACCGACAAGGGGCGCGTCCCCTCCCCCTCGTGGGGAGGGGCCGGGGGTGGGGGGCCTCGGCCAGATTGGCGCGGGCCCCCCTACCCCATCCCTCCCCCTCGAGGGGGGAGGGGGGCGCTTGCCGCCCGGCGGCCCCGAACGGTGTCGCGGACTGCGCCCTAGAGGTGGTCACGGGGGATCCTTTCGTTCCAGTCGCGGGCGAAGACCTGCGTGCCGTTTTCACGGATGCGCAAGCGCATATCGACGATGAAATGCGTGGCGTCGCAGGACAGAGCACCCTCGCTTTCGTGTTCGATCACCGCGTCCGACCGTTCGATCCGCACGGTATAGCGCGTCTCGCAGCGCGCGCTCAGCGGGTCGCAGTCGGTGATGCGGTAGCGGGCAAGGCCGGTGCCGCGATGGGTCTGGCCGATGGAGGGCATTTCGGTGGCATAGGTCCAGCGCGGGAAGTCCACCACCATCTCGCCGGTCAGCAGGTCACGCCGGACGCTGCGGCGGATCACCGGATCGGCGGGGTCGGGGGGCAGGTCATTCTGCGGCTCGCTTGATGCGGCTTCTGGCGGATCGAACGGGCGCAGGGCGGCGTCGGCGGGGTTTGGCGGGCGGACCGGAAGCTCCAGCGCAGAGTCGCCAAGCTGGATGGTCAGGGTTGCAAGGTCCGGTGAAGGCCACGCGATGGGCCAGTAGACGGTCGAGATCGACACCGCGATCCGGTGCCCTGCCGGAAAGTGATGGGCGATGTCATCCAGATCGACAATCGCGGTTTCCATCTGGCCTGGGACCAGCGCCTGCCCGGACCGACACCAGTGCCCGGCGCTTGTCGCTGGCAAAGCGCAAGTGCAGCTGTGGCGCGCCCAGAATCTCCAGCGGTTCAGGCAGGGGGGCGGTCACGAAGACCAGCGACCCGCCGTCATCCTCGCGCTGGTCTGTGGCCCACTCGGCATCGTCGCCGTAGCGGCCAACCTCGCCCGCAGCCAGGCCGACCCAGAGGGGCGAGCAGATGCTGGCGGTGCCTTGCCCTGCACCCCCAAGCCTGCTGTTGTCCCCCAGCGCCATGCGTTGCGGCACGATGCGGGGAGAGGGCCACTGATCCTCGCCCACCCAGCGGCCGGGGCGTTCGGTGTAGCAGGTGCGCGGCGACACCGGGTCCTGCATCCACGCCCGCAGCATGGGTTCCGCCATGATCCCGGTATCTTGCCCTTTCAGCCAGTGATCGCACCAGCGCAGCACCTCTTGCAGCCAGCCGATGGCGGGTTCAACCGTCACGTCATGCGGAAAGGAATGTGCCCATGGGCCGATCAGGCCCAGACGCGGGCCAGACAACCCGGCCAGCAGGCGCGGAACGCTTTCCGAATAATTGTCGGCCCAGCCCGAGACAGCATAGACGGGGATAGTGACGCGGCTGAAATCCTCGCAGACTGATCCTTGCTGCCAGTAGGCGTCCCGCGACTGGTGGTTCAGCCAGGTCAGGATCCACGGCTCATTTGCCTTCATCCGCTCCTGCCACATCTCGCGCCAGGCCTCACCCACTATGGCGGGGTCGGGGGGCAGGTCCTGGCTTGCGAACATGGTCGAGGACCAGTCGAAGTTGTCTTTTGACAGGCACCCGCCGACCCAGTGGATGTCGGTGGCATAGCGGTCATCCGTGGATCCCACCGTGATGATCGTCTTCAGCGCGGGCGGCTGGCGGGCGGCGATCTGCAACCCGTTGAAGCCGCCCCAGCTGATGCCGATCATCGCGACCTGACCATCGCACCAGTCCTGCCTTGACAGCCAGTCGATGGCGTCGACGCCGTCAAGCTGTTCCTGAACCGAGTATTCGTCGGTGATGACGCCTTCGCTGTCGCCAGTGCCGCGAATGTCCAGTCGCAGGCAGGCATAGCCGTGCCGGGCGAGGTAGCGGTGCATCTTCTCATCCCGTGCACGCGTGCCGTCGCGCTTGCGGTAGGGCAGGTATTCCAGGATCAGCGGCACCTTTCCGGCACCTTCGGGCAGCCAAAGGCGACCGGCCAACCGTGTCCCGTCGGGCATGGGGACCCAGATGTTCTCGATCTCGGTGAGGGCGAAAGGGAATTCTGTGCGGGTGGTCATCGGATGGTCTCCGCTTTTTGGCTTGTTCGCCCCGTCCGCGCCCCGGGCCGGGCCCCCCACCCCATCCCTCCCCCACGAGGGGGGAGGGGCGCGCGGGCGGACCAGTTGGGTCCGGCCTGCAACCGGTAAAACAGGCAGAGCAGCGCAGGTTCGCGCCTCCCCTCCCCCTGGTGGGGAGGGGATGGGGGTGGGGGGCTTGCGCCGGTTGTCCGGATCGATGTGGTCAAATCGGGCCTGCCCATCAGTTCATCGGTGCCCCGCCCTCGGCCTTTCGGCGGGCGACATAGGCGCACAGCGCCTCGTCGATGCCGGGGTCGAGGGGCGGGTCTTCCGCGGTTGCCAGAAGCTCTTTCCAGACGGTGTTGGCGCGGGTGCGGGCGTCGATGCTGCCCTTTGCAAGCCAGGTCGGATGGTTGTCCCAGTTCGACAGCATCGGGGCATGAAAGGCGGTTTCATAGCGCGCCATGGTGTGCGCGGTGCCGAAGAAATGCCCCCCCGCGCCAGCCTCCAGTATCGCGTCAAGGGCCAATGCGCCGGGGTCAGTGGCGACAGGCTCGAAGTAGGCGTCCATCATCTGCAACATCTCGGCATCAAGGATCAGCTTTTCAAAGCTGGCGGTCAGCCCGCCGTGCAGCCACCCCGCCGCATGTTCCAGAAGATGCGCGCCCCCGGTCAGCGCCCCCCACAGTGCCATCTGGGATTCGTAGGCCGCCTGCGCATCGACCGCGTTCGCCGCCGTCACGTTGGACGACCGGAACGGCACCCCGATGTGCCGCGCAAGCTGACCCGAGACTTGCGCGGCCTTGGCATATTCCGGCGTCCCGAAGGCAGGAGAGCCGCTGCGCATGTCGACGTTCGAGGTAAAGCCGCCATACATCACCGGCACCCCAGGCCGCACAACTTGCGTCAGCACGATCCCCGCCATCGCCTCGGCATGTTGCAGAACCAGTGCACCCGCCAGCGTGACCGGCGCCATGGCCCCGGCAAGGGTGAACGGGGTGATGACGTTCACCTGCCCATGCGACGCCATGGCGATCAGCCCCTCGGCCATCGGTATGTCAAGTTGCAGGGGCGAGTTGGTGTTGATGATGCCCAGCAAGCTGACTGGCAAAGCTTCGGGCGCGCAGCCGAACATGATTGCGGCCATCTCGATCCCATCCATCGTGCGGGCATGGCCCAGCGTC
>JAPLPF010000137.1:0-1442 GCA_026400325.1 Rhodobacterales bacterium
GATGATGGTCATGAGCCATCAATACATGCTGTTTGACACGATTCCCGAGCTGGATGCGTGGAGCCGCGAAGTTGGCCACAAGCTGCCGCTGCTGCGCGATGTCGACAGCTCGTATTACCTGCGGCAAGAGAAGATGGGCTTCAACCTTGGCCCCTACGAAAACCCATGCCGCGCGCATTGGGTTACACCCGACGATCCGATGCCCGACGATTTCAGCTTTCAGCTGTTCCCCGACGATCTGGACCGGCTGGAATGGTACATCAACGACGCCATGGCGCGGGTGCCCCTACTGGCGCAGGCAAACCTGACCAAGGTGATCAACGGTCCCATCCCCTATACCCCCGACGGCAACCCCCTGATCGGCCCGATGCCGGGCGTGCCGAACGCGTTCGAGGCTTGCGTCTTCACCTTCGGCATCTGCCAGGCCGGGGGGGCGGGCAAGGTGCTTGCCGAATGGATCACCGAGGGTGCCACCGAATGGGACATGTGGTCCTGCGACCCGCGCCGCTTTACCGGCTGGGAAGATCAGGATTACTGCGTGAAGAAGGGGCTGGAGGTCTACGGCCACGAATACGCCATGCACATGCCGCACCATGCCTGGCCCGAAGGCCGGATGAAGCGGCTCTCGGCCGTGCATGACCGGACCGCGGCGCTTGGCGCACAGTTCGGGCCCCAGAACGGCTATGAGCGTGCGCTGTGGTATGCGCGTCCCGGTGACGACACGTCAGAGGACGCACAACGCACCTGGACGCGCAAGGGACCCTGGTTCGGTGCGGTGGCGGACGAATGTGCAGCGGTGCGCGACTCCTGCGGTCTTCTTGACCTACCTGGCTTCAGCCGGTTCCGGCTGACCGGGGCAGGGGCCGCTGACTGGCTTGTCCGGCAGATCACCGGCAAGCTGCCATCCATCGGGCGACTTGGCCTGGCCTATTTCGCCGATGACAAGGGCCGGATCGTCACCGAGATGTCGGTGGCCCGGATCGCCGAAGACGAGATCCTGCTGATCACCGCAGCGACCGCCCAACTGCATGATCGCGGTTGGCTGGAGCGGCACCTTGCCCCGGGTCTGACGCTGACCGACGAAAGCGCGGAGTGGTCGTGTCATATCCTGACCGGCCCCAAGGCGCGCGAGGTGCTGGCCGCCGCGGGAACCGAGGCCGACCTCGCCAAGGGCTGGCTGACCTTTCAGACCGCCCGGATTGCAGGACGCGACGTGCGGCTGATGCGGGTTTCCTTTGCGGGCGAGTTGGGTTGGGAGCTTCACTCGCGGCTTGCCGACACACCGGCTGTCTGGGATGCGGTCATGGCGGCGGGAACGCCTTTGGGGCTGAAACCTTTCGGGATGTTCGCTCTCAATTCCCTGCGGGTTGAAAAGGGCTATCGCACCTGGAAAGGCGACCTTTCGACCGATTACACCATCCTGCAAGGCGGGCTTGACCGTT